>CAWWAF010000046.1:0-27335 GCA_963934795.1 uncultured bacterium
TCGGGGTAGGCTCGCGCGCTGATCTCACGTCCGAGCATGAATGTGCTCACCCGCGTGAGGTCGGTCTGATAGGCCAGCAGGAGCAAGTCCGTCATCAGCTCCGCATGCTCCGCGTAGTCGGTCGGGATCCCCAGGGGCTGGTCGACGACGGGAAGCTCGCGCGAGCCCTGCTCCTCGGCCATCTGAATGCGACGCTCGACATCTCGCACGGAATCGAGATACTCCTCGAACTTGGCGTGGTCGGCGGGACCCAGTCGGGTGCTGAGCCTCGCGGTGTGCTCGGTCAGCATGTCGAGAATGCTACGGTCGCGTTGGAGGCGGGCCAGACGAGCTTCGGGGTCCGTGCTGCCGCTGAGACCGAACAGGCGCTCGAACACCGACCTTGGGTCGTTGTCGATCGGCAACGCGGTCGTCGGCGAGCTCCACGAGATGGTGTTCGTCAGGGAGCAGCTGACGCCGTCGCAGGCGCCAAGCAGGGCGGGCGATTCGATGCCAAGCTCAAGCGACGCGATCTGGGTTTCCTGCCCGAACTGCCTGGCGGCCAGCTGGTCCATCGTGGTCGCCGCCACGACCGTCGCTTCTGAACCGGTGAACGGCACACAGGTCAGGAACACGCCTGACGAGCGAGCGTGCGCGCCGGCTCGCACCACTTCGACGGCGGCCGCCTGGTTGAGGCCACCCAGCATCAACACGCGATCCTTGTGAGCCTGCAGCGTCTGGAGCGTCGGAGGAAGCTGGTCGATCGCCCCTACCGACTGCGGTGACCAGTAGCCCATCGACATCCCGTTGGGCGCGTAGAAGACTCCCAACCGACGGGCGGGCGCCGCCCCGCTTTGCGCGAGCGCCGTCAGCGCCGGCACCATGCTCTCGAGCCACGGGAGCGCCAGCGTGACCCCAAGGCCACGGAGGACGGTCCGGCGCGGCAGCGCCTTCTTGGTGATGAACATTACGTAGCTCCTCTAGCGCTGCGCGACCGTGTCAGGTTCGGCGCCGTCATTCGGGTCACTCATCCGCCGCATCTGGAACGGCAGGCTCTGAACAATGCCGTGCACCAGGGAGGACCAGCGGTGGTCGTGGCCCGCGGTTTCGCGGATCAGCCGGCGCACAGTCGGGGCGTCGTAGTAATCAAGCCCGCGCCCCAGGGCATAGGACAGCAGCTTCTCTGTCACGGTGTGCACAATCTCATCCCCTCGGCCAAGCAGGTGCGTGCGCACCTCCGCGGGGCCGTTGATCGTGCTCCCGTCGGTCATGGTCGCCTGTGTGTCGATCCGCGCACCGCCGTCGGTCTCGCGCCACCGTCCTGTCGCGTCGAAGTTCTCGAGCACGAAGCCGATCGGATCCATCGGTGCATGACAGGCAGCGCACACCGGGTTCGCCCGGTGCTGCTCCATCTTCTCGCGGAGCGACGTCGGCGCCTCGTCGGGGCTGTTCTCCTCCAGCGACGGCACGTCGGGTGGCGGCGGCGGCGGTGGCGCGCCCAGCAACGTCTCGAGCACCCATTTGCCTCGCACGACGACTGATGTCCTGTCGGCGTATGACGTGACGGTCAGGATGCTGCCGTGGCCCAGCAGTCCCTGGCGGACCGGGTCGGTGACGGCGACGCGCCGGAAGTGACTCCCGTAGACGTCCGGTATTCCGTAGTGTCCGGCCAACCGCGCGTTGATGAAGGTGTAGTCGGCGCTGAGCAGGTCCAGCAGAGGACGGTCGTCCCGTACCTGGGACCGGAAGAACAGCTCGGTTTCCTGTGCCATCGCGTCGCGCAGGTTGTCGCTGAAGTCGAGAAACCGCTCAGGGTTCGGCACATGGCTGTCGAGGTTGCGCACCGTCAGCCACTGCTCCATGAAATCGTCCATCCACCGTGTCGCTCTCGGGTCCCCCAGCAGGCGTTCGGTCTGCTCCGCCAGGACACCCGGTTCGCTCAGCCGTCCCTCCTCGGCCAGCATGAGCAGCGCTTCGTCCGGCAGGCTCTTCCACAGAAAGAACGACAAGCGAGACGCCAGCTCGAGGTCCGAGAGCCGATACACAGCGCCGGCGGACAGGTCCGGGTCCTGCTCGATGCGAAACAGGAACGACGGTGACGACAGTAGGCCTTCGAGCGCCAGCTCGATACCGTCGTCGAAGGTCCCGCTCTCGCGACCGGTCGCGAACAGTCGCATCAGCTCGCCGACATCTGCCTCGGTCGCCGGACGGCGATACGCGCGACGCACGAGCCGCTCCAGAATGTCGCGCGCGCAGGGCTCGTGGTCAGAGACGGCAGTCGGCCGGCAGGTGAAAATTCGCTGACGGCTTGGCGTGAACTCGGGCAATCTGCCCTCGAACGGCCCGGCAATCTGCAGCGTGTCGATGCCGGGCTCCCCCGCATCGTCGCTGAAGATCAACTGGGGCCGGACCGCCGGTACCAGCGGCACGCTTTCGGCCATCGTCGGCGCCAGGTCGGTGAACGCGGCGGTGATCAGGCGCACACCGGCCTGGACCGGCATCCTGATCTCCAGGTGGTCGTCGGCCGTGAGCCGATAGGTATGCAGCCGCTGATTCTCGACGTCGTCCTCCGGAATCGCGTTCTGGATGCCTGGATCGAACCCTGGATATCTGCCTCCGACCGAGAAGCGCTCCACAAGCTCGTGGTCGACGCGCAACTGCACCTCGTGCTCGGAGTCGATGCCTCTGATCGTGTCGCCGACGCCGTTCCGCTGGAGCCGTATCTTGAACTCGTAGACACCGTCCAGGGGGAAGACGTGGCGCGCGCCCAGACCGCCGTGAGTCCCGAACGGCATGTCCTCGCTCGCCCGCGCGTCCTGAAAGGCGAACTCCGAGGTGCGATACACCTGCACCGACGGACGGATCGCCTGGGGGCTGCCCAACGCGATCCGACTGATCTTCGTGGCGGCTGACAGATAGCGGGCCATCAGCGCCGGGGTGACCGACAGCACGTCGGCGTTGTTGTCGAACCCGATGCCCGCGTCGTCGACCGGGAGCATCGACGGGTCGATCTCGATCGCCAGCAGGTCGTTGATGACGTGCACATACTCGAGACGATTGAGCCGGTGCACGGACACCCGCCCAGGGTTGGGCGCCGCGGCCGCCACGCGGTCGAGCTCCGTCTCTAGCGACGCGACGAACACACTCGCCGCTGCGGGGTCCGGCCTCGGCCGACGGGGTGGCGGCATCTGTCCCGCGCGCAACTTCCGTACGACCTTCTCGAGTACCTCCGCGTGACTCGCCACGTCGGTCACGTCGATGTCGTCCAGCGACAGGTCACCCGTGCGCAGCCGATTGTTGTGACACGTGACGCAGTAGCGATCGAGCAACGCCCGGTCGACCGGCGCGGGCGCTTCCTGGGCTTGCAGCCCGAGCGGGGTCAGTCCCAGCGTGAGCACAACCGAACCCGCGAGCACCGAAGCGTTCATGGCTTGCCCGCCTCTTCGGCGAGTCGCCGTGCCAGATCCCGCTCGCTGTCGCGTCCGCCGGCCCCCAGCGTCGGATCGGCGCCAAGCTCGATCAAGCGTGCCGCCAGGGCGGGCCATTCCTGGACGTAGAACGCCTGGTAGGCGCCTTCCGAAATCGAGTACGCGGTGCGTTCGCGGAAGTCCTGCGCGTTGATGTTCGCCCCCTGGGCCACCAGATACTCGGCCACCTCGGTGAGACCGCGGAACGCGGCTCCGTGCAGCGCGGTGAAGCCGGCCTCATTCGCTCGATTCAGATCGGCGCCCGCCTCGACCAGCATCCGCACGGCCACCTCGGCCGACTGGGACGGCAGGCTCTGCGGGGCCTTGACGAACGTCGAGTGCCCGAGTCCGGCCGCCACCATCAAGGGTGTGGTTCCGTCCGTGGTCGCCAGCAGCGGGTCGGCGCCGGCATCGAGCAGGGCCCGGACGATGCGCACCTCCTCAGGCTCGCTCCGCAGCGCCTCTTCCGGAGCCGCCATACGGCCGTTGTTGATGTACATCAGCGACTCGCGGTTCGCCCGGAAGGCGGCGACCCAGAGCGGGGTCGCCCCGCTGAGGTCGCCCGTGCCCATCGCCTGGGCATCGCGTGCGCCGAGCTTGCCAGAGACCCATGCCTCCATGGTGGTGGAGACCTCGATCCGGGCGTTGGGGTCGGCCCCGGCCGCGAGCAGCGCCGTCACGACCCCGAACCGCTCGTCCTTTGGCAGCCCGGTGGTCTTACGCCCCCCGATCCCGATCATGACGTGTCGGCTGCGGAGCCAGTCCCGGATCCACACGTCGACGTTGCCTGCCGCCGCGTGCAGGGCGCTCGCGCCGTGCATCGTGCCGTTCGGGTCGGCGCCCTGCGCCAGGAGAAACCGGACGAAATCGGCGTGACCGCTCACAACGGCGAGAGCCACCGGGTGGGTGCCGTCTGAGCCGGGGTGATTCACGTCGGCGCCGGCCCCGATCAGGAGCCGAGCGGCCTCGCCATCGTTGTTCCGGGTGGCGAACAGCAAGGGCGTGAACCCGAGGTCGGACTGGGCCTCGACGTCGGCGCCGGCATCGACCAGCAGTTCCATGACGTCGTGATGGGCGTTGGCGGTGGCCCACATCAACGCGGTCTGACCGGTCTCTTTGGTCCGGACGTTGACCTCGGCTCCGGCCGAGAGCAGCGCACTCACCACTTCGACGCTGCCGGTGCCGGCCGCCGTGATCAACGGCGTCAATCCGTTGTCTTGCGCTTGGTTCGCGTCGGCACCCGCCGTCAGCAGTGCCGCCACCATGGAAACGCTGGTGTTCTCAGCGGCGCGTGACAGCGGTGTCACGCCCTGATCTTCTGAGGCGTTGGGATCGGCGCCCGCCGTCAACAACAGGTCGGCGGTCGCCTGGTCGTCCCAGTGGGCCGCCCAGAGCAGCGCGGTAACACCGTCGGCGCGCGCGACGGCAACGTCTACACCGTCATCCAGTAACTGCCTTATACGAGCGGTGTCTTGCTGTTGGACCGCGGTGACAAGACGGACGTCCTCTTGTGCCGGGCCTTGCGCGGAACCAGTAGCGACACTAGCGGCCACGAGGCAGCCGGTGGCCAGGACCTTCCAACCACCATGCGCGCTACTGGGTCTGGACATAGGTGCTCCGGGGTTGCAGTTACCGCTTGACCCACTTCTGCAGACAGCCCCCTGACGGACTGGCCGCGCAGTTCGAAGTCAGCCCGGCGAAGATGTTGCCCTGGTTGTCGGCGGCCATGCCCTCCGGGCGCGCGCCAGGGATGAGCTGATGCAGCGAGCCGTCTCGGGCGTTGCCGATCCGGATTCCCACCTGCCAGCCAGGGTTGCGGTCGGGACGGCCTGGGCCTTCGGGGGCCTGAGGCGGTCCCCCAACCGACAGGGACGACTCGGAGTCAGCCACGATCATGGTGTCGTCGTCCAGGATGGTGATGCCGCTGGGACGACCGAAGTGACGCCACTCGTCGACAAAGCGCATGTCCTGGTCGAAGATCTGAATGCGGTTGTTCGACCGGTCAGCCACGAACAGCCGACCCTGGGAATCGTATGCGAGGTCGTGCGGTCCCATGAACTGGCCCGGACGCGAACCGAACGACCCCACAGAGCGAACAAATTCGCCGTCCGTGGTGATCTCGACGAGACGGTCGCCGTCCTGCTGGGCGCTCGCCGGGCGCGGCCAGTGGCCATCGGCGACGATGATGTTCCCGTTGGGAGCCAGCGCGCAGGAGGTGGGACCGATGAACGTGTCCTCACCGGCGGCAGAAACCCCGGCCTGACCGAGGCTCAGCAGCAGCTCGCCGTCCGGGCTGAACTTGTGGAGCTGGAACCCGCGCCCGGCGCTTTCCGGGGTGGCCCGGAACGGCCCACTGTCACCCGCCCAGAGATTACCGTCGCCGTCCATGCAGAACCCGTGGGCCGTGTCGATGACCCCGTCGCCGAAGCTCTTCGTAAACTGGCCGTCGGCGTCGATGTAGTTGAGTGGCGGCTCGGACCGGAACATCATCCAGGTCCCGCCGGTCTCGTCCGGGATCATGCCGATGGCGGCGCCCCACTGCATCCCGTCTGGGAGGGTCGGCCAATTCTCAACCATCTGGTACGGGTTGACCATGGTGCTCGACGTGCGCCACGAGACGAATTTCTGGAGGCGTCCGTTCGGGCCGACCTCGGCGGAGTAGATGTTGTTTCTCGAGTCGATCGCAATGTGATGGAGCAGGCTGAACTGCCCGGGGCCGGTCCCCTGCGAGCCAATCTCTCCGACGACTTCCATGGTCTCGCGATCCAGAATCCAGATCTTCCCGTTGGCGAAGTCGTTGGTGTAGATCAGGCGCTGCTCCGCGTCGCCAGAAAAGACAACCCGCGACGCGGTATTCGGCGCCGGTCCGGTGCGGTTGACGAAGGTCTGTCTCAGATACTCGCCGTCGATCGTGAACTCCTGGATGCGGCGGTTGTCGCGGTCGGCGACATACACGTGACCGTCGTTCGAGACACCGATTCCATGCACGACGCCCCACTGGTCCGGACCGTCGCCTTCCGTAACGAGCGGATCTTCCGCGGTGGGGGGAGCAGGCCTGGCCAGGCCGATCTCATAGGCGTCTTCAGGCTCGTTGCCAAACGCACCCCACTGACGTTTAAACGCGCCCGTGTTCGCATCCACCACCAGGACGCGGCGGTTTCCGTAGCCGTCAGCAATGAACGCCTCGTCGCCATGAACGGCCACATCGGCGGCCTGCCGTACGTTCTCCGTGTCGGCGTTCCCGCCACTCGTGCCACGTCCGCCGATCTGGAACAGGAACGACCCATCCTGCGAAAACTTGAGCACCATGTCGTCAGAGCGACCCGAGACGGCGTCACCGGCGCGTGGATTGATGCCGGTGACCCAGACGTTGTTCACATGATCGACGTAGATGCCGTGCTCGGTGTCGGGCCAGTCGTACCCGGAGTCCGGACCACCCCATGCCGCCAAGAACGCGCCATTTTCGTCGAACTCCATCACCGGCGGCGCGGCGTTCGCACGCTGATCCTCGGGCACGGTCCGAAACCGTTGCAGCACCCAGATGTGGTCTCGCGGATCGACGTACACGGACGTCGGCGTGCCCATGACCCAGTCATTGGGCAACGCGGGAGGCCAGAACGGAGACCATTCGTAGGCCGGAACCTCGACTGAAGCCTCGATCGACATCGGTTCGGCCATCGGAGCCGCATCGCCGCCGTCGTCCATCCCACCACCGCCACACGCGGCCAACCCGACAACGCCTATCAGTGCCGCCCCAAGAAATCGCTTCATTTTCGCAGGTCCTTTATCTGTCGTCCGTCAACGTTGAGTTGATTCGCGTTCGAGCTCGGCCACGCGCCCACCGCGCAGAATCACATCCATCCCGCGGTTCCCCTCGTGGCACGCATAGCCGTACATCGGCTGGTCCGACCGGCGCATCGGCAGGGACACCGTGAAGGGCCGTGTGAAATAGGTCGGGTCGTTCACCGTGTAGGTGTACTCCAGATTGTCCTCGTCCAGCCGACGGAACCGCTCGGTGAGATGCAAGGTCAAACCGTTGCCAATCGTGGAGGTATAGGTCGAATCGAAACTGCCGGTCTTGTCGGTAAAATTCGTCGATTCGACCACGAGCGTGTCGCCCTCCCAGCGGCCACGCGAGTCACCCATCCAGTGACGGATGCTGTCCGGCAGATGCGGCCGGCCATCGAGCGGCACGATCCGCGCGTCGTGAATCATCTCGTTGTAGATGACAACCGTGTCCGGCGTCTGGAACAGCTGGATGTTGTTGTTGTATGAGCTCGGCGATACCGGAGGCCCCGTGTTGAAGCCAATGAGACACCGCTCGGCCAAACCTCGCTCTTCGGGTTGGTCGACACCGGCGCCGGCCCCCCTCACCCGAACCGGAGGCCCCATCGGCCGATCTTCGAAATAGTTCCCGATCTGCTGGCTGGCTTCCCCGGCCGCGGTAAGCGCAGGGAGCCGACCATTCGGCGGATCAATGATGAGCGAGGTGCGTCGGTCTGGCACTACGTTTGAGGCGCGCTCCATCCAGAACTCGTTGTAGCGCGCGGCCGCGTTGGTGTCGCCGGCCTGTAGCCGTTCTCCCGCTTTGAGGACACTCCCGACCTCGAGCTCCTGGGCAATGCGCGCGTCGACCGCGGCTTCGGCGGCTTGCGCCTCTTCCTCACTCAGAAACGCCGCATCGCCCTGGCCTTCGGGGCGCTGAAGCGGCGTCATCGTGCCAAAATCCCAGACGCCCTGCAGATCGGGGGCACCCCAGCCGGTCACCCGTGGGACGGATGCGTTCCCAGCGGGCTGCGCGAGCGCCACGCTGGCGGTCAGCAGCGCCGCGACGACGAGCGATAGATCTATTCGAGACATACCGGTCGTCAGTTCTCCAGGCTGAGGTCGTTCTTGTCGACTGTGTACTTCGTAAAGATGAAGAACATCTCGTCCCAGCTCTGTTCGCTCCAGTGAACTTCCTGGTCAGGACTCGGGTTGTAGCGGTTCCTGACGCTGTTGTCGTAGTGCCCGACCGTCTTGATGGTGCTGCCAGCCGGCACCTTCAGCGGTTCGACGAAGTCGTACTCCATCTGCCAGTTGAAGTCGTAGTTCGGCACGCTCAGCATCGTCTCCTCGGTGCCGTCCGGATAGCTGATGATGTACGTCATGTCCTTGCCACGGAAGTGCATGTGCGGCCAGACGCCGTAGATCGTGACGTCATCGACTATCGGCCAGATCCCGGTGACCTTGAAATCATCAGCGTTGGCAGGAATCCGAGGCGAGTCCGCGGTCGTGGCGAACGGGGACGTTCCCAACTGCTCGGTGTTCTCGACGATGCGGACCGATCCGGAACCGCCCAACTTGCCGGCGCCGACGGTCAACACCTGGTGATGCGGCGGCTCCTTCGCAAACCAGAACCCGGCTGACGAGCGGTCGGTTTCCGGTTTGCCCGTCAGGGTGTAGTGCATCTGGAACATGAGGGGCCGATCGCCGTACACCCGCTTGGCGGTACCTTCCGGATACCGGTTGTACCCGCCGCCCGGTCGGTAAAAGATGAGCTGTGCGTCGCTGCTCAACCCCTCCATGGCGGCCCGTGTTCTCGCCAGCTTGACCTCCGGGCCTTCATTCGGATTGATCGGCACCGGCTGTGGCACCAGTTGACTCCCGGTGTAGATCGGCTCCTCCCCGATCTTCGTTCCCGGGGGGAGTTCTCGCGTGAAGATTCCCCCATGGTGCACGACGGCCGGGTTGCCGGCCCGCATCTGGACAGCTTCCAGATACAGGTCCTCGGTCCGAGGGTTGTCCATCCAGATTTCTACGTAGTTGACCTCGCCCTGAGCTGGCAGCTCGATTTCGAGCGGCATCTCGACCACGTAGTCGGGTGGGCGGTCATGACGCCAATCGCTCGAAAATACCGGGACGTCCGGCGCCGGGCCGGTGCCCTCCGGCGCGCCACCGTCGACCCAGGCGGCGATCGTATCGATCTCCGCCTGGCTCATCGCCAGCACGTCCTGGAAGTGCCCGTAGCGCGGGTCGGCGAACCACGGCGGCATCTCGCGCGAGACAACCTTCGTCTTGATCGCACGCGCCCACGGGCGTGCCGCCTTGTACGACGTCAGCACCATCGGCGCGATCTCACCCTCGCGGTGGCACGTGGCGCAGTTGTCGTAGAGGATCCGCCCCACGTCCGCATTGAACGTTGGCGCGTCCTGTGCCGCCTGCGCATTGGCGCTTGCGGGCCACAGCATCGCGGCGACCGCCAACAGCAGAACACTACATAGAGAGCGCGTTGATTTCATTGACATCAGCATCTCACCTCTCACCTATCGACCGGTCTCAAGCCACTGCATGACGCGTGGGGTCACGAACTCGGGCGCCTCGCGGTGCGGCCCGTGGCCCACACCAGGAAGGACCTGAATCGTGAGCGGCGCCTCAACCCACTTCCACATGTCGTTGAGGGTCGCGTTCAGGAAGAACGGCGATTCCTTGCCGTAGATCAAGAGCGTTGGGGCCTGAACGGGCGGAAACTCGCCATACTTGAACCCAAACGACACGGTATCCATCGTCACCGGTCTCGCGGGCCAGTTCATCTTGTAAAAACCGACGACCGACTCGGCGTCCATGGCCGCGTTGGCCTCTGTCCGAAGCTGGACCAAGTGCGCGGGCTCGGTTGCGTCCAACGACGGCGAGCCATTGAGTCTCTCGTAGAAGTCAGGCCCCGCGGTCGGGTTCTCCTGCATGTTCCACTGGAACGCGCTCCCCGCCTGTTGATCAGGGTCGTCAATCAGCTCGCGGACCAGTCCCGCCGGGTGCACAGACCCCAGCGAAATGAGACGCTCCGTCTGCTCGGGACGCGTCGCCGCGAAATGCCACGCGTGCAGCCCGCCGCTGTCCTGCCCGATGAGCGTCGCCTTCTCCTCGCCGAGATGCGCGATCACCGCACTGATGTCGTCGCTGATTCGGGCCGTGGCGTAGTGTTCATGCCCGGCCGGCTTGTCGCTGCCCTGGGTGCCGCGGGTCGAGATGGAGACGACGTGGTACTTCTCGGCCAGCATCGCAAACTGGTGCCTGTAGTCAAACCACGGGCTGGCCACACCGGTCACGAAGATCACGAGAGGCCCCTCTCCGACCTCGTGATATTGAATCTTGACCCCACCCGAGTCGACGGAACCCTCCGTGAAGGTGACCGATTCTCCTCGCCAGTCAGGCACGTTCACCTGGGCATCGACGACTGACGGTGCCAAACACAACAGACCGGCAAGCACGGACAGATTGGTGATTCTCAAACGACTCCTCCAGTTGGTACAGCGCCCGCCGCCTCGGTCAGACGGTGAGACCAGACACGCGCGGGTACAAAACGAGGCCTAATGATATGGCAGCCGAGACGTGCAAAAAACAGCATTAATACGGATTAAGAATTGCCAAGACGTACATAGTTCCACTCGCATCCGGCCGCTATGATGGACCGTAACGTGGAGGAGCATATGAGACGGTTGCTGATGCGTGCATCGCTAGCCGGCCTTACCGTCTTGTTGACTGGCTGCGCGCCGGCCTCCGACACGGTCCAGAACGAAGACGAAGTCGAGGTCGAGGACGTCTCGTCGGCGGCCCCGGCCTACACGCCGCCTACGGTCACGGCCGAGTCACATGACCTCACCCTGGCCGACATCGAGCGTTTGATGGAAGAACTCTCGAACTGGGGTCGATGGGGCGCCGATGACCAGCTCGGTGCGGCCAACCTCATTACACCCGCGAAGCGCCTGGAGGCGATTGCGCTGGCCACCGAGGGCATCACGGTCTCGCTGGCCCATCCGATGTTGACCGACGAAGCGCCCGACGTGGCCAATCCGCTCGAGCGCAGCATGATCCGGCTCCCTGACCCGACGGCTGAACCGCCGTTCAGGGGCGGCGTCAGCGACATCTACAACATCCACTACCACGGCTACTCGCACAGCCATATCGATGCCCTGTGTCACATGATGTACAAGGGGCTGATGTACAACGGCGTGTCGCAGGACACGATCACCGAGGACGGGTGCACGAACGCGTCGGTCGCCAACCTTCAGGACGGCATCGTGACTCGGGGCGTGCTGATCGACATTCCCCGTCTCAAAGGAGTGCCGTACCTCGAACCGGGCACGCCGATCTACATGGAGGATCTCGACGCCTGGGAAGAGATGACCGGGGTGACGGTCCGGCCGGGTGATGCCGTCTTCATCCGAACCGGGCGCTGGGCTCGTCGCGCCGATGTCGGGCCGTGGGACATCTCCCAGAGCATGGCGGGCCTACACGTGTCAGCGACGCCGTGGCTGAAGGCGCGGGACATCTCGTTTCTCGGTGGCGACGGCGCGTCCGACGTCACGCCGGATGGCGTGGAGGGAGTAACACTCCCGGTCCATCTGCTGACCATCGTGGCGATGGGCGTGGACCTGTTCGATAATCAAGATCTCGAAGCGCTCGCCGAGACCGCGGCAGAGCTCAACCGATGGGAGTTCATGTTCGTTGCGGCGCCGTTACCCGTCGAGACCGGAACCGGCTCGCCGGTCAACGCATTGGCCATCTTCTAGGGCCAGGACAGAGGAGCTATTTCATGCAGAAGACTTATTCCGGCGTCGTTCTCACGATCGTCGCTCTCTTCACGGCGAGCAGCGTCGCGACGGCCCAGTCGATCGATGCGGGTCGCGGCGAGTTGCCGCTGACCGTGCCGTCCGGCTACGCAAACGACTCGGCGGCGCCCCTCATCGTGTTGCTCCATACCTACGGCAGAACTGGCGCCGCTCAGAACGAGTACATGGGCCTGAGCGCGCTGGCTGATGACTACGGGTTCATCATGGTGGCTCCGGACGGTACGCCGTCGGAAGCCGATGGCAACCCGCAGTACTGGAACGCGTCAGCCGCCTGCTGCGTCTGGGGCCAGAAAGAACTGGATGATTCGACGTACATCGCCAGCATCATCGACATGATCAAGACGGAGTATCAGATAGACCCGAAACGGGTCTACATCCTCGGTCACTCCAACGGCGGGTTCATGGCTCACCGCCTGGCTCACGAGCATTCGGACACCGTCGCGGCCATTGCGAGCATCGCCGGGCCCGATCAGTCTGTCGAGCGCCCGACGCCACCGAATCCGGTGCATGTGCTCCACATTCATGGTGATGCCGATAGTGCCATCGCCTATGAGGGCGGCGACATCAGAGGCGGCACCTATCCAGGTGCCAAGCAGACGGTCGAGAACTGGGCTGCACGCAACGGCTGCGCGGCCGAAGGCAGCGCCGCCGGCACGCTCGATCTGGATCGGACGTTGGACGGCATGGAGTCGACGGTCACGCGCTACACCGGTGGATGTAAGCCCGGCGGGTCAGCAGAACTCTGGACGATCGGGGGTGGCGCCCACATCCCTGAGCTGTCCGACCACTTCACACGACTGGTCGTCGAGTGGTTGCTCGCACATCCCAAACCGTAAGACGTGAACGCAACGAACATCGTGAGGCACAACATGATCAAAAGAACGCTACTGATGGCGGTCACCGCCATCATCACATGCGGCATATCTCCCCATCTCGTCGCGCAGGAATCCGACCTGGCCAAGCCGACCGTCTCCTTGGTGACGACCGTCGGCTGCGTCGAGCGGGACGGTGATTCGTGGTTTCTGACCCGTGCCACGGCTCCCACGGAGACCGAGCTCCCCTTCGCCACGTTCAACGAGGTCGAGGACGCGGGTAAAGCGGCGCTGGGGTCCAATCGCCTGCAGCTGGTGGGGGTCACCGATTTTCTCGATGCCGAGGGGCTGCTGGCCTCGTATCAGCGGGCAGAGTTCACGGCGCCGGAGTCGGTCAACGCGACCGGACAGCTTGCGGACGGGCACAAGGTCGCCGTCAAGGGCCTGCACATCACCACGGTCGAGCCCCACCGCGTGAACCTGACGTCATTATTTTCGCTCGCCGACACATGCGGCTAGACGAACGCGTCACGTAGGTCCTCTAAGAACGCGCGGTTCGAGGGGGGTCGGGTTAGGTTCGGTCTACAGACCGCCGAAGAACGCTGAGACCTCTCCAGACCAGATCTCCGGCTGTTCCAGAGCTGGAAAATGGCCGCCTTGGGTCGGCTCCGAATAGTGGACCAGGTTGAAGCGTCGCTCCACCATCTCTCTGGGCGGCCCCCAGGGTTCAGCCGGAAAACGGGCGTATCCAGTCGGCGTCTCTACGCGCCCGCCGACGAGACCGCCAGGCGCTGCGTTGACCGTTTCGTAGTAGATGCGAGCCGCCGACAGGACCCGACCAGGCAGCCAATAGAGCATCGCGGTCGTGAGCAGGTCGTCGCGGGAGAACGTGTTCCAGATGTCCTCGTCGTGATCGCTCCAGGCCCAGTACTTCTCCAGCATCCAGGCCAGCCAGCCCACCGGCGAGTCCTGTTGTGCATAGGCCAGACTCTGGGGGCGGGTGGTTTGCACGGCTGAGTAGCCCGTCTCCGTGGCACCGAAGCGGGCACGGAACGCCCGGTAGGCTTGTTCCTCGGCACCAGGCTCGACCCCGTCAGGCAGGGGCGACAGGCCGCCGGGAATGAAGTTGAGGTGCAATCCGACCAGCGCGTCTGGATACTTGAGCGCCATCTGATTCCCGATGATGGCTCCCCAGTCTCCACCCTGCACACCGTACCGTTCGTGGCCGAGCTGCCGCATGAGGGTGTGCAGCCGGTCTGCCATGACACCCGCGTGGACGCCCGGGCTTTGGGGCGCGTCGGAGAAGGCGAATCCGGGCAACGAGGGGACGACCAGATTGAAGGCTGGTGTGTCGCTCGACCCGGTGCGCAGCCGTTCAGCCCCCCGCCCGAATTCGTGGAACGAGCCCGGCCAGCCGTGCAATAGCAGGAGCGGGACGTCCGCGACATCGCCCGCACTCTGCGCATCGTAGAGCACGCAGTGCAGGCGTTCGCCGTCGACGAGGGCCAGACGATGGTCGAGACGGTTGAGTTCGTCCTGTACGGCGAACCAGTCGTACTCATTCCGCCAGTAGTCGACGAGTTCCCGCAGGACCCCGTCACTTGTGCCAGTGGACCAGCCCGGATCGAACGGCATCTCTGGCCATCGGACGCGGTCGAGACGCTGATGCAGGTCATCAATGACCTCGGCACCATAGTCGATACGGAACGGCTCAAGAGCCGGGGTCGGCGACTGCATGGCGAGGGCCTCGGCTTCCAGACACAGAGGACGCGGCGACGAGAGGGTCAATCCGGCGCCGGCGCCGGCGAAGGTTTGCAGCGCAGTCCGACGATTCACGCGCATGAGTCAGCTCCTCGGCAACAGGACGTTAGTCGGGCAGCGCGAACACGTAGAGCGCGTTGCCGCTCTCGGGCGTGGCGATCTCGGGGGTCAGTTTGGCCTGCACCTCTTCGAAGATCCCGAGCCCGGTCGGCACCGCGACATACTGTCGTCCCTCGACGGCGTAGGTGACCGCATACCCGTGGGCGGAATCGCCAAGCCGAGTCTGCCACAGCAGATCGCCGTTGGCGACATCGAACGCGCTGAAATACCGATCGAGATCACCCACGAAGACGAGACCGCCGGCCGTGGTGACCGCCGACGTCAAGAACGGCGCCCGTTGCTCGTGACTCCAGATCTCCTCGAGCGTGCGGACGTCGTAGGCCGCAAGCTTGCCGACCTTGCCGTCCGTGCCGGGCATATGCAGCACATCCCATTGCCCCGCCAGGCCGCCACCGCCCTCGACCAAGTCGACCGGTCGGCCGGCCATGGTCATGCAGGTCTGTTGAAGCGGAATGACGAGTGCCCCGACCTCTGGGCTATAGGCGGACGCCTGCCAGTTGTGCCCACCCCAGAGTCCGGGGCACGCCGCCACCGAATCACCAATCCGCATGTCCTGGATATCCTGGCGATACGTGACCCGGCCGGTCTGTCGGTCGATCGTCTCGAAGATGTCCTGAAACACCGTCTCCTTGACGTCGAGAAACGCCCCCGTCTGCCGGTCGAGCTTCCAGAGCAAACCGTCCTTACCCGTGGTGTAGAGCAGCGGACGACCGTCGACATCGATCAAGACCCGCTCGAACACGCTGTCCAGGTCGAGTGTCCCGCCCGGGGAGTGCTGGAAGTACCACTCGACCTCCCCGGTGGTTGGGCTCAGGGCGAGCGTCGAGTTGGTGTAGAGCGCATCATTGCCTGTCGACATCCCGCGGCTGGCCGCCACCCACGGCTTTGCCTGGGCTGTGCCGATGTAGAACAGGTCCAGGGCCGAATCGTAGCTCCCGGGAATCCACGCGTCGCCACCCGCGCGCAGATGCGGCGGCGTGTCGCCCCACGACCCGCTGTTGGGGTCGCCCGGCAGGGCAATCGTCGACGTGCGCCACAGTTCCGCTCCGGTCGTCGGGTCATGCCCGGTGATGAAACATCCATCGTCGGTGAACCGCTCGCAGCCGTTGATGCCGCTCACGACGACGCCATTGGCGATGACCGGCGGACTGGTCTGCGTGAACCCCTGCAGGTAGTCGGCCTTGGCGGTCAGCCAGACCTGGTCGCCCGTTCGAGCGTCGAGCGCCACGATCGAGGCGTCGAGGGTCGCCAGAAACACCTTGTCGTCATAGAGGGCCAGACCGCGGCTCGCCCCGATCGCGGTCTTCGCGCCCGGGGGCAAGTTGTACTGATACTCCCAGATGAGGTCGCCGTTGGCCGCATCGATCGCCTGCACGCTGTTGCCGGACCCCACAAGAAACATCACGCCGTCGTGCACCATCGGGGTCGGCTCGCTCACGCCATCGGGCATCGAGAGCACCCAGGCGAGCCGTAGCTCCTCGACATTCTCTGTGGTGATCTGTGCGAGCGGGCTGTACCCGTGGTTGTCGAGCGTACGCCGCCAATTGAGCCAATCTCCGGCGGGCGGCTGGCGGAGCATGGCGTCGGTCACGGGCGAGAGCCCCGCGGCCTCACGGTCACCGAACCGGGTGGTGGTCCCCCCGGGAATGAACGGGGCGGCGTCGCCCGCCACAGCGGCCGACGTCGCTCCGCCGCCGGCGCGGATCAACGTCACGAGTTCGCGGTACTCCACGTCTCGCAGGGTGCCGGCCTGGCCTGGCGGCATCTCGCGCTGGAGGTACTCGAAGAGTTCGTCGTCGCTTCGACTTGCCCAGACGCTGGCAAAGCTCGTACCGGTGAGCGTCGGTGCGTGCACGCCGCCTTCGAGACTCGTCCCATGACACCTCGCGCAGGCCTCGCGATAGACGCGCCTCCCCCTCTCCTGCGCGGAGAGCGTCACGGTGGCGCCCGCCATCAGGCCGATCAGCGCGACGGTGGCCGCGGTCGTCCGTAGGCATGCGGTCATCATGTGGTCGAGTTCCGGCTGTCTGAGATGCCTTATTGCGTGTCCTTCTTTGGTGCCCCGCCGCCGACTCCGCGTCCCTACTCCGGGAGCGCGAAGACCATCAAGCCGTTGCCGGCGTTCGGGCGCTTGAGCTCGGGCGTCAACGCCATGTACCGGCCACCGGGTAGGATGGCGCCCACCCCAACGGGTACCGCGACGAACTGGCGCCCCCCGGCCGCGTACGTCATCGGAAATCCCTGTCCACCCGCTTGGACCCGCGTCTGCCACAACTCGTCGCCGTTCGAGACGTCGTAGGCGCGGATGTAACGGTCCACGTCGGCGGCGAAGACCAGCCCGCCGGCCGTGGTGAGCGTGGCGCTGGAAAACATGGCACGCTGCGACCGCTCCCACAGCACGTCACCGCTCGTCGAGATGGCGAGCAGGCGACCAAGCTGTTCGTCCGCGTCTGGATGGAAGTACGGCTGGTCTCCGCCGTAGCCCAGGCCGCCGCCTCCCGGCACGAACTCCACCGGCACATAGCGGAACGACGCGCACGCCATGAGGAGCGGGATGTAGAACGCCTCGGTCTCCGGGTGATAGGCCATGGCTGGCCAGTTCCTGAAGCCGAGATTGCCCGGACACTGATCAACGGGCTCGTTGAGCGTGGGGATCACACCCGGCCGATAGGCCACCGCCCCGGTCTCCGGGTCGAGATCCACCAGATTCTGATACCCGAGATCGGTCGCGCCCACGATGTCGCCGTTGTCGCGATCGAGCTCCCACAGGATCCCGATCTTCCCCATTTTGAAGAGAGACTGACGCTCGCCACGGTCGACCAGGATGCTCTCGTAGACCTCGTCCAGATCATGGGTCTCGCCCGGGATGGTTTGCTGATACCAGACCACCTCGCCGGTGGTCGGCCGGAGGGCGAGCGTGGTGTTTGAGTACAGCGCCGCGCCGTCTGTCCCGCGCGACGCCCGGGCCCAGGGTTTGGCTTGCGCCGTGGCCCAAAAGACCAGATTCCGCTCGTGGTCATAGCTACCCGAGATCCACATCTCGGTACCAGCGCGGTAGATGGGATCCAGATCGCCCCAGGTGTCGCCTGCGGGGTCATTCGCGCCAGGGACCGTCGGCACCCGCCACAACCGGACACCTGTCTGCGCGTCGTGCCCGGTGATGGCGCACTTTTCTTCGATGAACTTGCGGCAGCCCATCAGACCAGACACCACTACCCCGCGCGCGACCACGGGAGCCGCGCCAAAGCCAAACCCGTCGGCAGGATCAGCCACCTGGGTGTCCCACACGACGGTGCCGGTGCTGGCGTCGAGCGCAACGAGCCGCGCGTCCGGAGCGGCCAGGTAGACCTTGTCGTCGTACAGGCCGAGTCCACGTGTGGTGCGGATCGCGCTCACCGCGGTGCCCAAATCCGCTCCCCGATGCCGATACTCCCAGATCAGGTCGCCGGTCGCCCCGTCCAGCGCCTGCACGATGCCGCCGGGCCCCGTGAGATACATGACGCCGTCGCGCACGACCGGCGCCGGCTGCGAGTTCCCATCCTCAATCGCCCACGCCCACGCGAGCCGCAGGTCACCCACCGTCTCACGATTGATCTGGTCAAGCGGGCTATAGCCTTGACTCTGCTGGGTGCCGCGCCAGGCGAGCCAGTCGGACGCATCCGGACTACGCAGCACCTCGTCGGTCACGGGCCCAGAGGACTGCGCCCACACAGTCCCCCCCAACGCCACACAAGTAGCGCCAAAGACCACGCACCCCAGCAAAAGCTTCTTCATACCCTCTTTCTAGACATCCACCAAGATACGCCACAGCCAGTTTCCTGGCGAGGCGTTCGTGTGGCAAGGCGCGACGAGGGAGCAGCCAGGCGGGCTGTGACCGAGGAAGCAACGCAGTCCACACGGACGGCTCGCCAGGAAACCTAGGGGATGTGGCTGAGGTCGGGGCGGTACTCCCAGAACTCGCTGGTCAGCCAGTCTACAGATTGCGCGAACATGTCGATCCACCGCTCGAGTCCCGCTTCGCCGTGGGTCGCGATGAACGAGCCGTAGTTCACCGCCCCCCCGGGGCCCGCCCCCAACGCTCCCCAGTTCGCGTAGGGCACGATACGGGTGAACGTACGGGTCGCCGCGCCGCCGTCCGGCTTCATGAACCAGAGATACGCGGCGGACAGATTCTGCTCATCCACCGTCTGGCCGAACTGAGCGACGTTGAGCTCAAAGGTCGCACGCTCGCCCACCTTGACGCCGTAGTCGATCAGCTGCATCAGCGGGAAGGGCTGCACCATATCCGGTGGACGGCTCAGGTCCCGGAGCTCGGTCCAGAAGCCGCTACTCGAGGACTCGATGTGGGGACCGAGTCTCGTCACCCTATCCGCCTCGTCCTCCCGCGCCGACACCGGCGGGGTGTCGAAGTCGGCCCAGGCGTGGTCGGTCGTGATGGTGAGGTACTGTCCCAGCCGCTCGCCGCTCACGATTTTGTAGGTGTACCAGGTCCACGTATCGTTCTGCTGACGGTGCCACTCAACATGTTGCGCCGCGGCCTCTTCCCACTCCAGGTCGTGGCCGGGCGTGACGGTGGTGAGGAACCACTTGGTCATGGTGCCCGATGTCTCTTGGGCGCCCGCCGGCGCCGTCACCAGCAGGACCACCAGCCCGACGATCACGTTCAAAATGCGATTCATCTTCAATCTCCGTGCGACAAAGAAACGGGCGTGCCCGGCCTGGCCGGACACGCCCGTAGATTGATCACGCGACTACCGGTCCTCGCGGTGCCAGACCCTTAGAAGTCGGCCTGGACCGCGAACCTCAGCAACCGAGGCGGCATGAAGCCGCTCACCCTCAGGTAGCTGGGACCTGAGGCGTATATCTCCGAGGTGACCGCGTTGTCGTTGAACACGTTATAGATGTCAAACATCGCACGCAGACGGGCGCGGTTCGTGTCGAAGATCTTGGTGAACCGCAGGTCGAACTGGGTGAACCGCTCCCCATACTCCGTGCCCGGCGCCAAGCCGTTGATCTGCGGGGCGATACCGGTCGCCGACGGCCGGCCAAGCGCCGACGCGATCTCACCCAGCGACACGGTGACATCAGCCCGTCGCTCCGGACCGGGGGACGACTGAAGCGTCCCGGCGATCTGGATGTCGAGGGGCAGCGTGTAGGTCGCGAGCAGCTTGACCTGGGTCAACCAGGGCGTCGACGTCGAACAGAACTCCTGCGGAGTCGTGGTGTAGGTGGGCACGAGCGTCCCCCCTCGACGGGCGACATCCTCCGGCAGGGCGCTGTAGAGGGCACAGAAGTCGTTCGACATCGTCCCGGTGTTCACCCCACCCTGGAGGAGCAACGTGTCCATCCGGACGTTGGCCGTTAAGTCGACGCCGTTGTACGTCTGGGTCTCGCCCCCGAACTGGTCGGCACCCGTGAACAGCACGTCGGGCACGCGGACCGCGTCCGGCCTGAGCTCCGGGATGGTGACCGTACCGACGCCAGGGATGCCGCGGCCGCTCAGATCGATAGTGGCGAAGTCAAAGTCGCTCGCGGACAACGCCCGGTTGTCGGTCACGAATTGGTTGACGAAGGCACGCCGGAACATGGTCGCCTCGACCGACACGTTTGACGCCAGCTGTTGCTGTATGCCGGCGGTGACCTCCCAGTTCGAGAAACGGTTCCCCATTCCGGACGCCCAGTCGGGGTCCAGGAACTGGGTCTGGTCGGCGTTGCCCCAGGCCAGGTTGGTGGCCGGGAATATCAACTCTCCGTTCGGAGCCGTGTTGGTCGGGTCGCCCTGCACGAGGCCGTCGCCGGGGATGCAGCTGGATCCGGTCGGATCCGACGCCGTGGGGATACAGCCCGGGAAGACCGGCGGAATGCCGGCGAAGGGATGGCCTGCCGCCCCGTCGAGCCACAGCCTTGAGCTGCTGCGCAGGGCCGTAGACGAGGCCGGATTGAGCAGCACCGACCACTCGCTGTTTGACCTCGTCCCGTACCGATTCACAGACGCCTTGAGCGCCGTTCTCCCGTCGCCCGTCACGTCGTACACCACCCCAAGCCGCGGATTCAGGTCGTTCCAGCTGACCACCGAATCGTCGCCCGTGATCGTCAGCCCCGCCGGTTCCCAGATCGAGGGAGCCCGAGTCTGATCCGGGTATGAGTTGCCGAGGTGATCAAAGCGAAGACCAGCGTTGATCGTGAGTCGGTCGAACGTCATCTGGTCTTGCGCATAGAACCCCCACGCGACGCCTCTGTTGTCCGACAGGTTCGGTATCCAGAAGTTCGCTTGCAGCGGGAGCCCCGCGATGGCGACCGCGTCAGTAAAGTTCTGCTGGCTGACGTTGCTTGGAAGGACCTCCCGGAACGTGGTGCCGTTGAACCCGAATTTCAGGCTGTGGGTGCCGGTCACGTATGCCGTGGAGCCGTGAAACGCGACGGTTCGGCGATCACTCGTACTTGCCGACCCCTGCGATAGGAAGTGGTTGTTGCGGTGAATCGTACGACTCGCGACGTCAAAGGTCGAGAGCACGTCGGACGCGGCGAACTCGTTGGAAATGTCGGTTGCAGAGCCCGGGGCGAACGATACACCCGCCTCGAACAGCAAGCGGTTTGTCGCTGGACGGACCCAAGAGAGCTGGGTCGTGTGCACGTCGAACTCCCTGTTGATAGAGGCTTCCGGTGCGATGACGAACGTGCGGAACGGCCCCGCGAGAGCGTTCGGCTTCTTCCAGTTGGCGTAGCTGTAGTAGACCTTGAACTTGTCCTTCTGGCTCGCCTGCAAGGTGAAGTTGAACGACGTCTCAGCGTTTTCATTCACGCTGACCACCGGCTGTGTCGTGTCCGCCAAGTAGCCAGGGGCGGCCGCGTTCACCGCCGCGAACACCCCGGGATTCACGACGTTGCCTCTCTGAGCGGTGTGCTGCCCGAAGAACCACAGGCGGTTCTCGACAATCGGGCCACCGAACGACGGATTGAGCATCCAGACTTCGTCGACCTCGGGAAAATTCGAGACACCGCGGTCCCTCAGGGCATCGCTCAGGTTGTCCGCCTGGAGCCCCGCGCCGGTGAACGTCCCAAAGAAGGCCCCGCTGAACTGGTTGGCTCCTTCCCGAGGGATCAGGTTCACCGTGACGCCGCCATACGACGCCTCGGCGTTATGCCCGGAGACCTCGACAGACATCTCCTCTATCGCGCCATCGGAGACGAGGCCGAACATTTGCCCCGCGCCGCCGGAAAAGGCGTTGCTGACGTCCATGCCATTGAGAGCGGTCATCCCGTCTCGCCCACGGCCGCCGTGGATGGAGAGGGCCGCCGTGGTCTGCGCCGTGATTCCCCCTGCGTCCTGGTTGAGGGTTGTGCCAAAACTGTTGGATGTGACCATCCCGGGCGTCAGCAGCGCGTAGCTCCTAAAGTCCTTGCCGGTGGGCACGCTGTCGATGACCTCCCGGTCGATGATCTGCCGCTGGAGGTTGTTCTGAATATCGACAATGGGGCCGGCGCCGGTCACGGTCAGCGTCTCCTGGACATTGCCGACCGCCAGCGACACGTCGACGCTTGCCGTAAAGCCGGTTGTGATCCCGATGCCCTCGCGAATCAAGGTGCTGAAGCCGTCCAGCGTGTAGGTCACCGCATAGGTGCCCGACTCGAGGGCCACGATGAGGTATTGGCCGTTGCTATCGGAGACGACCGTGCGGACGCCCTCGATGATGGACGGGCTGCGCGCCTCGACGAGCACGCCCGGCAGAGCGAGGCCCTGGTCATCAGTTATCGCTCCACCAATCTGCTGCGCGCTGGCCGCGCCGGCGCCCAGGAGAACGGATGCGATGACCGCACAGGCGGTGAGTAGACTTCTTCGTCGACTTCGACGTTCCATTAAGCTCTTCCTCCGAAAAAACTGGGGTCGTGACCGCCAACTTGTGGTGGCCAAGCCGTGCTCAGTGCATCACAATCAGATTGCGGGCACAGTCACGAAACTCTTGAAAATGTAGAATAGGCCCCGCGCACCCCTGCCGTAAACAGCTTAATTGTCGATTTAGAATTGCTGAGTTGTACATAATTATCGCGTGGCTGTTGAGCGCTTGCTGGCCTTTTGCAGCTCCCATTCGAAGGGGATGAAACTGGCGGCTTGAATCTGGTCTAGCTGAAAAACGCGAAGAACCGGTTTCTTGACGAGGCGTCTGCGTGGCAAGGCGCGACGAGGGAGCAGCCGGGCGGGCTGTGACCGAGGAAGCAACGCCGTCCACGCTGGCGCCTCGTCGAGAAACCTAGTGGCCGGTTTCTAGCCACTCCATCATGCGCGGCGTCACAATATCCGGCGCTTCGAGATGCGGCCCGTGGTTCACACCGGGGAGTATGTGTACGGTGAGCGGTCCGTCGACCCATTCCCACATGTCATTCAGGGTGTCATTCAGGAAGAACGTCTCTTCCTTGCCGTACATCAACAGCGTCGGCGCCTGCACGGGGGGATACTCGCCGTATTTGAACCCGAACGACACCGTGTCCGGCGTCGTCGGCGTCGTCGGCCAGTTCGTCTTGTAGAAGGCGGAAATCGACTCGGCGCTCAGGCAGGCGTTGGACTCTTTACGCAGCTGGGCCAGATTCGACGGTTCGTCCTTGTTCTTCGGCGCGCTCCGGATGGCCAAGCCAAAGTTCGTGGCCGCCTCCGGGTTCTCTTGCATGTCCCGCTGGAACGCGTTGGCGGCCTGTTGCTCCGGGTTGTCAACCAGCTCGCGGGCCAGGCCCGCCGGGTGCACCGACCCCAGCGCGATCAACCGTTCCGTCTCCTCGGGATGCGTCATCGCGAAATACCACGCCTGCAGCCCGCCGCTGTCCTGCCCGACGATCGTCGCCTTCTCTTCACCGAAATGGGCGATGACGGCGCTGATGTCGTCGGCGATCCGCTCCGGGGCATAGTGCTCGTCCCCGACCGGCTTGTCGCTCATCCCGGTGCCACGTCTCGAAACCGACACGACGTGATACTTCTCGGAGAGCATCACAAGCTGATTCCGATAGTCGTGCCACGGGGTCACCGCGCCGTGCATGAAGAGGACGAGCGGCCCCTCGCCAGCCTCGTGGTACACGATCCTGACCCCGTCCGAATCGACCGCCCCCTCGGTAAAGACGGCCGTCTCGCCCCGCCAATCGGTCACCGTCACTGCCGGAGAGCTGATGCAGGTCTGCTTCCTCAACCACATCACGCCGGAATTCATGAAATCGCCCTCGTCGACCGAAATCTCGTGGTTGACGCGGTACGCCTCCGGCGACACGAAGAAGGAACGGCCCCGCAGCAAGAAGCTGGACCCGTTCCGCTCAATCTCGGGCGTCTGCCAGAACGTGCTGTAGTACCCGCCGAGGTCCCCGCCGACCGGCCCCGATTGCAACAGCGTGAACCCCGTGTCGTAGACCACGTACCGGACAACGGACTGACCGCCGAGTCCGAACTCGTAGAAGATCATCCCTTCGCCGGTGACGGACGTCCCGTCATCGCCCTGCAGGAAGACCTCGACCTTCAGAAAGCGGCTATCGATATGTGAGACCCGCTCGAAGCCGGTCAGCGGCCCTGGCGGGAACAGACCAACATCAGGGGGGCTCCATTCGACCTCCCACACGCCGACGAAGTAGCGCGGGTCGAACGGTGCCGTCATCTCCTCGCCGGAGGTCGGCTGGGCGGCGACTGGATGGTGGGTCGCACCGACGGTCAGGACCGCCAGCACAACGATTCGCGATGCGTGCTTCAAGATATTACCCATGATTACTGCCGAACTCTCTCGCGTACGCGGTGCCCCGCCTAGTCATTCGCGGGCGGCTTGCCCTCCAGGCGGAGGTCATCCTTGTCGACTGAATACTTCGTAAAGAGGACGAACATCTCATCCCAGCTCTGCTCGCCCCACTGGACTTCCTGGTCCGGACCGGGGTTGTACCGGTTCTTGACGCTGTTGTCGAAATGCCCAACCGTCTTGAGCGTGCTGCCGGCCGGTATCTTCAGTGGCTCGACGAAGTCGTACCCCATCTGCCAGTTGAAGTCGTAGTTCGGCACGCTCAGGATGGTCTCTTCGGTACCGTCCGGATAGCTGACGATGTAGGCCATGTCCTTGCCACGGAGATGCATGTGCGGCCACACCCCGTAGATGGTCACGTCATCGGTGATCGGCCAGATCCCGGTCACACTGAAATCCCCGGCGTGCGGCGGAATACTCGGGGTTGTCGCGATCTGACCGAAGTCCCCGATGCCGAACTGCTCGGTGTTTTCCACAATACGTACCCGACCCGTACCCGCCTGAATCACGCCGGAGGTGTACACCTGGTGGTGAGGCCGTTCCTGCGAGAGCCAGAACCCGGCGGACGACCGATCCGTTTCGGGACGGCCCGTCAACTGGTAGTGCATCTGGAACATGAGATAGCGATCAGCATAGATTCGCTTCCCGGTGCCTTCCGGGTACCGGCTGTATCCGCCCCCCGGCCGGTAGAAGATCAGTTGCGAGTCTCGGTCCACCAACCCGTTGGCGATATCCTCGGCTCTCTTCCGCTTTGTCAGGGGGGCCTCGTTCGGGTCGATCGGAACCGGCTGCGGAAGCAGCTGTCCGCCGGCGTACAGCGGCGCCTCGCCCATCTTGGTTCCTGGCGGGAGCGACCGATTCAGAATGCCACCGTGGTGTAACACCTGCGGATTCCCCGGGCGCACCTGGACCGCTTCCAGAAACACGTCCTCGTCCCAGGGGTTGTCCACCCAGATTTCGGGGTACGCCACTTCTCCCTGTGCGGGCAGCTCGAGGTCGAAGGGCATCTCAACCACGTAGTCCGGTGGGCGATCGTGGCGCCATTCGCTGGCAAAGACAGGCGCCTCTGGCGCAGAACCTGCGCCCTCGGGCGCGCCCCCGTCGGCCCACGCGATGAGCGTTTCAATCTGCGCCTGGCTCAACGCCAAGACGTCCTTGAACTCCCCATATCGCGGATCGGCGAACCACGGCGGCATCTCTCGCGCCACGACCTTCGCCTTGATCGCGCGGGCCCACGGCCGGGCCTCCCGATACGACGTCAAGGGCATCGGAGCGACCTCACCCTTGCGGTGGCAGCTCGAACAGTTCTCGTAGAGGATGGACGCCACGTCGGCATTGAACGTCGGAACGTCCTCTGCCGCGTTCGCGGTGATACTCGCAGGCCCAATCGTCGACCCGATGACCAAGAGCCCTAGAACTATGAGTTTCAAATCGCCCTCCAAGACCCAGACCTCGCCCGCGCACCGACGCGTGGCAGACATGGTAGGTGCTCAGCATAGACCAGCCCATCCGTGCGAAAAACAACAATAGGGGCGATTCAGAATTGCGTGATCGCACATAATATGACCCGTGTCTATTGAGCATATTGACGACCTGCGGGTGTTTGTACAGGCCGTCGAGAGCGGGACGCTGGCGGCGGCGGGTCGGATACTGGGCTTGGCCCCATCCATCGTCAGCCGGCGACTGGCCCGCCTCGAACGGGCTCTCAGCGTACGTTTGTTGCAGCGCACCACGCGCAGCTTGAGCGTCACCGACGAAGGCCGGGCGTTCTACGGCCGCTGTCGCAACATCTTGTCTGAACTCGACGCGGCACAGGCCGACCTCGAACCAACCGCGGACCAGGTGGCTGGGACGGTGCGCGCTGTGCTGTCGAGTTCAGTAGTGGTCCATGGGCTGTTGGATTCGCTCGACGGCCTGCTTCGGGCCCACCCTCGTCTGACAGTACAGCTTCGGCTATCCGACAAACCGGCTGACCTGCAGTCCGGGGGATGGGACGTCGCGGTGCACGTTGGCCAACCGCAAGACAGCACCCATGTCAGTCGGCGACTCTGCCAGGTCACGCCGACTATCGCGGCGAGCCCAGCATACGTCGCTCGCCACGGCGTCCCGAAGACGCCGATGGACCTGACACAGCATGAGTGTCTCCGTTTCGGAACGTCAGACCGAACCCAATATCACTGGCCGGTGGTCGATCCGGAGGGCATGACGCATCGGGTACCAGTCGGGGGACAACTGATCTCCGAAGACCTGGTCACACTCTACGCAGCCCTACGTGCAGGCCTGGGCATCGGTGTGATGCCGCAGAGCCGCCTGAAGCGGGGCGTAGCCGACGGCACACTCGTGGAAGTGCTGCCCGGTTGTCGTCTTGAACAGGTGGGGCTGTTTGCGCTCATGCCCGCGGGCCGGCACCGGTTGCCAAGAATTCGCGTGTTCGTGGATTGGCTCGCCGAATTCATGCAGACGCTGTTTCTGGACTCGGCCGCGCCGACGGGTCAGCGCCGCCCGGCGAAAGGCCGTCGTTCGAAGACCTAGTACGCCGCGCTATCGCGTCGTTCCCACCACCAAAGCGGAGAGTGACCGCCGCCTGCCACTCGGCCCGCAACGCCTGCTTCCGCCGCGTCGGGGCGTAGATGGACCCGCGCTTGGCCCCGCTGCCCGCTCGCTTGCCGCCATGGTTCCGGGTATTCATCGCGCCCTCCGGATCAAACCGATGTCGCTAGCGGGGGCTGTGCTCCCACGTGTCACTGTCACTATTTTACCAAACGATACGAGGCCTGCTCGCGGCGGCCATGCACTGGCCCATTCAGGAACGCAGCCACCTGGACC
>CAWWAF010000047.1:0-27265 GCA_963934795.1 uncultured bacterium
GTCGTAACGGAGACCGACGCCGTGGGGTTGCTCGACGTCAGAGCCGCCGCCACCGCACCAGTCGGCGTTGACCCGACCGTTCCCCCTTGGCCCGTCACGGCCACTACGAGCACCGAGCCATCTGGTTGCACGCGCAGTGAACGGATTTCGTCGTGCGGCGAGTCCAACAACACGAACGCTCGACCATTCGCATCAATGCGCAGCACCTGCCCCGGAGACTCCGTGCCGGCCAGCACCGCGCCGGTCGACTCCACCGCAAGGGACAGGACGTGGGTGGCGTCGCTCTCGAACAACAGCGCCGACTCTCCGGTGTCCGGATCGATGTGATAGATCCGGGCCGGGTCGCCTGTGGCTGCGAGCAGGGCGCCGTCGGACGCCGTCGCCATGGCCCACACGTACGTCTCGTCCAGATCGATGACGGTGGATGCCACGCCGTCCGGTGTCACCCGGTGGATCACGCCGTCTGGTGACGTGGCGGCGAAGATGCCACCGTCGGGCGCCGCTGCCAACGCATAGACGTCGGGCTCATCCGCATCAAAAACCATCGCCCCGCGTCCGCTCGGGTCTACCCGGTACACGCGGCCGTCATTGCCGCTCCCCACCCAGAGTGCCCCGTCAGTTGCGGTCGCGAGGGACCAGAGGACCGGCGCGCTCGTGTCAAAGAAGGTGTCGGTGATTGGTCCCAGGGTCAGCTGGCCGTCGGCGTCGACGGACAATGCGTCGACCTCGCCACGGAGGAATTCCGCCTGAGTCGACACCCGCCAGAACGTCGGGGCCGCCGCGGTCGACAGTGCAACGGACAGTCCGACGGCGAGGGCCCAGGCGCGCTTGCGTGCCGAGGAAGCGTGGGTCCCGCCACGCGGGGGGGGGCTAGAGCGGAGACGGGTGAGGCGTCGAGAGGCGGTCATCTGGATAACTGAAGTCAGCCCCGTAGGTCCAGGCCGACGTGTGTCCTGCCGTGTCTAGTGGCCCGTGGTCAATTCGCTGCATTCGCCCGCCGCTGGACTGTCGCCACGAGCTGCTAGGGCGTGTCCAGGTCGATGGTCAATACACGCGAGCCGGAAATGACGAGATCGAGCGGCACGCTCCATTCACCGACCACCGCGGTACGGAGCGGCGTGAAGCCGCGCCCGCTCCGGTCTGCCCCGAGCACGTCGAGCACTGACGGGGGCAGAGACGCCATCCGCCGACCGCTCATCACGGCCCCCGCATCTTGCCGACGGAGTTGGACATAGAGTCGATTGTTGCGTCGTGCCGTATTCATGGCCTCGATCAGCTGGCCCAGGTCTGTCGCCTGCAGATCGCGGCCAGACTCCTGCCGTTCCTGCTGCGCCAGCGTCGTGCCATCAGCCACCAGCACCTGGAGGCGGCCGCGCGCGTTGTCCGGCACATCGACCATCAGCGTGCGCTCGATTTCCTCACCGCGACGCGTGCGCGCGGTCATCCTGACGGGGATCGTCCGGCCCGGTCGGGGCCTCGGCTCGTCGATCCAGACCCGGTCGAGTTGGGCCAGGCGCACCTCGTCATGCGCCGTGATCGACATATCGATACTGTCGACGGTCACTTTCTCGAAGCCGTTATTGATCAGCGCCGTCAGTGGCCCCGCAACATACAGCGCGGCCAGCACGGTCGCACTGTCACCGCTGAATATCTCCTCGAACCTGACGGCTGGCTGGCCGACCAGTCTCGCTTCGCCGCTCACCACGTAGGTGGACGCACCGATCTGACGGCTGTGCGTGAACAGCGTGTTGAGCATCGCGTTGTAGGTCAGCAGCGGCGTGAAGAAATCGTCGGCCACCACCTCGAGGTCGAATGTGTCGCTCTTGTTCCGATCGGGCGAGTCCAGCGTCACGTGGACCGGCACCATGCGGGGGCCGGGGCCGTGACGCCCACTGATACCCGTGGCGCGGTCCTGGTCGATGGTGCCCAGCACATCGCCAACTGCGGAAATCTTGGACGAGAGGGCTTGACTCGGGAGTACTCCGTGAATAAACGCCCTGGTCATCGGGAACCCGGCCGCGCCGAGGTTGTAGAAGGGATGACCGAAGGCATGCACACGGCCTTCGTCGACTAGCGTGACCGTGCCCGTGCCGGCCATGGACAAGTCACCTCGTACCAGGCTCACCCCCACCGCGTCGCCCGCCTGGAGCGGACCGTCCGGGAGTCGGGTTTGCGCCGACAGCGCGCCGCCGACGACCGGCACCATCCCGGCCGACCGAAAGAGCGGGGCAATGTGGGCGACCGCCTCGTCGGTGAACCCCGTCATCACAATGGGCGTGGCGATCGGTCGCAACTGCACCCCAAGCGCCGCCCCGTCACGCGGAGAGAGTCCCGTGGCGGTCACGTCGCCCGCCCGAGCCGCGAACGGCCCGGGGCGCGCGAGGCGATCAGGTAGCAGGCTGGTCAATGCGTCGGTCGCCAAAGGGAGCGGCAACGCCGCCGCCACGGGTTGCAGTCTCTGCGCCGGACCCGTGTCGTCGTTCAGCATCTCTGCAATTGGGGTAATCCCCGCGATCGTGTCCTTCGGAAACGAGCCCATCGAGTAGGACACGGCGCCGATCAGTCGGCCGTCGATATACACAGGGCTCCCACTCATGCCCTGGATGACGCCGCTCACGGCCAGCGGGCCGCCCTCGAGCCGAGCCAGGATGAGATTCCGGCGCACACCGACCGAGTTCTCGAGAACCCCGATGATCTCGGCCGTGAACTCGCTGCGCTCCATACCCTGAAAGACGGTGATCCCGGTGCCACGCATCCCGGCCCGCACTTCCTCCAGGGGCATGGTGTTCGTCGCAGCAGGTAACACCGCCAGGGCGGCGCCAAACACAACAACGACCGTGAGGAATAGCGGGTGGCGAAGAATCATGAGGTCAGCCCATTATCGAGGGAAACGCCTATGGGTCAAGGAGAAAAGCCGTCACCGAGCGGTCGAGAATTGACAGCCGGGAGCGGCTTTGCTAGCATCGACTCTGGGCCGAATTACGGACTATTTGACAGGCATATTGTGGCAACCGATCGCGCACTCCTCGTGGCGGTAGTACCGGGCGCACACGCGTCGTCTTGGTGGTACTACGGATCCCCCCATACTGGAGAGGCACACCCACCGGCCTGAACGCGAACCAACGCAGACAGCACGGACAAGCCTCTCCAGCCCATCAATTGGAGAGGCTTTTTTTGTAGACACCGCGTGAGATGACCAACGCTCAATTGTGCGCAACCGTGACGGCTGACACCACGGCCGAACTGCGCGCGCGGCGTGACGCGGTGGTCGACGCGGACCTCGTCGAACTGCGGCTCGACTCCGTGCGCGACCTCGATGTTGAGGGCGCGCTGGCCGGCCGACGTACCCCGGTGGTGGCCACCTGCCGACCGACCTGGGAGGGCGGAGGTTTTGCCGGCTCGGAGGAAGAGCGGCGACGCATACTGACGCGTGCGCTGGCGCTGGGTGCCGAGTGGGTCGATCTGGAGTGGAGCGGCGACTTTGGCCTGTTGATTGCCGAGCGAGGCGGGCGCAACATCGTGCTCTCGATGCACGACTTTGACGAGACGCCGGCCGATCTCGACGATCGCTGCCAGGCGATGCGGGCGACGGGCGCGGCCCTCGTCAAAATTGCAGTTATGAGCCGCTCCGGGCGCGATGTGGTCCGCCTCCTCGAATTGGGACGGGCCCAACATGGGGCGCCCAGCGTGCTCGTCGGGATGGGCCCGGTGGGCGTACCCACGCGGGTGCTCCCGGCTCAGTTCGGCTCGCGGTGGACGTACGCGGGCGACGGCGTCGCACCCGGCCAGGTGAGCGTGGCTGACCTCGTGCACCGGTATCGCTTTGCACGCACCTCGTCCTCAGCCACCGTGTACGGGGTGGCGGGGAAACCGATCGGGCACTCGCTGTCGCCCCACATGCACAACGCCGGCCTGGATGCGGCGGGTCTCGATGCGGTCTATGTCCCCTTCGAAGCCACGGATGCGGACGACCTGATGGCGCTGATCACCGCGCTGAACGTGGCCGGGCTCAGTGTGACTGCCCCCTTCAAGGAGCAGTTGCTGCCCCACCTGGCCCAGCTTGACGACGTCACCCGACAGGTGGGCGCGGTCAATACGCTACGGCGAGACGCGGACGGATGGAGCGGCCGGAATACGGACGTGCCGGGATTCCTCGCTCCACTAGCGGCTGACGGGGGAGTGGCCGGTCTGCGAGCGACCGTCCTCGGTGCTGGCGGGTCGGCACGCGCCGTGGCCGTGGGCCTGGCCACGCAGGGGGCCGAGGTCACAGTCAGCGCCAGACGTGGTGAACGGGCGACAGCGGTGGCGAAACTGGTCAAGGGACACGTCGGCATCTTCCCTCCGCCACCAGGCTCTTGGGATCTGCTGGTGAACACGACCCCGACCGGTACCGCCCCGCAGGTGTCAGACAGCCCAGTGCCCGCGGAGACGCTGCGTGGCGGACGCATCGTGTACGACCTCGTCTACAATCCTCGACGCACCCGGCTCTTGCAGGACGCCGCCGACGCCGGGTGTCACACCATTGGGGGGCTGGATATGCTGGTCGCCCAAGCCGTACGCCAATTCGAGTGGTGGTGCGGCTCGCGGCCATCGTCCGAGCTATTCAAAACGGCGGCCCTGGCTGCACTGGGCGCCCAGGTCGAGGAGCAAGGGGCATGAGCCACACCTCGTTCGAGACGTTTCAAGAGCTGGCCTCGCGTGGCACGTTCGTGCCGGTCTGCAAGGAGATCCGGGCCGACCTGTTGACGCCGCTGTCCGCGTTTCTGAAAGTCGCTGAGAACGCGGATCACGCGTTCCTCTTCGAGAGTGTCGAAGGGGGAGAGCACGTAGCCCGGTACTCCTTCCTCGGCAAGGATCCGTTCCTCGTGCTCCGGTCCCGGGACGGCGTCACCATCGCCGAAGAGAACGGCGTCACCACCAGCACACCGGGCCCGTTTATCGACCGGCTCCGCACCGTGATGGGCGACTACCAGGCGCCGCTCGTGCCCGGTCTCCCGCGATTCACGGGTGGGGCAGTGGGATTCCTGGGATACGACGCGGCGAGCTGGTTCGAACCGTCGCTCGAAGGGGTCTGGGCCGCGCGCGACGCGCCCACGTCGGGGGAGGATGATGCCGGCTTCATGCTCTTTGACACGATCATGGCGTTTGACCACGTCAAGCACCGGATTCTCGTCATCGCCAACGCACGTGTCGACCCGAACGCGGATCTGGAGCGGTCCTACCAGCTCGCGTGCGCGAAGATACATTTTCTGGAGCAGGAACTAGACCGCGAACTCTCGGCTCCCGCCGCCGCGCCACCCACCACGAAAGACGTGCGGTCCAACACCAGCCAGGAAGACTTCGAGCGCGCCGTGCTGACCGCAAAGGACCACATCACCGCCGGCGACATTTATCAGGTGGTGCTGTCACGGCGGTTCGAGACCGAGGTCAGCGCCGACCCATTCACCGTGTACCGGGCGCTACGACACGTAAACCCATCGCCGTACATGTACTTCATCAAGATGGGACCACTCGCCATCGTCGGGTCGTCGCCGGAGATGCTGGTTCGGGTTGAAGGCCGCGACGTGGTCACGCATCCAATCGCCGGGACCCGGCCCCGCGGGGCCGACGACGCGGAGGACCAGCGCCTGGCGACGGAGCTCGAACACAATGAGAAGGAACGGGCCGAACACACGATGCTCGTGGACCTGGGGCGCAACGATATTGGGCGCGTGTGCGAATACGGCTCCGTACGAGTGGCGCAGTTTATGGGCCTTGAACGCTACTCGCATGTGATGCATCTCGTGTCACGCGTCGAAGGGCGATTGCGCGATGATTTGGATCGTCTTGACGCATTGGCTGCCTGCTTCCCGGCCGGCACCGTATCCGGGGCGCCCAAAATCAGGGCCATGGAGATCATCTCCGACCTGGAACCGGCTCGCCGCGGCATCTACGCCGGCGCGATCGGCTATGTAGACTTTGCCGGGAACCTCGATTGCTGCATCACGATCCGGACCATCACGATGCGAGACGGACACGCGCATATCCAGGCCGGGGCCGGCATCGTGGCCGACTCAGACCCCACCGCTGAATTCATCGAGACCGCTGATAAGGCCTCCGCCCTCCTACGGGCGCTGGAGCTGGTGTAAAGCGCCATGGTCCTAGTCATCGACAACTACGACTCGTTCACCTACAACTTGGTTCAATATTTGGGCGAACTGGGCGCCGACCTCGACGTACGGAGAAACGATCAGGTGACCCTCACGGAGATCGCCGAACTGGCTCCGCAACATATCGTGATCTCGCCTGGTCCCGGTCGGCCGGAGCACGCCGGCATCACCGTCGAGACCATTCGACGCTTTGCGACTGAGATCCCGATCCTGGGGGTCTGCCTCGGCCATCAAGCCATCGGACAGGCCTTCGGTGCGACCATCGGACAGGCGCCCGTCATCATGCACGGCAAGCAGTCCACGATCGACCACGACGGCCGCGGCGTGTTCGCGGGCATCGAGAGGCCATTCGCCGCAGCGCGGTATCACTCGCTGGCCGTGGAGCCGGGCACCTGCCCCCCCGCACTCGAGGTCACCGCGCGGACCACAGACGGCGGTACGATCATGGGCCTGCGACACCGCGACTGCCAGGTCCACGGGGTGCAGTTCCACCCCGAGTCGGTCTTGACCGACGTGGGATACCAGATTTTGCGTAACTTTCTGGAGTGCTGATGTTTGCGACCCTGATCGAGAAACTGCGTCGCCGCCAGGATCTCCCCGCTGATGAGGCGGCCGCCGCCATGGAAGAGATCATGGCCGGCCGCGCGACATCGGCTCAGATTGCCGGCTTCCTCGTGGCGCTCTCGATGAAGGGCGAGCGACCCGCGGAGATTGTGGGGCTGGCGCGTACGATGCGAGCCAACGCCGTCACGCTACCGGCCGCCCACCCGGGCCTCTTCGACACCTGCGGCACCGGCGGGGATGGGGCCTCAACCTTCAACGTCTCCTCGCTTGCGGCGCTGGTTCTCGCGGCCTGCGACGTGCCGGTGGCGAAACACGGCAATCGCGCAGTATCCAGCCGTTGTGGCAGCGCTGATTTGTTTGCGGCGTTGGGAGTCGCGACGGACGCCGCGCCTGCGGTGGTCGACCGCTGTCTCTCGGAATGTAAGATTGCGTTTCTGTTTGCCCCGACATTTCACCCATCGATGCGTCACGCGGGTTCGGCCCGGCGCGAACTCGGCATTCGCACGGCATTCAACCTGCTGGGCCCATTGACCAACCCTGCAGGCGTGGGACGGCAGCTCGTCGGGGTACCCCGAGCCGACCACACGGACCTCATCGCGCGGGCGCTCGGCGAGCTGGGCTCGGAGCGGGCATGGGTGGCCCACGGAGCGGATGGACTCGACGAAATCACGACCACCGGCTATACCAAGATCTCCGAGACCAGGGACGGCTCGGTTCGCGCGTTCTACCTGCATCCGAGTGATTTCGGATTGCCGGTGGCGGCCCCGGCAGCGCTGCGGGCCGAGTCCCCAGAGGACAACCTGGCGGTGGCACGTCAGGTGCTTGAAGGAGGAACGGGAGCCGCCCGTGACATGGTGCTGGCCAATGCCGCCGCAGGGTTGCTCATTACAGAGCGGGTGGCTAGCCTCCCAGAGGGTGTGGCGATGGCGGGTGAAGCGCTCGACAAGGGACTCGCAGCCGAGTGTCTCCAACGACTCGCAGTGATGTCCACGGCGGGAGCGACGGCGTAATGGACGCGCCGGGAGAGACCACCGCCGCGCTGGTGCCAGACCTCTTGGCGACGATCGTGGCTGCGGCGCGGCACAGCGTCGAGGAGCGCGCGCGCCGCTGCCCGGAGAGTGAACTGGCCCGTCAAGCATCGACGATCCGTCCTGGCGGCGATCGATTCCTCGCCTCCCTCTCGTCGAAGGACGGCCCCAGGGTCATCGCCGAATGCAAACGTCGATCACCCTCGAAGGGCGTGTTGCGGACGGACTACCACCCGGAGCAGATTGCCGCCGGTTATGCAGCGCACGGCGCCGCCGCGATTTCGGTCTTGACGGAGCCGACGTTCTTCGATGGCAGCCTGGAGCACCTGCGACGCGTGCGGGCCGCCGTCGATGTGCCGCTCTTGCGAAAAGACTTCATCGTGTCGCCCTACCAGCTTCTAGAGGCGGTGGCCGCGGGGGCAGACGCGGTGCTGCTGATTGTGGCCGCGCTCGACGACGACGCATTGCGGCGACTGCTGACGGAGGCAACCGCGCTCGGTCTTGCCGTGCTGGTCGAAGTCCATAGCCAGGAGGAGCTCTCGCGAGCCGTCGCGGGTGGGGCCACGATCATCGGGGTGAACAACCGCAACTTGCGGACGCTGACCGTCGACCTCAACGCCTCGCGCGAGCTCATCGGGCACATGCCTGCCCCGGTTGTGGGCGTCGCGGAAAGCGGGCTTCGGACGAGCGACGATCTCGCAGGCCTCGGTCGCGCGGGGTATCGAGCCTTCTTGATTGGCGAAACCCTGATGAGCACGCCAGACCCGGGTGAGACATTGGGTCGGCTGCTTGCGGATACGCGGGCGGCGGTTGCCGCCGGCGACGCGCCACGGGTGACGTGACATGACACCGGTCAAGATCTGCGGAATCACTCGCGTCGAGGACGCGGCACTCGCGGCGGAGCTCGGTGCGACCTGGATCGGCTTCGTGTTCTGGCCGGGAAGCCCCCGTTTCGTGACGCGGGCGGCCGCCGCCGATATCTTGGCCGCGATGCCGCCCCACCTGACGGGCGTCGGCGTGTTTGTCGACCAGCCGCCCGCGGAGGTCGAGGCGACAGCCGCGCAGGTTGGGCTGGGGGCGGTGCAACTGCACGGCGCCGAGAGTCCGGACGCGTACCTCGTAGGTGGGCAGCGCGTGATCAAGGCCCTGCGCCTGGCCCCTGAGAGTAGTGAGTCAGCCGCTGACGCGGTCTGGCCGGACGCGACGCTGTTGCTCGACGCATTTGACCCGGTGCGCATGGGAGGCACGGGACGCCGGGTCGACTGGACGGTGGCCGCCGCGATCGCGCGCCGTCGACGCACGATACTGTCGGGCGGTCTCCGAGCCGAAAACGTGCAGGAGGCGCTGGCGCGCGTTGGGCCCTACGCCCTCGACGTCTCCTCAGGCATCGAGACCACCCCTGGCATCAAGGACCCCGCGCGGATGCGCGCCTTTTTTGACGCGGTGCGAGGGGCGGCGCCCCCGAGCCCACCGGGCCCGATCGAATCGACGAGCGGAGCACAGTCATGACGACGAACAGCAGTCAGGGTCCGACCCTCGGCCGCTTCGGCCACCGAGACCCTGACGCACGCGGATACTTCGGCGCCTACGGCGGCGGGTTCGTTCCCGAGACCTTGGTGGCCCCGGTCGAGGAGCTGCGGGCCGCCTACTTCGAGGCCCGCGAGGACGATGGTTTTCGGGCTGAGCTGGCGGCCTTGCTAGATCGATATGTCGGGCGCCCCACGCCGGTGTATGAAGCGACGCGGTGGGCGGGCCACCTCGGTGGGGCCAGAATATTGCTCAAGCGGGAGGACCTGGCCCACACCGGCGCGCACAAGATTAACAATGCGCTCGGCCAGGCGCTGTTGGCGGTCCGGATGGGGAAGCGGCGGATCGTTGCCGAGACCGGGGCCGGCCAACATGGGGTCGCCACGGCGACGGCGTGTGCGCTGCTTGGCCTGACGTGCGAGGTGTATATGGGCGCCGAGGACATGGCGCGCCAAGGGCTGAACGTCGTACGGATGCGACTGCTGGGCGCCACGGTCACCCCGGTTGACAGCGGGACTCGGACGCTCAAGGACGCCATCAATGAGGCCATGCGCGATTGGGTGACGACAGTCGACCACACCTACTACCTGCTTGGCTCCGTGCTCGGACCGCACCCCTACCCGCTGATGGTCCGTGAATTTCAGTCGGTGATCGGCGCCGAAGCCCGCGGGCAGGTCCTGGCCCTGGTGGGCGCACTCCCTACCGCTGTGGTGGCGTGCGTCGGGGGCGGCAGCAATGCCTTGGGCATTTTCGATGGCTTTGTGGACGACGCGGACGTACGGTTGATCGGCGTCGAGGCCGGAGGCGAGGCGATTGTGCCGGGACGCCATGCCGCGAGGTTCGCCGGAGGCACGGTAGGCGTGTTGCAAGGAACGCGTAGCATCGTGCTGCAAGACGAGCACGGCAACATTGAGCCGACCCACTCCGTGTCCGCCGGCCTGGACTACGCCTCCGTCGGCCCGGAACACGCGTGGTTGCACGACCTGGGGCGTGCCGAATACACCTGGGTGTCGGACACGCAGGCGCTCGACGCGTTTCAGCAGGTCGCCAGATTTGAAGGTATTATCCCGGCGCTCGAGTCGTCTCACGCGCTGGCACACGCGGCCACGCTGGCCGCCAGCCTGCAACGCGACGACGTGGTCCTGGTGAATCTCTCCGGCCGCGGCGACAAAGACGTGGAGATCGTCTCGCAACGTGGCATGGGCACGGATCCGAAGACAACAGCAGGGGGTGACGACGCGTGAGTGGTCGTATCGCGGAGGTCTTTCGACGCCTTCACACCGACGGTCGGACAGGTCTGGTCACGTATGTGACCGGCGGCGACCCGGACCTGGCACGATCGGCCGATATCCTTCTGGCACTGGATCGGGCGGGTGCCGACATCATAGAGGTCGGCGTCCCGTTTTCCGACCCGATCGCAGATGGCCCCGTCATCCAGCGTGCCTCGGAGCGGGCGCTCGCCTCGGGGGCCACCTTGTCAAACGTCCTGGCGTTGGTGGAACGACTCCGCGGGGAGATCGACGCGGCGATCGTGCTCTTCACCTACGCCAATCCGGTCTTCAGAATGGGGGCCGATCAGTTCGCGGCCCGCGCGGCCGCAGCCGGCGTTGATGGCGTGCTCGTGCTCGACCTACCGATAGAGGAGGCCGGGCCGTTCCGTCAGGCTGTTGTCGACGCCGGCATCGATCTCATTTTTCTCTTGAGCCCCACCACCACCGACGCCCGAATCCAACGGGCGGCCGAACTCGGGAGCGGGTTCTTGTATGGTATTTCGCGTCTTGGCGTCACCGGCGCACGCGACCAGGTCGCGTCGGGGGCCAGCGCGCTGGCCGGACGTATTCGCGCGGTGTCGTCACTCCCGCTGGCCGTGGGGTTCGGGTTGTCGAGTCCGGAGCACGTACGAGAAATAGGGGAGTGTGCGGATGCGGCCGTCGTCGGCAGCGCACTCGTCAATATAATCGCCAAGGAGGCCGAGACGGGGAATCTGATTCCCGCCGTCGAACGCTACGTGACGTGGCTCACGCGCGATATCGTTCCTGAGGCCAGTGGAGGCGCACCAGTTACATGACGCCAGATGACACAGCAAGCGAGCCTACGGATCGGGCCGAGGTCGACCGGGCCATCACGAAGATACGCCAGCGCATGGACACCCTCGATGCCCAGCTGGTGGCATTGCTCAATGAGCGTGCCAGCTGCGCACGGGACATCGGGCTCCTGAAGGACAAAGTCGGGCTAGAGGTGTACCAGCCGGACCGGGAGATCGAGGTGCTGAACCACGTGCGCGGCCACAACCAGGGACCGTTGGACGGCGGCGCCGTCACCCGCGTCTTCGAGCGAATTATCGACGAGTCTCGACGGCTCGAGCGCACGAAGGGTTGAGCGCCGGGCGACGTGCCGGAGCGCCGCCACGTACCACGGTGACACAACAGTAGGAGCAGACCTCGCATGTCGGATGAACCTCGTATCTTGCCGGTGATCCAGCCGGGTACCGGCGACGGGTCGCCTCCGATCTTCGACAAAGTGGCCATTGTGGGGCTGGGACTGATCGGCGGCTCCATTGCGCTCGCGGTCAGACAGCACTGGCCGTCCGCTCTCGTGATCGGGGTCGACCGCAAAGATGTGCTCGAAAAGGCGATGGTGCTGCATGCCATTGATGTGGCGGCTGATGACCCAGTGGTGATGGCTGAAGCAGACCTCGTCATCCTCGCCGCGCCCGTCGACCAGAACATCAACATGCTCGCGGAACTGGAACAACATGTCACCACCACGGCGGTCGTGACGGATGTCGGGAGCACCAAACGCACCACGGTGGAGGCGGCCCAACATCTCCCTGCCCGGCTGGCGTTCGTCGGCGGACACCCACTGGGCGGTGCGCCGCGTGGGGGCATTGAGCACGCCCGGCCTGATCTCTTCAAGACGCGCCCCTGGATCTTCACCCCGGTCGGTGAGGGCACGGCCTCGACACTGGAACGGCTGTGCGGATTTGCCACGGCGCTGGGCGCCGAGCCCCACATGATGGCTCCTGACGAGCATGACCGTCTGCTCGCGCTTGTGAGCCATCTCCCGCAGTTGACGGCCAGCGCGCTCATGCACGTTGTGGGGACCGGTGCCGGCGAGCGTGGCCTCGCCCTCACGGGCCGCGGCCTGTTCGACTCGACGCGTCTGGCATCCAGTCCGCCCGATATCTGGCGTGAGATCTGCCGATCCAACGCTGACTCGATAGGCGACGCGCTCGATGCGCTCATCGACCAGCTTCAGGTGTTGCGACAGGACCTGGAGTCGACGACCGACATGGAGAAGGTTTTTCAATCGGCCGCCGACTGGCGGACGAGGCTGGCGGACCTACGCCCACCCCGTCGCACAGAGTGACACCGCGCGCGCAGGTCGTGCTGCCGGCTACGGTGCTCCGCGAGCTCCTGGCCCACGCGCGCCGCGCGGTCCCCAATGAATGCTGTGGGCTGCTGATCGGCGTGAGCACTCCGTCGCCCTCTATCTCATCAATCGATGAGATAGAGGGCGACATACAGATCGAATCGGCCGCGCCCGCTCGGAACCTCCGGCTCAGCCCAACCCGGTATCTCATCGATCCAGCGGACCACTTTGCCGCAATCCGCACGGCCCGCGCGCGCGGGAGGACCGTGGTTGGCGGCTATCACTCGCACCCGTCGGGTCCACCCGACGCTTCGACCACGGACCATCGAGACGCGTCAGACGCGGCGTTCATCTACGTGATTGTGTCGCCCCGCACCGGGACGGTGAAGGCGTGGCGGCTTGCCGCCGGGCGGCTGCAAGAGCTGACGATGCGAATCGTGCCAGACGCGAGTGACAGTCCTACTCGCCCTGAATCGTGATGGACGTGCGAGCACTGTCGATGATGTCCCCGCCGCGTTTCAACGTGAGCCGAACCTCGTATCGGCCGCCGCGGTCAAAGGAGTGCCGTCTCGAAAAACGGCGGCGGATCTCACTGCCCCCCGGCTCGTAAGGTTCACAGTCGAAGGTGCTCTCCGAAATGGTACCGTCGTCCCAGTCCCACTCTGCGCTCAGGCAGTAGAACTCCTCGTCATCGTCGGCTCCGCCCCGCAGACGAGCGGTAAATACCACCTCAGCCGGCGCGAACGCCAGGTTGTTTGCGGCTCGCAGTCCTAACTTGGGACGCTCGTCCTCCTGAGCGTGCGCAGCGCCGGGGCCCCAGGCCACGGTGACCAGGCACGCGACGACAACGGCAACCGCGCCGGTCCACACGTTTCGAGACATCTTCACACACCGATTGTAGCTCGCCCGTCAGGGTGTGACCAAGGGGATACCGGTTCCGAGCGACACGCTATAATCCGCCGATGCAAACGACCACCGACGCCACCCTGGTGTCCTGCCGCACCGAGAGTCTCGACACGATCGACGCCGACATCCTGTGGGTGCCCGTCTTCCTCGCGGACGACGACGATTCGGATTCCGGCGCTCGCGGCCTGGAGCGGCTTGATCGCGCGGTCGGGGGCGCCCTCAGTCGGGCCCGCGCGTCCGGAGAATTGACGGGGGCACTGCACGAGCAGTTTCTGACGGACGTCGTCGACACGGCGTGGCACACGCGACGCGTGCTCCTCGTTGGTGCCGGAGTGCGCGATCGCTACCACCCGACGGTGGCTCGCGCCGCGGCGGCCACGGCCGGCATGGCCGCGCGCCAGCGAGCCGCGAGCCGACTCGTCTACTGGAGCCCCCCTGGGACCGGCGAGACCGGCACCACACAGGCAGTCGTCGAGGGCGTGCTGCTGGGCGCGTTTCGCGACACCCGTTTCAAGACCCGCGACACCGGGACCGCTCCACTGCAGGAACTCATCCTCGCGTTCGATGGCCCGATCGATCCACCGGTCCAGGCGGAAGCGGAGCGCGGCGCCATTCTGGCCGAATGTTCGAACCTCGCGCGCGAACTCGCGAACGAGCCGGGCAACCTGTTCACCCCGCGAGTGTTCGCCGAGCGCGCCATCGAGCTCGTGACCGGTCCGCGCACAACGGTGGAAGTATTGGATGAGGCGGCGATCGCGTCGGAGGGCATGGGGTTGCTCCTGGGAGTCGCGCAGGGCAGCCCAGAGCCGCCCAGAGTCATCGTGATGCGATACGAGCCGGAAGACCCAGCGCCGGGCCCGGTGCTCGCGCTCGTTGGCAAGGGGGTCACGTTCGACACGGGCGGCATCTCCATTAAACCAGCGGCCGCCATGGACCTCATGAAACGCGACATGTCCGGCGGAGCGGCGGTGCTCTGCGCGATGCGCGCGATCGGCCGTCTGGCACCACCGATCCGGGTAATCGGAATCGTGCCTGCCGCCGAGAACATGCCGGACGGAAACGCCATCCGCCCCGGAGACGTATTGACCGCGGCCAATGGACTGCGGGTCGAGGTGCTGAATACGGACGCCGAAGGCCGGTTGCTGCTGGCTGACGCCCTGACCCTCGCGCAACGGTTGGGCGCCACCCATATGGTCGACATCGCGACCCTGACGGGGGCGGTGGTGATTGCGCTGGGTCACCACACGTCCGGACTCGTCGGAACCCCGCCTGCGTGGGTCGAGACCATCCGTCGGGCTGCAGGTAGCGCGGGGGAGGAAGTATGGCCGCTTCCACCGCTCGAGGCCTACGCAGCGCAGCTCAAGAGCGAAACCGCCGACCTCGCCAACATCGGTGGGCGTGGCGGCGGGGCCATCACCGCGGCCATGTTTCTGAAGGCGTTCTCAGGCGGGCTCCCATGGGCGCACCTCGATATTGCTGGAACTGCCTGGTACGAGGAGTCGGCACCATCTCACCCCAAGGGGGCGAGTGGTGTTGGTGTACGCATGCTGGCGGAACTGCCGTTTGCGCTAGCTCGGGAAGGCGCGGGAGGGACAGAGGGGCTGTAGTAAGATCGCGGCGTGCTTCAGCAGCCGCTGACCCCGATCATGATCGAGGTGGCCTCTCAGCCGGCGACGGAAGAAATTTCCATCGCAGACGTATTGGTCGGAGTCTTCGGGTTTATCGGAGCGATCGCCGGGGTCGCGGTCGTCCTGGGCGTGTTATTCGCGGGCGGCCTCATCCTGCTAAGACACCGGCGTTCGTCCGATCCGGTAAAGGGGAGCGACTCCGGGGCCCCAGGTCTCGGCCTGGGGCCGTCCTCCAACTAGTCCCCCGACGCTCGGGAAATCCGGGAACTAGTTGTCGTTCGCGGCAACGCGGGTGACCGGCTTCAATGCGCGTTGGTACCCGACAACTGACGCAAAGAGGGCATCCGCAATCTGGTCGCGGTAGACGCTCGTCGCGAGGTGGGCCGCCGCCTCCTCGTTGGTCAAAAACGAGATTTCAGTCAAGACGCTGGGCATGGTGGCCCCGATGAGTACCATGAACGGCGCTTGTTTCACGCCGAGGTCCTGCGCGTCCGGGCGACTTTGTCGCACGCCGGCGACCAGGTCACGCTGCACCAGTCGAGCCAACTCTCGGGACTCGTCAATCTTGTTGCTCATGGCGATTGAGCGCACCAGGTCTTGAAGGTCGTGCATGCTGTCGCCCGACGCAGCGTTCTCTCGGGCCGCGACCGCCTTCGCCGTGGGGTCGGTCGCGAAGTCCAGGTAATAGGTCTCTATTCCGCGGGCCTCCGGGTCTTCGGCGGCGTTCGCGTGAATCGAGAGAAACAGGTCAGCCCCCACCCGGTTGGCGAGTTCCGTACGGGCCCGTAGCGGCACATACACATCACCGCGTCTCGTCAGCACGACCTCGATGCCCTCTGCCACCAGCTTGGCCTCCAGTCGTTCGGCCACATCGAGCACAAGAGCCGCCTCGGCGAGGTCTCCGGACCGGGCGCCGGGGTCATAGCCGCCGTGCCCCGGGTCGATCACAATCCGCGAGATGCCCAGCCCCAACTGGCGACCCAATGAGTAGGCCCCATCCGCCGTCAACGACGGTGCATCCGTTAGCACCACCGCCGGGGGAACCGGGGACACCGCGTTCGGCTCGCGAACATCAGGCAGCAACTCGACCTGCGCATCTATGGCAATCGGCTCGGGAATATCCGCCATCGCAACGTGAGCCATGGACGTCGGCATCACCTCGGCAACCGATTCGTCGACGGGGAGCACCGAGGCGACCTCGGATGTCGATGGCGTCACAGGCGGCGTACCAAGATTGGGATACAGCAGATCGTGATCCCGTGGCCACGCAGGGTCATCCGCTGGAACCATTGCAACGATGTCCTCCGGCGTCGGCCCGGCTGCGCTACGGCCGATCGCAAGTCCTTCCTCTACCTCGACAGGCTCTTGCGGGTCGATCGGAGCCAGCGGTCGGGATGCCCAGCCCTCGGGCACTGGCAAGAGGTCCAGACCCAGCACCGGGGGGGCGTCTACCGACGGCTCCTTGCTTCCGGGCATCGCGTCGACGACCACGTCGACCGGTTCTATCAGCGGCTCGTCTGCAGGGTCGGGGAGGTCGGCTCGGGGAGCCTCGACCTCGGGGGCAACATCGGCGAACACGGTCAGAGCCGGTTCCACGGCCTCGGGCACCCAGGGATCGGTCTGGGGCTCATCCACCACCTCGGCTGCGGTTGGCCCCGGGTCACTGGCGCCCAGAATCCGAAGCTCCGGCAAGCGCACCGAGTCCACGACCAGTCGATACGGGTTATACAGAGCGTAGATACTGTAGGACTCCACGCCTTCGACATCGATAACGACACGCGTCGTCTGCCCCGTCTGACGGCCCATCCGAATCTCACGCACGATGTCGCCGTCGTCGAAGGGGAGCGTCGCGTTCCGCAGCGAAGCCGTCGCATCGGTTTCTGTTAGGTCAAAATACAAGCGCGCCGGGCCGTCCAGGTAATCACTAAAATATGGGACCTCGTCGTCGAGCTCCAAGGTGACACGAACCACGTCCGCCAGCGTCTCCCGTGTCACGGAGCGCAAACTCACGGGACCAGTACGCGCGCTGGCAGTCTGGCCCTCCGACGTCTCCATCGCCGCATCTACCGGGGTCTCGACCGTGGGCGTCGCCGCATCCCCGGGCACGGGGGCAGCCAGACGCGCGGCGACCCGCGGAACCAGCGAGTTGGATGGGTACTCGCTCGCGAGCAGACGGAGCAACCGCTCGCCGTGCTGCTGATCGGTGACATCTCCGTACCCGTCATACTCTTCCAGAGCCAGACCGGCGGCCTGCCACAGCGCATTGTCGCTGTATCCACTGCGCGGGTACTGCCGGACGATGGCCTCGTAGCGCTCAATGTCGCGCCGCAGCTCGGTCAAGGTCGCCGGCGTGTCCGCGGGCGCACGCAACCCACGCTCGCGGGACAACGCTTCCGTATACAGGTCTCCGGCGCTCGCCGCCAACAGGGGCGCCGTAGCGGCGAACGCACACAGAAGCAGGGCCAAGCACAGCGGCGTCGCGCCGTATCTCGTCGTCACCGTCATCGATGGTCGAGTCATTGGCTGTATTTCCATGGAAGTCGCTTCAAATTCAGCCGGTGTATCGACCGCAGGGATGTCAAGCTGTAGTGGGTTTCACGCAGAAGTGGGCAGATGAGGAGGGACTACCGAAGTTGCGCGTCGACCTGCTCGAAATAGTCCGCACCAACCAGTACTTCGCGCGCCTTGCCACCGCTGCCGGGGGACACCAAGCCGTCCGCCTCCATCATGTCGACCAGACGGGCCGCACGACTGAAACCGATTCGAAGGCGTCGCTGCAAGTAGGAAATTGAGGCTTGCCCCGCCGCCACCACAAGACGCGCCGCCTCGTCGTACAGGTCGTCTTTGTCAAATGCCAGGGCGTCGACGGTCTTCGCTTCGGCGGTGATGGCGGTGTCGTAGTTGGGGCGACCCTGCTTACGGAGAAATCCGCACACACGGGCTGTTTCCTGTTCGGAGATATAGGGTCCATGCACCCGCACCACGCGGGACGACGCTGGTGGGAGGTACAGCATGTCGCCGCGGCCCAAAAGCTGCTCGGCACCGTTGGCGTCGAGAATGGTCCTGGAATCCACTTTCGACGACACCCGAAACGCGATCCTGGCCGGCAGATTCGCTTTAATCAGTCCCGTGATGACGTCGACCGATGGTCGCTGCGTGGCCAGAATCAAGTGAATGCCGACCGCGCGAGCCATTTGGGCCAACCGTGCGATCGACTCCTCGACCTCGTTCCCCACCAGCATCATGAGATCGGCCAATTCGTCGATCGCCAGCACAATGGCCGGCAGCGTGGTCGGCGGGGCGTCCTCGTCACCAGAGGGGGTGCTCGTCGCTCCTCCGGTGTCCGTCCCGGAGGCACCGGCCAGGTGCTCCCGGACATTCCTATTGTACTGATCAAGGTTCCGCACGCCGGCGGCCGCGAGCGTCTTGTATCGCTCCTCCATCTCATGCACGGCCCACCGCAGCGCGTTCGCGGCCAACTTCGGCTCCACCACCACCGGCGTCAGCAGGTGCGGGATGTCCTCATACATGCCCAACTCGAGGCGTTTCGGGTCGATCATGATGAGCCGAACATCCTCCGGCGTGGCCCGATACAGGATGCTGGTCAGCATCGCATTCATGCCAACGCTCTTGCCGGTTCCCGTCGACCCCGCAATCAGTAGATGCGGCATCGTCGCGAGGTCGCCGGCCACCGGTTCGCCGTGGATGGTCCGCCCCAACGCCAGGGTCAGTTTCGAGGCTGACTGCCGGTATGGATCCGATTCGAGCACTTGGCGCAGCGAGATCGTCTCGCGCACCCGGTTCGGAATCTGGATCCCCACTGTCGACTTCCCCGGCAGTCGCTCGATCAGGACCGCCTCGGCCTCCATGGCCAGACAGAGATCGTCTGCCAGGCCGGTAATCTTGCTGTACTTCACCCCCGCGTCCGGTTTGAACTCGAAGGTGGTGACGACGGGGCCGGGATGAATCTGGACGACGGATCCTTCCACCGAGAACTCGCGACACTTGTCTTCCAGCAAGCGCGCATTCTCCATCAGTTCGCGCTCGTCGAACTTGTGTTGCGGCCGGGGAGGATCCAGCAGTGAGAGTGGGGGCAGGGTGAACGCCCCTGTCCGGCGCTCCGCGGGCGTGGGGGTGACCGGTTCGGGCAACGGAAGAGGCACCGACTCCGGCCCGGTGCGCGTGACCTGCGGCTCACTCTCGGTTGGCTCCGCTCGACGCGCCCGACGCTTTCTTGGCTTCGGCGGGGGAGCGGCTCCCGTCGCCAGCACCTCCGTCCGGGCGGATGAGGCGCCTTTTTTGTCGAGGTGCTTGCGCACTACCTGCTGACGCTTGCGCGCCTTCCGACGCTCAGTCCACCAATCTCTGATCGCGTGTCCTGCCCGGACCCCGCCATGGCTCACCTTGGTGGCGGTCCTTGTGAAGAGCAGCCCGAAGGAGACCTGCGTGGTGAGAATGAGGGCCAGAAACAGCAACGTCAGGATAACAATGATGGAGCCGGCACGATTGAGATACTCAGCCAGGACGCCCGCGAGGCCCCCTCCGATATAGCCCCCGGCTTGAAACGTCCGAGCCGGCGGGATGGCGGCGCCGAACGCCAGGCTCAGAAACGACGCCGTACACCCAAGGGTCAGCGCGAGCCCGAGAATTTTGGTGTACAACGCCTGTATGGCCTCGCACCAAAAATAGTGCCAGGCCACCGTTGCGACCACGAGCGGAAGCACGTAGGCCGCAAAACCCAGCACCTGGTAGGACAACTCGGCAAGAAACGCCCCCACGCGTCCGGCAAAGTTCGCGGGGGGGGCAGCACCGCCCGTGTTGAAGAACCAGACCGGATCGGCCGCGTCGTACGTCGCCAGGGCAATCAGCCAAAACAAGGCCGCGGCGAACAGCGCCACGCCGACAAACTCGCTCACACGGCGAGACAATGCGGATCCAGCCACGTGTCAGATCTCCATGATGACTGGCAAGACGAGGGGACGTCGGCCAGCCTGCTTCCGAAATACACGCTGTAGATCAACCCGGACGCGTTCGGTCAGTTCCGCGGGGTCAACCCGCTCGTCCGACCCGGCCGCACGGATCACCTCAGCAACGACTGCGGGCAACGTCTCTAGCAGCGCACCCGTACGAGCGTCGATGACGACGCCGCGCGTGACCACATCCGGGGTGCCCTGAACGAGCCCGTCCCGACCGATGGCAAGCACCGGGACGACGACCCCATCGGCGGCGAGATGTCGGCGTTGCCGAATTACGTCATCACCCACCACGGCGGTACGTGTGCCGTCCATGAGCGAACGCCCCGTCGCAATACGTCCTTCGATCCGCCCCTCACCCGGGGCGAGACGGATGACGTCCCCGTCTTCGGCGAGCAGCACGTTCGTGTGTCCACCGTTCACACGCGCGGCCACCCGCGCGTGCTCAGCCAGGTACCGATACTCGCCGTGGATCGGGACAAAATACCGCGGCCTGACAAGCGACAGCATCAACTTGAGTTCTTCTGCGCTGCCATGGCCAGACACATGGACCGGGCTGCGGTCCCCATCAATCAACTGGGCGCCACGACGCGCCACGTGATCCATGACCCGCCCAATAGCCCGGCGGTTACCCGGTATCGCCCGCGCGGAAAACACCACGACGTCGTCCGCTTCGAGCGAGATGTGGCGGTGGTCGTCGACGGCGATACGCGACAGCGCGGCGCGAGGCTCCCCCTGCGACCCAGTGGCGACGCACACGATGTCGCGGGCGGGGTAGTCCCTGACCTCGCTTTCACGAATACGCACGCCAGCCGGTATGCGCAACTGACCAAGCCGTTCGGCGATCTGCGTGTTCTGTACGACGCCCCGTCCGGCGAAGACCAGCTTGCGCCCGTGCTGCGCGGCCAGATCCGCCACGATCTGGATGCGATGCAGGCTGGAGGAGAACGCGGTGACGACAATCTTTCCAGTCGCCCGCGCAAATACCTCTTCCAATCCCGGCACGACGTCCCGCTCCGAGCCGGTATAGCCCGGTCGCCCGATGTTCGTACTATCTCCGAACATGGCCAGCACGCCGCCTCGCCCGAGCTCAGCGAAACGTTGGATATCCAGAGGCTCACCATCGAGCGGGGTCTGGTCGAACTTGTAATCTCCGGTGTGGACAATGACCCCCGCCGGCGTGTGAATCGCGACCGCAACGCAGTCCGGGATACTGTGCGTCACCCGGATGAACTCGAGTTGCATCGCCCCGGCGGTGACGGTGTCGCCGGGCTCTATCTGACAGAGTCGTTCGCCGGGATCCAGCCCATACTCTTCGAGCTTCGGGGCCACCAGCGCCAGGGTCAGGGCGGTCCCGTAGACCGGACCGTCCAGGAGCGGCCACACATACGGCAGCGCTCCGATGTGGTCCTCATGGCCATGCGTCAACACGATCGCGGTGAGCCGACCAACCCGCTCGGACACCGCGTCGAGATGCGGCACGATCACGTCGACGCCAGGCAACTCCGGCCCTGGAAACATCGCCCCCGCGTCGATGAGAATGCCGGTGTCTTCCCATACCACCAGGAGCATGTTCATCCCGAACTCACCGAGACCGCCGAGCGGGATGACGTCAAGGACCGGCCCAGTCGCCGTGGGGATCGTGGATTCAGACATGGTAGACACGGGGCTGCCGGCTCCCACCCACAGGGGCGCAAGCACGCACAACACTGCTCACAACAAGGAAGTTGTCAGCCACGCGCCAATCCGTCACTAAGCGACGAAGCGTGGCGAACATCGCCGGGGGGACCGGCGCCACCGTTCCTGCGGTGTCAGACGCCTGGGTGCGTCTGGGGATGGGTAGCAACGCCTCTGTCACGGCATCCGCGTGTTGCGATACCGACGACTAGAGGCAAGGTGGCTACTTTAGCACAGGTCCGGTCCCCGCCAGGACCTCGGACAGCCGCGCCAAGTCGGCCAGGTCCAACGTGGCGGGGCGCCGATCCGGGGCCACGCCGGCCCGCTCGAGCACGACCCGCGGCGCAAGCGAAGAGACCGCGTGCGTGATCGGCGCCACGGCGTTGAGCACGGTCTTCCGACGCTGAGTAAACAGACTCCGCACCATCTGGTCGAACAGCTCAGGGTGGTGGATGGGAACCGGAGACGGACGGAACGTCAGTCGCACCACGGCCGAGCGTACTTTCGGTGGCGGACGAAACGCTCCTGGCGGGAGCGTTAAGAGCAGTTCGACGTCAGCCACCAATTGGACCAACACGGCGAGCGGGCCGTAATCTCGCGAGCCTGGCCGCCCCGCGATGCGATCGGCGACCTCCCGTTGGAGCATCAAGGTCGCGTCGGTAAAGCACCCGGATTGACGCTGTGTGTCGACCAGCATCCGGAGAATCGGGGCCGAGAGATTGTAGGGGATGTTGCCCACCAGCCGCGCGCGGCTCGGGGGCGGGCCTGGTACCGCCGCGAGGAGACCGGCCAGGTCCTGATCCAGGATGTCGCCAGTCACGACTTGCACCGTGGCCGGCATCGACGCGTCAAGCGCGGCGGCAAGGGCGCGGTCGACCTCGACGGCCACCACCCGTGCGCCCGCCTTCGCGAGTGGGCGTGTCAGTTCACCCCGCCCCCCCCCGATCTCCAGGAAGAGTTCGTCGGGCTCGGGCGAGATAGTGGCAACCAGCTTGGCGACCCAGGCAGCCTCGAGGAAGTGCTGTCCGAACCGCTTCCGCACCGGTGGTTTCCACGGTCCCCCATCTGGGATCTTGGCACCAGTCGTACGCGTTGATTTCGTCACGCTGTTCTACGCTCCGCCTCATCGCGTGTCATCGCTTTTTCGCCCCGCGCGCCTGGGGACGAGCGAACGGGAACGGCGCGCCTCCAGCGGAACGGTCTGGAGCGGACCCGCTGGAGGGAGTCGCTGTCAGATAGAGGCAGTCGTCCCGCGCGTGGCATCCGTCGCACAACGGTCGGGGCTTGCAGATCCGACGGCCATGGAGGATCAGCGTGTCTGACGCGAGTGTCCAACGGGCCGGGGGAAGGGCTCTGCCGAGCTGGTGCTCCACCACCACCGGATCGGCGGAGTGGGCAATGCCGAGTCGATTTGCCACCCGTAGCACGTGACGGTCGACCGGAAAGCCGGGCACACCAAGGGCGTGGCCAAGCACGACATTTGCGGTCTTTCGACCGACACCGGGCAGCGCAACCAGCGCACTCAGGTCGGCGGGAATCTCTCCGCCGTGCCGCTCGACAACGGCCCGGGCCATCCCGACGAGCGAGCGAGCCTTGGCGCGAAAGAAGCCGGTGGACCGAATGAGGGACTCGAGACCCTCCGGTTCGACCATCGCCATCGCACCGGGGTTCCGATAGCGTGCGAACAACTCCGGTGTGACCTGGTTCACACGTTCATCAGTGCACTGTGCTGACAAGATCGTTGCGGCCAACAGCTCGAACGGGGTGCGAAAGACAAGCTCCGTCGACGCCGCCGGATGGTGGCGTTCGAGACTGCGAAGTATCCGACGCGTCACCAGCGACGAGTGGTGCGGCGCCGGTACCGGCTTGAATCGTCGAGGAGGCACCCTCAATCCTAACCCGTGTCCACCACTGGAGACAGACCAAGTCAGGACCGGTCCGCCGCGCGCCCATAGAGACGCCCGGCGGCACGGCTCCGTAAGAGTGTCAATGCACCGCGGGCTTGTTCCAGCCGGGGCTATCCCCAGACTCGGTGCACGCGCGGAGGTGCTCCTGCAGCGCGTTGATCAGATTTGGGACAAATGCCATGGGTACCACCACGCGGGAGCGCACCGGCGCTTTGAGCTTTCGGTCGGCGGTGGCTTCCCGAAGCTCTTCCTCGCGTGGGGGCAATACCTCACAGAAGGTCAAGGTGAAGTCGAAGGGCGTGTGCGAAATCGCACAGAAGTTCGCGTAGGTACGCGGTTCGCTCGAGGTTTCGTCCGGCACGATGGTGAAATTGATCTGTTTGCGTTCGGTCATCCTAGTATCGTCGCATGACCCCGACCACCACGCCTTGCACCTGGACCGATTCGGCGGACACGATGATCGGCGCGATGGCGTCGTTAGCCGGCTGCAGGCGGATATGGCCATCCTCGCGGTAGAACTTCTTGAGGGTCACGTCGGAACCGTCAAGCAGCGCGATGACCATTTCGCCGTTATGCGCGGTCTTTCGATCTTCGACCACCACGAGGTCACCATCACGGATCTGTTCGTCGATCATCGAATCGCCGCGAACCCGTAGCGCGTAGGTATCGCGCGCCCCACAGATCTCTTCAGGGACGGCCACACTCTCCGTGCTCACCACGGCTTCGATCGGCACGCCGGCGGCCACGTAGCCGAGCAACGGCAACTCGAGCGCACGGGCGCCCATACGGGTCGGCACCAGTTCGACCGATCGACTCCGGTTCCAGGCGCGACGGATGAAGCCCTTGTCCTGGAGATTGGTCAGGTGCTTGTGCACGGTCGCCAACGAGGACAGACCGAAACGCTGGCCGATTTCCTCGAGGCTCGGGGCATAGCCGTGCTCCTCAATAAAGTCCGTCAGGTAATCCAGAATTTCCCGTTGTCGCCGTGTGAGCGGTTGCATCCAGCCTCCTTGCCGGTCCCTGCACCAGTTGTGAGAGCCCATCCTACGCAAACAAAAGGCGAAAATCAATCAGTCACACGCCAGTTTTGGTACCATCGCCCCCGTGCACATGCCCATCGCGCTCGGGACGGCCGCGACAGCCGCATTCGACATCGTCGGGCTCGGTGTTAACACGGTCGATCTGTTGGCGGTGGTGGGGGACTTCCCGGCGCCAGACAGCAAGCACCAGCTGCGATCGTTCACCGAGTTGCCAGGCGGTGAGACCGCCACCGCCCTCTCGGCTTGCGCCCGGCTCGGGTGGCGCGCCCGCTACGTCGGGCGGTTCGGGCGGGGTGAGCGTGGGCGCGTGGCACAAGCGGCGCTCGCTCAGTGTGGTGTCGACATCTCAGCCTGCGACACCGTCCCGGCGGCACAGCCGGTCTCGGTCATCGTCGTCGACAATCAGGGTCGACGGACCGTGTTGTGGGACCGGGATCCGGCGCTCGATATCGGCGTCCCCGCGATCGCGTCCCAGGTCGCCGCCTCTGGGCGCATCTTTCTCGCCGATGCGTTCGAGCCCGCCGCCGCCGCATACGCGGCGCGGTGCGCGCGGGATGCGGGCATCCCAACCGTCCTTGATATCGATGCGCCCGGGCCCGGCCAGGAGGCGCTGCTTGAGAAGACCGATATCCTGATTGCCGCCGCTGCCTTCCCCGAGGCGTTCACCGGGCAAGCCGGTCTCGGTACGGCCCTGCGTACCCTGGCGACACAGTTCAGGTCGCGCCTGGTCTGCGCAACATTGGGCGCGGAGGGTAGCGTGTCGCTCGTCGACGGCGTGGAGATTCGCACCACCGGGTTCCAGGTGCCAGTCGTGGACACCACCGGGGCCGGTGACGCGTTCCGCGGTGGCTTCATCGCCGGATGGCTCGCGGCCGGTGCGGCACCGCACGTGGAGGAGATCCTGACCTATGCGAACGCGGTCGCCGCGCTCGCCTGTCGGCGACTTGGCGCCCGTGGTGGGCTTCCCACGCGAGTTGAGGTAGACCGCCTCATCGCAGGCGACCGCCAGTCGATGTAACCTTTCTGCTGGGGCTCGGTCTAAAAGATTACGGCGCCACGGTGGTGCCGTCCGTGGGGAGGATGGCATCAGACAGCGCGATGAGGTCGGCGGCCAGCGCGGGGTGGCGTGACATGCTCTCCGGCGCCCCTGACCTGGTCGCTTCCGAAGGCGCGGGCTACGGCACGGACCCGGAACTCGTCCGCGGATGCCTCGCTGGGAGTCCCGGAGCGTTCGACCTCTTGGTGCAACTCCACCAACGCGCGGTGTATCGGCTGTGCTACCCCTTCATGGGAAATCATGAAGATGCGGCGGACCTGTCGCAAGAGGTCTTTCTGCGGGCGCACCGCGGACTCGCGTCCGTTCGCGCCCAGTCGTCGCTCTCGACCTGGTTGTATCGAATCGGCGTCAACCTCTGCCTCAATCGGGTGAGCGCGAAGCGCCCGGTGACAGAGCCGCTCGTCGGCGACAATGCCTCGAATCCCCGTGCGGTGGATCCGGTGGACCGCCTGGAGCAAGGCGCGCGGGCGAAGCGCCTGCGACGCGCCGTCGCCCGGCTGCCCCCGAGGCAGCGAGCCGTGGTCGTCCTGCGCATCTATCAAGACCTCCCACATAAGGAAATCGCGGCGACCGTGAGTAGTTCCGTCGGCGCCGTCAAGGCTAATTTCTTTCACGCCATGGGTAATCTTCGGCGACTCCTGGGCCCCGATGAGGCCGGGCGCTCAGGACGCAAAGCGGGGGAGGATGCATCGTGAAACATGTAAACCCCGCTGATCTCGTCGACCTTGCCGAGGGCGTAGACCGTCCCGGCGTGCGCACCCACCTGGACCACTGTGCGATCTGCCGCGAAGAGCTCACGGCCCTCGAAGCGATGATGGGGGAATATGACCGCCCCGAGTCAGGTGACGGTCCCGACGATGTCTGGGATGCTGCCGGCTTCGTGCCGGAGCCGTCGCCGCCGTTCTGGACCCATTTTCCCCGCCGCGTCGGGCGAGCGCTCGAGCAGGCCATGCAGCGGGAGCCGGGTTGGTGGGGCCACGCCAAGCTCTCGTGGGCCTGGCCCTGGCTTGGCTCAGCCATGGCGGCAGCACTCATATTCGGGGTCGTCCTGGGATCCGGATTGTCGTCGGTGTCACGCGATACGTCGACCGAGCGCGGCCTCGCGGCGGACGCCCGTGCCCCGGAGAACGATGCCCCGTGGGACGGTGACGCATTCCAGGAATCGATTGGGTCATGACCCAGTGACGAGATGGCCGGCTCCTACATCGGGGCTGCAGCGGATGACGCTGGCTGGGCGATGCTGCTGCTCATGGCGGATACCGCGGTCTGGGAAGAGACAGACGGGGTCGAACTGTTCCTGCCTGACGGCGCGGCCGAGCGAGCGGTGTTCGACTTGTCGCTAGCGGAGCGCGAGGAATTGCAGCGGCTCCTCGCATCGGAGATCGGCACCCGTGCGGTGGAGACGTCATGAGGCGGAGGCTGGATGCGGTCTGGGAG
>CAWWAF010000048.1:0-27094 GCA_963934795.1 uncultured bacterium
CGCGGCTGGGTGTCGCGGCCAGCCCGTCGGACCGAAAACACAGGCCCGGGCCGTCGTGTGGTGACGTCTCAGGATCGCAATGCCGGCCCGTCTGACACGTGTGGGCATGACAATTGCTATTGGTTTAGGATGAGGGACTTGAGATGTTGACCAAACCGATCGCGCTCGTCGGACTCGCGGCCGTCATGCTCGCGGCAGGAGCCGGATCGTATGTAGCTGTGCGACAGAACGCCGCTCCGATTCACCAGGACGGCGGCACGGACTTCGCCGCCATCACGCAGCCGTCGGTGATCACCGACGCGGCCGAGGGACGGACGGTCGACGCCACCGAGGCCACGGTCGAGCATGCAGGGCGGTCCGGGGCTGGTGACGCCAAGCGGGCCAGCTCCATTGCGACGCCCGCCTCGACATCTCCAGAGCGAGACGCCGTCGCAGCACCGGTAGCACCCACTGAACCCTCAGCTCCGCCGCCAACGCGCGAGGTGCGACCGTCAGAGCCCGCGCCCAGGACCGAACCACCGAGGTCGGCCGATGCAGCGCCGGATGCCTCCAGCGCACGCACGTCGACGAACGACACGCCGGTGCCCCCAAGCTCGGGGAGACCAGCTACGGAGAGCAGCTCAGGTGCAGGGTCGGCGCCGGCAGTCCGCGACGCAGATGATGTCAGAGAGCCAGCTTCCACCGCGGTTCAGGACGCGCCAAGCGAACAGGCAGCCGCGGACCTGCCTGCCGTGGAGGGGTGGAGCCGAGTGGAAAGCGGTCCTCGAGAGACCGACGCACCCGCCCCGCTCGCCACCGAGCCACTGTTGAACGAGCGGACCCCGGAGATCGCCTCCCCGCCGCCGATGCTCGTCGAGTATGAGATCGCGGCCGACTCCGTGATCGGATTGCAAGTGGAGACGGGGGTCTCGACCCGAACGGCCGAGGTCGAAGATTCTGTCGAGGCTCGAGTGACTAGAGACGTGCTGGTGGCCGATGAGGTCGCGGTTCCGGCCGGCACCCGAGTCCTGGGATCCGTGGTGCTGGTCGAACAAGCCGGCAAGCTGCGCGACGCATCTCGCTTGGGCATCCGGTTCCACACGCTGGTGATGGACGAGGGATCCCGGGTCCCCATGGTCACCGAAACGATCTACCGGGAAGGTGACCCCAAAGGCCGTGACAGCGTGGGCAAGATTGGCGGCGCCGCCGTCGGGGGCGCCATACTCGGGGCTATCTTCGGCGGAGCCCGTGGTGCCGCCATCGGCGGCTCCATCGGAGCCGCCGGCGGGACCGCCGCCGCCGTGAGTACCGAGGCGGAGCCGGCGGGTCTGCCACCGGGAACGACGCTGACCGTTCGGCTGTCTCGCCCGGCCATCGTGACCGTCGAGCCGTGAGGTTCCGCCACCCTGGCGAGCACCGCCCCGGCCGCTCGCGTCCGAGGTATAGTGCCCCGGTGGAGATCGATATCACGCAGGCAGTGCTGTCTCGAGAAGAGGTGGCCCGATACCTGCGCGGCGGTCCTGGGCTCACCCCGGACCAGGCCCATGAACGTATTGCGGGGTATCTCGAAGAGCTCAGAACTACACAGCGCTATGCGGTCTATCGCACCCTCAAGCACCCGCTGTACCCGATCCTCCGCAAGGTAAGTCGGCACCCCGAACACATCGAAGTACCCAAGGCAGCCACCCAGACCAATCGGGTCATCTACGTCTCCAATCACAAGAGCCACATGGACTACCTGGTCGAGCTGCTGGTGCTCGACGAGAACGGGATCCGTCCACCGGTCATCGCTGCCGGCATCAACCTGTTTAACGGGGCGATGGGCCTGCTCAACCGGCATGTCACGGGCGCGATCCCGATTCGGCGCAGCTCCCGTGACCCTGCGTATCTCACGACGCTACGAGCGTATGTGGCCGAAATCGTGCATCGCCACGATCTCTTCCTCTATCTCGAGGGCGGAAGAAGTTACAGCGGCGAATTCAAGTCGCTCAAGACGGGTCTGCTGCAGGCGGTGATGCACGCCCGCCACCCGGACGCGGTCATCGTCCCGGTCGCCATCGCCTACGACCTCGTCCTTGAGGACCAGACATTGGCTCGGAAGGGCGTCAAGGGGGCGCAACGGCCCTTCACATCGGAAGTCGCTGAGATGGTGCGCTACTCGGTCGGCTATGAGTCGCGGGCATTCGTCACCTTTGGCGAGCCTATTCCCCTCAACACGGTCGACCCGGGATCTCGCCGTGGTCTCGTCACGCTCATGCACCAGACACGCGACGCGATCGGGGCCGCCTACAAGGTGCTTCCGACCGCCCTGATGGCGGCCTGTCTCCGACCGTCGACGCGACGGAAAGAGCTCGAAGACCGAATAGATCAACTACTGGACGTGCTGCGCCTTGGGAACGCCAATCTTGGCGTGGAAACCGGGCGTGATGCGGTCGAGCAGGCCACTGGCCCCCTGGTCGGCCGCCGCATCATCGCGGTCGCCGGAGACCGATACCGACCCCGCGAGCGCCAGGTGCTCCGATACTACGGCCGCTCACTGAACCACCTCCTGCGTGACCGGGGTGGCTCCAAACGCACGCACTAGAGGTCAGAGGGCATGCTGGCATGTGCCCGTCGTGGCCATCCCTGCCCGCTCCCTGCCCGTCCCGACGGCCCTACTCGACCCAGTCGGCGATGAAGACGTTCGTATCGCCTTCTACCCGGGCGTTGCGGTTCGACGCGAACACCAACTGGGCGCCGTCCGGCGAGAACATCGGAAATCCGTCAAACGTCCCGTTGAACGTAATACGTTCGAGTCCGGTGCCGTCCTCGTTGATCATGAACAGGTCGAAGTCCCGGCCGGCCGGATCGTGATGATTTGAACTGAAGATGATCCGTTCACCATCCGGATGCCAGAACGGGCCGAAGTTCGCCCCTCCGAGGTCCGTAACCTGGCGAGGATCGGCGCCGTCGGCGTCCATGACCAAGATCTCCAGCGCCGTGGGCCGCCACAGCCCCTCGGCGAGGAGCGACCGGAAATCGTCCAGCTCTTCCCCGGGCTCGATCGTCCGGCCGCGGTAGACAATCTTGCTGCCGTCGGGCGAGAAGAACGGTCCGCCGTCAGGCCCGGGGCTGTTCGTCAACCGCTGCACATCCGACCCGTCGCCGTCCATGGAGTAGATGTCCATGTCACCGTCACGCACGCTGGTGAAGACAATGCGCCCGTCCGGTCCGATGGTCGCCTCGGCGTCGTACCCTTCCTCGCTGGTAATCCGAGTGAGTCCAGACCCATCTGGATTCGCGGTGAAGATGTCGTACGTGTCGTAGACCGGCCAGACATATCCCATCTCGAAGCCTGGCTCTGGAGGGCACTCAGTCCCCCCCAGGTGGGTGGAGGCGTACACAATCGACTCCCCGTCCGGGAAGAAGTAGCCGCAGGTCGTCCGTCCGTCACCGGTACTGACCATCTGCGAGTTGGTACCGTCCAACTCCATCGTGTAGATCTGATCGCACGGCACACCTTCACGCTGCGTCTGAAAAATGAGCCGGCTTCCGTCGAACGCGTAGTACGCCTCTGCGTTCTGGCCGCCGAACGTGAGCTGGCGGAGGTTCGTCAGCCGCACCTCCTCGCTGTTGACGCCGCCCGACGGCGCCTGTGCGTCCGACACCGGCACGTCCGGCACCGGCGTCACCGGCTCGACCTCGCCACATCCGACGACAAGCCCCCCCATGGCTACCCACCCGACCGCCACCCAGATTCGCATGCCCATCGAAGTCCCTCCGATACAGTTCTCAACCGAACGTCGGCCACCCCTGCCCCTAGTGGGGTTAGATGCGTCCGAGCCACTCAAGCAGGCCCAACGTGAGCCATGGTACGTACGTGATGACCAGCACCCCGAATGCCAAGATCAGGAGCAACGGTATCGTCGCGCGATAGATCTCCAACAGTGGACGATCAAAGCGGTAAGACGCCAGAAACAGGTTCAGCCCGACCGGCGGGGTCAAGAATCCGAGTTCCAAGTTGGCGATGAAGATGATGCCGAGATGTAGCGGGTGTATATCGAACTGCTCCGCCACGGGCACGATGAGCGGGACGACAACAAAGATGGCCGAAAAGATGTCCATCACGCACCCGACCAATAGCAAGAAGACGTTGAGCCCCAACAGGAAGACCAGGCGGGAGCCGATATTCGCCTCTGCCCATTCCACGAGCAGGAACGGCACTTCCGCGTCGACGAGGTACGCGGTGAACCCAACCGCCACGCCCAGGATGATCAAGACCCCGCCGACGAGCACGACACACTCGGTAAAAGCTTTACGCAATCCACGGCCGAGCGCGAAGTCACGATGGATGACACCCTGGATGAGCGCGGCATAGAAGGCGGTGAACGCAGCGGTCTCAACCAGGGTGGCGAACCCACTGAACATGACGCCAAGCACCACGAACGGGATACTGAGCTCCCACTTGGCGTACCACACTGACGCCCGGAACTCCGGCCAGCCAAAGCGGTGTCGGCCGGCGCCGGTGACGAGACCCTCGCGCACGCCCCATGCGGCGGTCAGTCCAACCAGGAGCATGCCTGGCGCAATACCGGCGACGAACAGGTCAGCTGGCGCAACCTGGGCGACGATCGCATACAGAATCAACGGCATCGCCGGGGGAAACAGCAGCCCCAGCGACCCGGACGCCGTCAGCAGCCCGAGTGAGAAACGGTCTCGATAGCCATCCTTCAGCAGGGCCGGGAACAAGAGGCCACCAAGGGCCAGAATCGTCACGCCGGACCCACCGGTGAACACCGTGAAGAAGGCGCACAGCAGCACACACACGATCGCCGTGCCGCCCGGGATCCAGCCGACGCCGGCACGAAACACCCGCAACAAGCGCTCTGAGGCATTCCCCTCGGCCAGAACAAAACCAGCCAGGGTAAACAGCGGGATGGCAGGCAGATGCGGTTGAATGTTGAGGGCGTACGTCTCTATGGCGACAATGACCGGCAGGTCGCCGTCTCCCATGTACAGCAGCACCGCTGCCCCGCCCAGAATCGTGAAGATGGGCGCCCCCATCACGGCCGCCGCCAGCACCAGACCAATGAGCGGCCAGACGGGGACCGCCTCGAGCACATAGGCCGTGAGACCCAACCACAACCCCAGCAGCACGCCAGCGAAGGCGACCGCCTTGCCGATCCAGCCGGGTGATGCGCGCCAGGCCAACCGCAGGGCGATGACCGCGAAGGCGACCGGCAGCACGAGCTGGGTAACCCACACCGGCACGCCAGCCGCCAGAATGGTGCCGTCCTCCTTGTCGAACAGCACGAGCTGGTAGGCGGCGGTGGCGAGGATTGTGGACACAGCCGCACCGACCAGGGCCGCAAAGACCTCGGACGCCCGACGCGTGCGTCCCTCCGGGATGAAGGTGGCCGTTGCCAGAGCGATCAGCTTCCCCTCACGCGCCGCCAGTGCCGCCCCGAGAAATCCAACCCAGAGCGTCAGATGCTGCACAAAGGAGATGGAGCCAGGGATACCGCCGGAGAGCATCGGCCGCACCACGATCTCGGCCAGTGGTAGCAGCACCATCGCCGCGAGCGCCAGGTTCGCGACGAGTTCCTCGCTCCCGCGGAGTACCCGCAGCAGGGGCGACCGCCCTCCAGGTATGTCGGGCGCGCTGTCACTCATGAGACATCGTCTGGGGTCCGGTTTCGAGCGGTCAGCGGGCGGCTCGGAAGGCGTCTCGCTCACGGAGCGCGAGATCGTACACGTCGGCGGGAATCATCGTCCCTCGCCACGACGCGGTCATCGCGTCGGCGACGGCCCTGAGCGACTCCTTGGCGGCGTCGTCCAGCTCGACCACCGTAAGGCCGCGGCTCTGCATCTCGGCGACCGACTCACGCTCCTGGGCCGGAACGTCGCGAATGAGGTCCTGCTCGACCCGCTTGGCCGACGCGCGAAGCGCGGTCTGATCTTCTGCGCTGATGCGGTTCCAGGTCCGCTCGGCCACGACCGTGATGCCCAGCACCGGCGCCAGTGGTACGTCGAGCATGAACGGCGTCCTGTCGTACCACTGAAACAGCAGGGCGGCATACGGCGGGCTCGGGTGCGCGTTGATCAACCCCGTGTTCAATCCCAACAGCATGTCGGTGACGGCCAGGGGCTGCGGGTCGAACCCATTCTCCTTGTACCACTGAAGCATCTTCTGGTCGCCGGCGCCGGTGAAGAGCTTCGTCTGTTGCAGACCAGCCAAACTATCCACACGGTCCGCGGTAAAGAAATGCGCCCAGCCGGCGTGGCCCCAACTGAGCAACGCCAGCCCCTCATCTGCCAGCACCTGCTCAAACTTGGGGTTCAGCTTCTCGATAACGTGGAACACCTCCGCGTCGGATTCGAAGAAGAACGGAATACTGAGCACGTTGAAGGCTTCGTTGAGGTCACCTGGGAACCCAAACACCGCAGCCTGCGGTCGGCCCGCCTTGAGACGCCGCGCCAGCGAGCCCTCGTCCTTGACGTTCCCTGCCAGCACCCGGAGTTGCACGCGGCCATCGGTCTCGCGCTGCCACTCGGACGCCATCTGCTTCAAGGCCTTGTCCCACACGGAGTTGGCGGGCAGAATCGACCCGAGCTGGATTCTGATTCCACGTTGGGCAAACAAAATGGCCGGGGCCAGCGCCAGGGCCACCGCAACAACTAGCAATCGCGATCTCATGGAAGGGTCTCCTCCGTCTCCAGCGGGTCGAAAAACAGGTCGTCGACCTGGTCGAGCAAGGACCTGGCCCGGCGCTGGCTTATCAAATTCATCAGCCGGAGGCTCGTCTCTTCGTCGGGGTCGATGGCCAGCGCCGTCGTGAGCAATTCTTGAAACTCGGCCCGATTCTCATCGGGCACCGATACCCCGTTCGCGAAGGTCACATACGGGCCCGCGTCGAGCCCGTCCGATAACTCGACGGCACGCTCAAAGTGCGCACGCGCTCGCTCAGGCGACCCGCCCAACTCCGGCGGGAGCGACTCGAGCACAATCAGCGCCGCGTGCAACGAGCCTCGCTCGAAGTCCTCGTCGAGTTCGAGGGCCCGTCCAAACAGCGCGCGCACGGCCGGCAGATCAGCAATCAGCGACGGCTGGTCAAGTGCGTTCGAGATGGCCAGTCCCCAAGCGGCAGCGAGGAGATACAGCACCTCGACGTCCTCCGCGGTGGTGTCAGCCAGTGCCGCGGTGGGATCGTCACGCAGGCCGGCACCGATGCCGGCGTACCTCAATTCGAGACTACGCAGACAATAGTCGCGTGCCCGCACATACACGCGCCAGGTCCGATCGCGTAGCGCCGCTGAACGGTCGTAGTCCCCTTCCCACTCGGCGATCTCCGCATCAACCTGCAGAAACGCGTTGCCGTAGAGCGTGAACCCGGTGCACGCGAACACCAAGGCATGGTCCTGGCCTGGCTCCGAATCCAGAATCGACTCAATAGTCTTCAGCAGGAACGGCAAAGCAGCCCGGGCCAGTTCGGGGTCCTCCTCCGAGCGATACACGTCAGGGTTCGCCAATGTCGGCACGATCGCATTGACGGCCATTGAGCGCAACGAACACCCACTGGACGCCACTACGGCGATACCGACCAGTACGGTTGCCCCGAATCGAAGTGTCACTGAGCTGCGCATCAGCAAATTGAACCGACCTCCCCAGCGAGCGTCCTCGCCTGCTCGGTCTGGCCAGACTCTAAATAATATCAGCGTTGAGTGCCATCTCGGGACCCGGTGCCGGCGGAGCACCGAGAACCGTCGCATGTCCTCGCCTATCCATGCCAAGATCCACCGGATGTCCAGGTTCGTCACGATCCGGCGCGGGTGGTTCCTCATGGGCAGCCACGACGGTCAAACCTCGGAACGCCCCGTCCGCCGCATCTGGGCCGACGCGTTCCAGATGGCGGTGTATCCGGTCACACGTTCTGAGTATGCGCGGTTCCTGACCCAGACAGCTCACCCGGAGCCGCGAGAATGGAACAACCCCGCGTTCGGGCGAGACGACCAGCCGGTGGTCGGTGTAAGTTGGCACGACGCCCAGGCCTACTGCGCCTGGCGGTCTCGACACGACGGCGGAGTGCGGCTCCCGAGCGAAACCGAATGGGAACGGGCGGCCCGCGGCGGCCCGGATGGCCGTCGCTATCCATGGGGTGACGACATGCCGAATTGGATTCCAAACGGCGGGAACGGGCCACTGGACGGTCCGTGGGCCGTCACGCTGGGACGCCCGAACGGATTCGGGTTGTATGGCATTGCCGCAAATATCCACGAGTGGTGCGCAAACTGGCACGACCGAGAGTTCTACGCCGAGGCGCCAGCCCTGAACCCGGTCGGTCCCGAAACAGGCACACGGCGCGCGTCGCGCGGAGGAGCGTGGCGTCATGCGGTAACGCTTAACCGAACTGCGGCACGAAGCAGTCTCGACCCGTCTTTCCGCTACACCGACTATGGATTTCGGCTCGCCCGAACCATCTAGCAGCCCGTGGTGAGAGTCCCGCTAGCCATGACCGAATTCGAACTGGCATCTCGCATCGCCGAACGGGTCCAGGCCGCGCAGGGCCGAGCGTTGTTCGTGGGCGGGTGGGTACGCGATCGCCTGCTTGGGCGAGACTCGAAGGACATCGACCTCGAGATCCACGGCATCGAGGCCGCGCCACTCCGAACGCTGCTGGAGGAGTTTGCGCCGGTCAATGCGGTCGGCGAGAGCTTCACGGTCTACAAAGTAGGGGCGGTCGATGTCGCACTGCCACGTACGGAATCGAAGACCGGCCGGGGTCACCGCGGATTCGAGGTCACCGGCGACCCCCACCTGTCGATCGAGGCCGCGTCGCGTCGACGCGACTTCACGATCAACGCGATTGCCTGGGACCCGGCGACGGAGCAGTATCTCGACCCCCACGGAGGCCGGGCTGACTTGGAGCATCGTCGATTGCGGGTCGTCGACCCGGCGACCTTCGCGGACGACAGCCTCCGCGTCCTCCGCGCTCTGCAGTTTTCGGCCCGCTTCGATCTATCACTTGACGACCAGGCACAGCAGATCTGCCGCCGGGTCCCGCTCGACGACCTCCCAGCTGAGCGGATCTGGGGCGAACTGGAAAAACTGCTACTTCTGTCGGACCGGCCATCACGCGGCTTCGAGCTGGCTCTCCAGCTTGGCGTTGTCGATCAATTGTGGCCAGAACTCAAGGCGCTGGTCGGCTGCGAGCAGGAACCGGAGTGGCATCCAGAAGGCGACGTCTGGGTGCACACGATGCTGGTCATCGACGAGGCCCGCACCCGCATCGACGACCTCCCTCGGCCGCAACAGGTTGCGGTCATGTTGGGCGCGGTGTGCCACGACTTGGGGAAGCCTGCCACCACCGAGTTCATTGATGGCCGTATTCGCTCCAGGAATCACGAAGAGGCCGGAGTCGAGCCGACTCGCGCGCTCCTCAACCGCTTGAACGTTCGCAGCATGAGCGGGTACGACGTCCAGCAGCAGGTGGTCGGCCTGGTCGCGCAGCACTTGAAACCGGGCATGTGGCACTGGTCCACGAACGACGTTGGCGACGGGGCCTTTCGAAGACTGGCTCGGAAGGTCGACCTGGAACTCTTGGCCAGACTGGCGAAGTCAGATTGTCTGGGCCGAACCGGTGACTTCGATTGCTCGGCGATGGACTGGTTTCTCAATCGGGCCAGGGCACTGGGCGTCGAGCACGCGCCGCCGGCTCCGCTGCTTCTCGGGCGACACCTGCTGCACCTGGGTATGGCACCGGGTCCGGGGGTCGGCCTTATTCTGAAGGCGGTGTACGAACAGCAACTGGACGGCCGCGTGAGCACGGTCGATGAGGCGGTCTCAGCCGCCAGAGACCTCATCGGGGTGGAGTAGCCTCCCGGCTTCAGCCGGCAGTGTCAGATGTCCGTGGGTCGGACGCTGGCGAGTCGGATGGACGCGCGGCAAGCGCCACCAGCGAGTCGACCGCGATGTTGCCGCCGCTGAGCACGACCACCGACGGTCCTCCGGTCCGGAGACGTGGCTGCGCGAACACCGCCGCCACGGCGGCGGCACCGCTCGTTTCGACGACAAGCTTCGCGCGGCGAAACAACCAAAGCACCGCCTCGGCAATCGCGTCATCTGAGACCGTCACGATTTCGTCGACAAATTGACGGACGTGGTCGAACGTCAAATCCCCCGGTCTGACCGGCAGCAATCCATCCGCGATACTGGCGACCCGGGACAACGTGACCGGGTGTCCAGCCGCGAGCGAGTCCAGCATCTTGGACGCGCCGACCGGCTCCACCCCGATGATCTGCACGTCCGGACGCCGCTGCTTGATCGCCGCCGCCGTCCCCGCGAGCAGACCACCGCCCCCAACTGGCACCAGCACGCGGGCCACGTCTGGGCAGTGCTCCAGAATCTCAAGACCCACCGTCCCTTGACCTTCGATGATCCAGGCATGGTCGAACGGCGGCACCATCCGCAACCGTTGCTCCGCCGCCACGGCTTCGGCGCGCCGCTTGCGTTCGGCGGACACCGTGCCTTCGAACAGCACCTCGGCCCCCAATGATCGGGCCCCGTCGATTTTGACCTTCGGCGCGTTCGTGGGCATCACCACCACCGCCCGCACCCCGACCAAGCCGGCCGCCAAGGCCACCGCCTGCGCGTGGTTGCCGGACGAGTAGGTGATCACGCCATGCCGACGCTCCTCCTCGCTCAGACGTGCGATGAAGTTGTAGGCGCCGCGTATCTTAAAGGCGCCGACCGCCTGCAGGTTCTCGCACTTGGCGAGAACCGTCCCTGCCCCGTCGAGCGGCAGCCGGACCAGTGGCGTGCGTTGCGCCACGCCCGCGATCCGTCGGGCCGCCCGCTCGATCTCCGACACCGACACTACGGCACTCATGTCGAGGGGGAGTATAGCGAACGAGCGGCGCGCGCCGCCGGTATACTCCCAGGCATGTCAGTTCTTCGGCGGACTCGCGTCCGCGCGGCGCTGGTCCTCTGTGCCACCGTCTCCCTACATGTTGCGGCGGCGCCGGTGGCAGCACAGGACCCTGGCCCTATCGGCCCCTTTGTGATCGATGTCAGAGGAGCCATGGTCAACGTCGGACAGGACCCGGTGTTGGCCGCCAATCGGGGGCTCGGACCGGCTCAGTTGCCGGCCTGGGGACTTGGTCTCGACGTGGGCGGCCACGTCTACGTGTTCAAGTTGGGTGTGGTCACATTTGGAGTCGGCGCCTCGGCGCTGTTTACCTCCCCAGGCCGGACCCCCGGTATGGACGACCCGGACGCGGGCGGCCCCTCGGTCACCACCCGCTTCACCGCCTTCTCGCCACAACTCTCGTTCAATTTCGGCGATGGCAATGGCTGGAGTTATCTGAGCGGGGGCGTGGGGACGTCGCGATTGACGGTCTCATCCGAGCAGCTCACGGTGCCGGAGCAACGACGCGCCGGGACCCTCAACTACGGAGGTGGCGCGCGCTGGTTCGTGCGACCCGGGGTTGCGTTCTCGCTTGATCTGCGTATTTTCGCGATCAGTCCGCTCGCCCAGACCGAGACGGCGCCGGGGTCGCCACGCATGACCCGTTTGGCGCTCAACGTGGGTCTGTCCTTCAACTAGGGCCTGGGCACACCGCTACAGATGCTGGCGTAAGAACTCCACGGCCCGGCGCCACGCCTGTTCGCTGGCGACCTGGTTCGCCCCCTGCCGGTCTTCCTGAGCGCGCAAGAAGCCGTGTCCGGCTCCCGCAAAGGTAGCGGTCTCGAAATGCTTTCCGTACTGAGCCATCTCGCGCTCCGCCTCCGCAACCGTCGCGTTCACCCGCTCGTCGTCGCCACCGTACAAGCCGAGCACCGGGGCCGCTACACGCTGGTAGTCCTCAGTGGCCTCGGGTGAGCTACCGTAGAACACCACCGCCGCATCGAGTGCCGGATCCGCCAACGCGTAGGCAAAGCTGGCAGACCCTCCCCAGCAAAACCCAAGCGTCGCCACCGCCCCGGTGGTCCCGTCCAACGTCGACGCAAACGCACGCACGGCGCTGAGCCTTGCGACCACGTCGTCCGGGTCGAGCGTGCGGATCAGTCGTACGGCCCCGTCGCGGCTCGGCACCGACGCCGTGCCCCCCCCGTCGGGCCCGAGCCCTGACAACAGATCTGGGGCCACCGCGACGAAGCCATCCTCAGCGAGCCGGTCCGCGACCGCGCGCACCCAGTCGGTCAATCCGAATATCTCGTGAACCACCAGCACGACAGGCGCGGGGGCGGCTTCAGCGTCATCAGATTCCGGGCGCACGACCCAGGCCATCATCGGCCCCGCACGTCCCGGCAGTTCCACTTCCACCCACACGCCTTGCCGAGGCGATGCCTCCAGCGCGGCCACGGCGCCAGACTCCGAAGGTGGCGTGACGACCGGACCTTCGGCCGGGGTGCCTACCTTTGGCGGAGGCTCAGGAACCGGACCGGCGCAGCCAGACCCCAGACAACACAGCATCAGCAGGCAGAGAGCGGGACCCCAAGGGCAGCGGAGATACTTGGCGCTCATGCGCGGTCCAGGCGGGTAGGAGGGCAGATCATGCGTTCAGATTACGGGTCTCAGCCCACGGTCCCGGTCGAGTCGCTTGCGGTCTTCCATCATAATGCGTCCATGACGCGGGAAACGCTGCTCGATTTTTTTGACGAGCGGCTGCGGTCCGACGCCGAGTTCTTCGTGTATGACGATGGATATCGGGTCCGGCACTACAGCTACGAGGACATCAGACGCGCGGCACTCGGTTTCGCCGAACGGCTGGCCACCGCCGGCGTCGGGGCCGGAGACAAAGTTCTATTCTGGGGGGAAAATCGCCCAGAGTGGATCATCGCCTTCTGGGGGTGCCTGCTCCGAGGCGTCGTCGCGGTGCCCATCGACTATCGCACCTCGCCGGCCTTTCTGCACACGGTGGCTCAGCTGGTCGGCGCACAGATCGTGCTCATCGGCGACGAGGTGACGCTCGCCCCGGACTCAGGACTCTCCTCCTGGCCGTTGTCCGAGCTCGGGACCCCTACGACGACGGAGACCGATCGCTCGACCTCGCCCGACCACGGGGACCACAGGCCTGCCAAAGACGACGTCGCGGAAATCATCTTCACCTCCGGTGCCACGTCCGCCCCCAAGGGGGTCGTCATCACGCACCGAAACGTCCTGGCAAACATCGTCCCGGTTGAGCGCGAGGTACTCAAATATCGTGCCTACGGACGTCCGTTCTTTCCCTTACGATTCCTCAACCTGCTGCCGCTGAGTCACATGTTCGGGCAGGCGTTGTCCACGTTCATCCCGCCGATGCTCCCCGGGGTGTGTGTGTTCATGCGCGGATACAGCCCCTCGGCCATCGTGACTCAGATTCAGAGCCGCCGCATCTCGGTGCTCGTGTGCGTACCGAAGATTTTGGATGTGTTGCGCGACCACATAGTGCGGCTCGTCCCGGACGTTGCCGACGCACCGCCAACGCATGAACATGTGGCCAAACGGTGGTGGCGATATCGTCGTGTCCACCGGCTTTTCGGCATGAAATTCTGGTGCTTCATTGTCGGGGCCGCTCCCCTGGATCCGGACCTGGAGGCCTTCTGGTCCCGCCTCGGTTTTCTGGTCGTCCAGGGATACGGGCTCACGGAAACCGCACCAATCGTGACGCTCAATCACCCGTTCAAGACGCGTCGGGGTTCGGTGGGCACTCCTATTTCCGGCGTCCAGATCCGCATCGCTGAGGACGGAGAAATTCTGGTCAAGGGTGACAACGTGACCACCGGCTACTTCGGGGCCGAGGACGAGACCGCGGCCGCGTTCGATGACGGCTGGTTTCACACCGGAGACCTGGGGTCTCTCGACGCCGAGGGCCGGCTACAGGTACATGGGCGGAAGAAAGAGGTCATCGTCACGCCCGAAGGGCTCAACGTGTTTCCAGAAGACGTCGAGCGCGTCGTTGACAGCCTGCCGGAGGTAGCCGAGTCGGCCGTCGTCGGTGTCACGCGCGACAACGAGGAGCGGGCCCACGCCGTCGTGGTGCTGGAATCACCGGCCGACCCCATCGAACTGGCCCGCGCCGCCAACCGGCACCTCGGCGACCACCAGCGTGTGAGAAGCATCCTGATCTGGCCGGAAGCCAAGCTTCCACGCACCGAGGGGACCCAGAAGCTGAAGCGCGGACTCGTGCGCGACTGGGCAACGGCGGGTGCGACTCCGGTTGTCGCGGAGCGGCACGACGGTGAGCGGAGTCTTACGTCGATCCTGGAACGGGTAGCGGGCGGCTCCATCACTCGCGATACCGAACTCGACGAGCTCGGCCTGAGCTCGCTCGAGCGGGTCGAACTGATGATGGTGCTCGAGAACGAGCTCGATGCGTCGCTCGATGAGCAGGCGGTCGGACAGGCCGTCACGGTGGCCGACCTCGAAGCGCTGATCGCGGCGCCCTCGTCTACGGCCGGCTCCGGCGACTCCGCATTTCCCCTTCCCCGCTGGAGCCAGTCTCGAACGATGCGGGGAATTCGCAGGGCCTGCCTGGGGGTCTGGCTCCTCCCACTGACCCGTCTCTTCGCGTGGCTGCAGGTTGAGGGACTCGAACATCTGAAAGCGGTCGACGGCCCGGTCATCCTGGCCGCCAACCATCAGAGCTTCATGGACACACCTGTCATCCTCGCCGCGCTACCGAGCGGCTCGCGATACCGGGTCGTGACAGCGATGGCGAAGGAATTCTTTGCAGCGCACTTCCACCCTGCGCAATACCTCAGACGCGCACGGCTGTCGAATGGCCTGAACTACTACCTGTCGACCGGTTTGTTCAACGCGTTCCCACTGCCGCAGCGGGAAGCCGGCACGCGTCACGCGTTGCGATACGCCGGTGAGTTGATTGGCGCGGGCAATTCCCTGCTCATCTTTCCGGAGGGACGGCGCGTGGCAGGAGAGACCCTGGCTCCATTCCAACCGGGGGCCGCCATGATTGCGTCTCGCCTGGATGTGCCGGTCGTTCCCGTCCGGCTGCGGGGCCTGGACGCGGTCTGGGGCGAAGGACGGCGCATGGCCCGTCCTGGCCGCGTCAGTGTCCGCTTTGGCCCCCATCTTCGGCTTCGCGGCACGGATTATCGAACCATGGCGGGCGAGCTTGAAGCCGCTGTCAGAAGTCTGTAGCGAGCGGCCCGCTTTTTGCAAAGTCGCGAACGATGTGCGAAAATGGCTGGTAGAGGAGATTATTTGGCGAAGGACGATCTGATAGACGTACAAGGCACGGTCTCAGCGGTCCACAGCGGTGGGCTCTACCGGGTTCAGTGCGACGCCGGGCACGAAGTGCTCGCCCAACTTAGTGGTCGCATGCGGCGTTTTCGCATCAAGGTCGTCCCAGGCGACCGGGTCACGGTCGGCGTCTCACCCTACGATCCGGTCCGCGGAATCATCACTTTCCGCGCTCGCTAGAACCGACATTTTGAATTCTGACACCACGCACGCTCGACCGCGACGGCGATCCCGTCCAGTCGGCCGCGGGTCATCTCGGCGACCGGATCGGTCGCCGGCGGACTTCGCGGCCCCGACTGCCGAACTCGTCATGCCGGCCGCGGTCGTCACCGCAGAGCCGATTCCCTTTGACCAGCTCGATCTCGACCCGCAACTCGCGCTCGGTGTGCGGGATCGCGGGTTTACCGACGCCACGCCGATTCAATCGGCGGTGTTTCCGATTGTCTCAGCCGGCCGAGATCTGATCGCCAGCGCAGAAACCGGGAGCGGCAAGACTGGCGCATTTCTGCTGCCGGTGATCAACCGGATCCTCAAGGAACCCAGACCAGGCAACGACGCAGCCGGTGGTCGCACGCGAGTGCTCGTACTGGGACCGACCCGCGAACTGGTCGTCCAGATCGAGGACGACTTGCAGGGCTTTGTGTATCACACGGGCCTGACGAGCGCCCCTGTGTTCGGGGGCACACCGATCGGGCCACAGGCACAGGCTTTGCGAGCTGGGGTAGATGTCGTTGTCGCGACACCGGGCCGGCTCTTGGACCACCTGCGTGGCGGCATTCCCGCTTTCGCGGGCGTTGACACCCTCATTCTCGACGAAGCAGACCGGATGCTGGACATGGGGTTCTGGCCGGATGTCCGTCGCATCGTCGCCAGTCTGCCGGACCTCAAGACTGAGGGAAGGCGGCGGCAGACGCTCTTGTTCTCCGCCACTATTCCGGACTTCGTCTTGACTCCGCTCAAGGAGCTGGCGCACGACCCTGCATACGTCCAGATCGGGCGTCGAGGCGCGCCGGCGGTCGGCATCTCGCATTCCGTGGAGCAGGTCCCAACGCCCCGTAAGACTGCATGGCTGACCTCATTTCTCAAGAAGACCCCAGGCTCGGTGCTGGTGTTCGTCAACACGAAACGAGGAACGGAACGGCTCGCGCGCGCCCTCTCGAACGCAGGGATCCAGGCCACCGCGTTGCATGCGGACCGCTCGCAGAGCCTGCGGCTCGCGGCTGTCGGTGGCTTCCGTAGCGGACGCTATCGGGTGCTCGTGGCCACCGACGTGGCGGCCAGAGGGCTCGACATCGACAACATCAAGTGTGTCGTGAACTTCGAGGTGCCTCCAAACCGCGACACATACATCCATCGCGTGGGACGGACGGCGCGTCAGGACGCGACGGGCGCCGCCGTGACGCTCGCGGCGCCCGACGAGCTGCCAGCCGTACGCGCGCTGGAGGCCTCGATCGATCTCGACGTGCGAGACGCATCCCCTCGGAGTCACGCCAAGTGACATCCGACGATTCGCGCGACCCTCCAGCAGCGGATGCGCCGTCGACTGACCAGAGCCAAGAACCTGCCCCGAGCCCGGCGGTCGCCCGCTTCAAGGCCTGCCGGTGGCACGTCAAGGACGAGCAGCTTGAATACTGCTCGAATCGCGATGTGCTCCCGTACGCCGGAAAACTGGCTTTCGCACCCGAAGCGTGGTGCCCCGACTGCGCCCTGTACAAGCTCCGGCGCACACCGAAAAAGCGTCCACGCCCGGAAGACGTCGACTACGAGTACTAGTCCTTCGGTCGTCGTGACTATTCGCTGAATTCCTTCGCGAGATCGACCCATTCACCGTGTGGCGCCAGATCGCGGTAGGTGCGCCAGTGTGCGCGTGCCTCCGTCGAGTGGCCGATCTTCTCAAGCGTGACCGCCAGATAGAAGTGCGCGTCGGCGTAGTTGGGATTGATAGCGAGCGCGACCCGGTAGTGCTCGAGAGCGTCGAGATAACGCCCCAGATCGTGGTGGATGTTTCCGAGGTTGAAGTACGCCTCAAAACACTCCCCGTCCAAGTGCATCGCCCGCTCGTACAGCGCCTGACCCTCAACGAGTTCGTCCCGCGCGTAGTACAGGTTGGCAAGGTTGACCAGGGCAGGAACCAGATTGGGGTCAAGCAGGAGTGCTTTTCGGTACGCGCATCGAGCGTCCTCCTGGTCGCCTTCCGTACCTTCGTCCAGTTGGGCACCTTCGCGAAAGTACTGCTCGGCTAACGAGGAATGGGACGACGACAACGGGGCCATCTCGGGGTTCCGGGCCGTCGGCCCATCGTGGCGACGAGGGCTCAAGGCCACGACCTTCACGGGGTGCGACTCCGCCAGACGCTGACTGAAGTCCAGCGTCAGCTGCCCGTCTCTGGCCGATACGAGTGCCCGCAACACCACACGGAACGCCGCACCTTCGGCGAGGCCTTCACTGACCTGTCTGATGACACGGAGGTCCTGAAACCCGTAGTACCGGTCCGCCCCCGTACGAGCAACAGGGTGGACCAGAGACCACTTCTCCAGATACCGGAGGTGGTCCTCTCGAACCGTGGGGTACCGGTCACGGACCTGACGCACGCTGTGGTACTGGGGGTCGATCGCGACGCGGTCGTGAGGGGGGTCGGTCGCGTCCATCGCTGAAGAGGGTGGTTGCTCGTCTGAAGATGAATGAGAACGTGTCCTGTGTCAAGTCGCCGCTTGCATGCACCAAATTTCACACATTGCACCCGGCCCGGGAATACCTGAGCAGTGCCACGGGTTATATCGATGACTGGCTCTCGCGCAGCCCCCGACAGTCCTGCGCTCAGTAGCAGCGACACGCACAACCCAGCTCATGACGCCCCACTCACGTCTCACGTATCTGCAACGCGTCGGGCTACTCTCGATGCTCGGCGAGGGAGAGCGCCTGGCGGTCCTCCGAGCGGCCCGGGTGGCCCATTTCAAGCGCCGCGAGCCAATCTTTCACCCGGGAGATGAGGCGAGTGCGGTGTATCTCCTCGAGTCCGGAGTGGTCAAACTGTCGGCCGAGAATCCGGAGGGGCGCGAAGCCATTCTGGGATTTCAGCAGCCAGGCGATCTCTTCGGCGAATTGGCGGTGATCGACGACGGCCCGCACGACCATCTGGCTGATGCGTACGAGGATTGCACGATCTGGATCATCCCGCGCACCGATTTTCTGAATCTGATGCGAGAGTTCCCCGCGCTGGGCTAGGAGGTCATCACGCTCCTCGGCCTGCGGGTGCGGATGTATCGGACGCGGGTTCGCGAGATCCTGCACCAGAGCGCCCATTCGCGCGTTGCAAGCACGCTCCTCCATCTCGCCGACCGAAACGGGGTCGAAGACGCCGACGGGGTCGTTATCCCCCTGCGCCTGAGCCAACGGGATATCGCGAATCTCGTCGGGCTGACGAGGGAAACGGTCAACTTCATTCTGAAGGACCTCCGCGAGCGGAACCTCATCGAGACTCAGGGACGCAGTATCCGGCTCAAGAACCCTGCCGTGCTTCAACACGCCATCCGCGGAACATCTGCGCTCCTGAAGACGTTGTCGGTTGCGACGGGAGCCCTCACAGGTACACTGAGTCGGTGACCGCTCAGAACCGCCTGACACGCCTCTTCATGGAACGCCGTTCGGGTGCGGTGCTGGTGCTTGCCCTGGTCGGAACGACGTTCGCCGTCGCCACCCGGGCCCAATCGGTCGAACCCGTCACCTATGCGGTGCGGTTCCCGGCCCCGCACACACACTACGCGGTGGTGGACGCGACCGTCCCGACCGACGGGCGCGATCGGGTTGAGCTGATGATGGCGGTCTGGACCCCGGGCTCATATCTGGTCCGGGAGTTCGCACGCCACGTCGAAGGGCTGTCGGCCCGTTCACCCGATGGTGCGCTGCTCACGGTGACGAAATCACGCAAAAACCGCTGGGTCGTCGAGACCGGTGGCGCGCGCCGTATCGAAGTCTCCTACCGCGTGTATGGCCGGGAGATGTCGGTACGGACCAATTGGATCGAATCCGATTTCGCCATGCTCAACGGCGCCCCAACATTCTTGACCCTCGCCGACGACGACACGGACCGGCCGCACGACGTCACCCTGGAGTTGCCCGACGGATGGAGCCGTAGCGTGACCGGACTCACGCCCCTCACTGACCGTGGCGCGGACACGTATCGCGCCGCTGATTTCGACACGCTTGTCGATTCGCCGATCGTAGTCGGCAATCCCACCGTCTACGAGTTCACGGTCGAGGGGACGCCACACGCGCTGGTCAATGTGGGCGAATCCGGCGTCTGGGATGGCCCTGGCTCCGCCGCGGATGTCGAGAAGATCACGGAGGAGCTGTTTCGCATGTGGGGCGAAACACCGTACGAGCAGTATGTGTTCCTCAACATGATCACGGAATCAGGGGGCGGACTCGAGCATCGCAACTCGACGTTGTTGATGACGAGTCGCTGGGCCACGAGCGCCAGGCCACGCTATCTGCGATGGCTGGCGCTGGTCAGCCACGAGCAGTTTCACGCCTGGAACGTCAAGCAACTCCGGCCGGTCGAGCTCGGTCCGTTCGACTACGAGACCGAGGTGCACACCGAGAGCCTCTGGGTGGTGGAGGGGATTACGTCCTACTACGCCGATTTGATCGTACGCCGCGCCGACCTATCGACCACCGACGAGTATCTGGAGGCCCTATCCAGACAGATTCGGAGTCTGCAGACCACGCCTGGGCGCGAGGTGCAGCCAGTGGCGCTCGCTTCATACGACGCGTGGATCAAGTACTACCGCGCCGACGAAAATTCGCCCAACACCTCTGTCAGCTACTACACGAAGGGTGCCGTCATCGGGTTTCTGCTTGACATGCGGATCCGCGCAGCGACCCGCGGGCTGAAGTCTCTGGACGACGTCATGCGGCTCGCGTACGAGCGGTTCTCAGGTCCACGCGGCTATACGCCGGACGAGTTTCGCGCAGTGACCCAGGAAGTGGCAGGCGAGAATCTGTCCGACTGGTTCGCGCAGGCACTCGATTCGACCGAGGAACTCGACTATGACGAGGCACTCGAGTGGCTCGGGCTGGAGTTCGCGGGTGCCCCTGAGGAAGACGAGCCTGAGACAGACCCGGACGGCTGGATCGGACTCGTGACCCGCGTCGCAAACGGCCGTCGACTGGTCGCGCAGGTGCGTCGCGACACGCCGGGGTACTCGGCCGGCTTCAACGTCGGGGACGAGCTTCTCGCCATCGGTGACTATCGGGTGCTACCGGACGACTGGGAAGACCGTGTCGCCCAGGCGCCGCCCGGGACCAACCTGTCGGTGCTCGTCTCGCGACGCGGCGCGCTCAAGCGCGTACCAGTCACTGTCGGTACGCCGCCGGATGAGCAGTGGGACCTGGCCCCGATCGCAGAGGCTTCAGAGACCCAGGAATCACGACGCGAGTCCTGGCTCACGGCCCGCTAGCTCCGGCATCCCTAACGGAGACCCTGGCGCGCTACGCGCGTAGTAGCCCCACGGGCCGCTACGACACGGCGGCGGTCGCCGGATTGAGCGCCGCGATCGAGATTTGTGCGGCGGTGCGCTCCGCGACTTCGAAGAAGGCCCGCGCGGCAGCGGAATCTGGCTCGGACAGCACGATGGGATTCCCGCTGTCCCCCCCCTCGCGTATCGGCTGGTAGACAGGAATGCGGCCCAGGAACGGCACGCCCATATCCGTCGCGGCGGACTCGCCGCCCCCCTTGCCGAAGAGATCGCTCTCGTGGTCGCAACTGGGGCACACGAAGTGGCTCATGTTCTCTACGATCCCGAGTGTGGGCACATTCAACTTCCTGTACATCGCCACGGCTCGGCGCGAATCCGCCACCGACACGACCTGGGGCGTGGTCACGACCACAGCGCCGGACACGGGCACGGTCTGACTCAGGCTGAGTGCGACGTCACCCGTCCCGGGCGGCATATCCACGACGAGATAGTCGAGTTCCTGCCAGCGCACTTCCCGGAAGAACTGCTGGACCACCCCGTGCAGCATCGGTCCGCGCCAGATGATCGGCGTCTCGTCCTGGGTGAGAAATCCCATGGACACTACCGGAATGCCGTATTTCTCAGCCGGGACGATCTTCTTCCCGTCGGTCTCGAGTTGACCGCGCACGCCGAGCATGATCGGTATGTTCGGTCCGTAGATATCGGCGTCGATCAGCCCGACGCGCCCGCCATACTTCGCCAATGCCAGCGCCAGATTCACGGCGACAGTGCTCTTCCCGACGCCGCCCTTGCCCGCACCGACCGCGATGATGTTCTTCACGCCAGGAATCGGGGCGCGACCCGCGTCCGGGGAGGCGACCGCGCGCACGTTGGCCGTCATGTTCACGGTGACGCTCGTGACCCCGTCGAGCGCGGACACCGCCGCCACCGCCTGGTCGTGCATCTGCTCCTTGACGGGACAGGCCGGGGTTGTCAGCTCGATATCGAACGTAACCAGACCCCCGTCAATTCGCAGCTCCTTCACGAAGTCGAGGCTCACAATGTCTCGACCCAGGTCAGGGTCCTGCACCACCTTGAGCGCCTCAAGCACTGCACCCGACTCGACTATCCCACTACTCATCGACACAGATCCTCGACTCTGGCCACCCCCGACACGCCAGCGTGCTCCGTCGGGTAACCAGCCTTCCAGCTTAGTCACTTTCATGAAACCGTGACAAGTCCGACCGTCGGTGACACGAACGCGGCATTGTGTCAGACTGCCCCGCAAAGGGAGAACGTGTTACATGACTGACGACCCGAGACCCGAGGCGGCTCCGCCGCCACCACTGCCCGCCGGCGGCGAGTCGTCGAACCGGAGCGTCATGCTCATCCTCTCGTATCTGTGGATACTTGCCCTGATCCCGCTCCTGATGGAACAGGACGATCAGGATGTCCGTTGGCACGCGAAGCACGGTCTGGTCTTGCTCGGCGCCGAGATCGCGGCTTTCCTCGCCATCGGCGTCTTGAGCGGGCTGTCTGGCGGCCTTGGCTGCCTACTCGTGCCGCTAGCGCAACTTGGCGTGCTCGTGTTCCACGTCGTGTGCATTTCCAAAGCCCTGAAGGGTCAGCGGCTCCTGATCCCAGGACTGAGCGATTTCGCGGACAAGTTCTAGGACGGTCCAGGAAACCTGGTGCTCGCCCGCTGGCTCGCCCAGCGGGCGACACGCGCGACAGCTCGCCATGAGCGTCAACCCGGCTCAACCGCCTAGACGGCGCCGCGCGGCGTCCGTGTGGACGGCGGCCTTCATGCTCGTGCTGGTGCTAGGCGTCACGGACGCTCGCCGGGTACCCGACGAGCAGGTCGGCGTCCGTTGGGCGCTGGCCGGAATTCATTGGTACCAGCAACGCCTTCCGGCCTTGCTCCCGACCTCTGGCGCCACATGTCGGTTCACACCTACGTGCAGTCACTACGGCCATGCCGTCATCGAGCGCCATGGTCTGTGGAAAGGCGCGCGCCTGACGCTCGGCCGTCTGGCTCGCTGCGGCCCGTGGACGCCACACGGCACCCCAGACCCGCCTCCCTGACGCCAGGCCTCCGGAATCCCCGCAAGCCAGTGATACTGCTAGCTGATGGGTCTACTGGACGGAGATCCGGACATGCACCAGAGTCACCGGGGCATACGGTCGGGTCACGTCGAAATGCAGGCGGGTTCCGTGTCGAACTCCTGGGGGCACGACGAGCTGCAGTTGGTGCGGCAACAACCCCGCGCCGCTGCCGGCGCACGCTCCGCATGACTCCAGCCACACCTCGCCGCGTCCACCGCAGACAGGGCATGTGTGGGCAAGCGACACGTCAATCGACACGGTGAGGCCGGTACCGGCCTGCCGGGGGGTTAACTGCACTTCGGTCGACAGAGCCCCTTCATCAGTTGCATCGAAGAACGAGGTCCGCATGCGATCGACCAGGCTCGAGACTGATGGGAAATCGACGTCGATCTCATCGGCGAACGCGGGCTCTCGACCGGAACCGCGGAGCAGCCCGTCGGCGTGTGCCGCCGCCCCCTTCGGATCGGTGAGGGTTTCGTAGGCTCGATGTAGGGAGGCCAGGCAATCTACTGAGGCGTGACTCGAGGCGTGGTCTCCGCCACGTGGACGAGACCGCCGCGCCAACTCGCGATACGCGCGCCGAACCTCGTTGATATCGGCGGAAGACGGCAGCCCCAGCCGTCGGTAGTAGTCGTGCATTCACCCTCAGCCCCTGCGTCGACGTCCCTCCGCGCACGTCGCATACGTCAAACATAGGAGCCGGTCTCTGGCCTTGTCAACAGGTGACCGCGATGTTAGGGTCGGCTCATGCCGCAGCCGCCCGCGGGGCACACGACAACCACGCTCCGGACCTGCCCCGATTGCGGCGGCATCCTCGAGCCCGCCAGCCCACCGTGGCACACGCTCGTGCAGTCGCTACAGCCAAACGTGGAGTTACCCCCACGCGATCAGCCCACACGCTGGCAATGTCTGATTTGCGGCTATCGCCGTCGGTAAGCCAGGGAGGTGCGCCAGCCCTAGCCAGCGCCCAGTAGGAGGAGCATCTCGCGGCGCTGATCCGCCTCGAGGGAACCGAAATCGAGCTCAGTTTCGCACTCGTCGCACAACAGCTCTAGCATCGCCGGTGAGGTTTGTTCAGAGAGTTCCAGCTCCTCCCCGCCCGCTTCGACCACATGCATCTGTAGCGTCTTGGCCAGGAAACTCTTCTCGTTCCCACAATTCGGGCAGGTCAATGCCATTGATCAGGTAACTCCTCTCGTCACGGTAGCGCGCGGTGGGACCCAAGCAATGCCCTCGATCGAGGACATGTCCACCAGTGATTGTATGAGAATAGGAAACAGACGCGCAATGCGCGACGTGTCGTCCGTGGTCCGCATGGCGCCGCGACCGCTAGTTGAGATAGGATTTTGCCGGCTATGATGAACAACAACTTCGGCATCAAGACCGAATCACGCGGTGCTCGCTGGGTCGCATGGGTCACCCGCGGCGACAGCGACAAACCGCTAGACTCGATACTCTTGTGTGGTCAGACGAAAGACGAGGCGGAATCGAACGCGCGCGCGTGGGCGGACAGGCTCGCGGCCGACCCGGTGCTCCTCCGCAGCTAGCCTCGCGGTCTCCGGCGGGCCCAGGCATCGGCAGGACGGCGTCCAGACACGGGCGTGCGGATTCCATGTGGCACGACGTTACATGCGGATGTCGGCGAACCGGCCCGCCACGTCGTCGGGTGCAAGCAGCGAACCTGTCGCGTGGTGGCCGGCGGTGCAATGCGGTCCTTTCACCTCCAGCGCGACGACGTCCAATTCCAGCGATCGCGCCAGATACCCTCCCGCCACACACCCGCACGGCAGCGAGGCGAACTCTCGCAACTCGAACAGCGTGTCAGTCGGTGACAGCCCCACAGGCGGTGTCAGCATCGGTCCCTCCCCCGGTTCAGTTTAGACATCACTTCGTCGACCTACGCTAGGTTAGACGTCGGAAGCTGGCGGTTGGCCGTGCGCGACGCACTCGACGCCGCTCGCCAACCCTGATTCGCGGCGTGAGGACACGCAGAGCACCAGCGAAGCGGCCGTTGTGGGACAGGGGCGCCGGTCTCGCTGCGACGCGGGACGTGCACAAACGGGACTAGAGATAGACCACTCGGCCGTCGACCGCAGCTTCGGGGAACGGACCGATGTCGCCGCTGGAGTTCATCGTAGAGCCCCAGAAACTCGCTAACGAGCCCCGGCCTCAACTGAAAGGGCGGGTCCATGCCGGAGGCCAGCGCCTCATCGGCGGCCGCCCGACCACACACCAACCGCTCAATCGGCCCCAGCAGCGGCGGCGGTGCGTCCGCTCGCCGATGCAGCTCTGCGTAAAGCTCGTCCCGCGTGAGCAACAGCGGCAGCACCTGGGCGGTTCCCGCGTCGAGCGTCCGCTGCTCAAGCGTCCACCGCAGCTGGTCCGCGGCGGCATGCGACGGCACGATGACCGCGGACGCGCGACGGTCCCACGCGCTGGTCTCGGCAACGCAGGAGAGAATCGTCAGGCGAAAGGTCGCCAGATCCGCGGTGCTGAACAGCCGCGTCTGTCGGGGCGTGATCACGTCAACTCGAGGAAGCGGATTCGGACGCAAAGAGGGCCGCTGTCGGAGTGTACTTCGTTCCACGAGCCGCGGCGGTACGGCCCCAGCGATCGGGCGGTCTCACAACCTGTGGAAAAGATGTGGACGGCGTGTGGATCACCTGTGGATCGTCAGGGGGCTCAAAATTTTTCGCTGCCTGCTCCCAGGAGACGAAGGCGTGATCGGCCACCCTGTGCACCGATCTTCGCACTTTCCTTCGCTGTTGCTGACACATGCCAAGTGACTAGAATTCCTCTTGTCCTCGTCGCCATCATCAACCCAACGCCCGCTCGATAGTCGTGACCGTCCACCGCACCGAACAGTCCATCAACGGACGCCGTTACCAGATCGAAGCCATGCTGGTCGATCCGGAGCGCTGGCGCGCCTATCTCGTGAGCGCGCCTGGCGGCTCGACGGCGCTGATGCCGTTCTATGGGACCACGGCCGAGCAGGCCGTTGAGCAGCTCACGGATTGGCTCACGCTGGCCCATCAAGTCCCTACAATTCCGGTATAGTACGGACTCTCACGCTGCTTACTCGCCCGCGCCACGCTCGTGGCGAGCCAGCGCAGGAACGAACCATGTGGCGCCGCACCTTGCCGATTGGCCTTCCGCTGCTCCTGGCGCTGTTCTGGGCTCCGGTCCTGGACGCAGCCACTGCGGCGCCCCCGCGTGTCCGTCTGATTACGACTGGCGGCACCATCTCGAACCGGCCTGGCGCCAGACTCTCCGCGGACGACCTCGTAGCCCTGGTCCCCGACCTCGCAACTATTGCCGAGGTGGAAACAGAGGAGTTCGCCAATATCGCCAGCAGCGCGGTCACGCTTGATCAGTGGCTGCGTCTGACGCGCCGTGTCAACCAGGTATTTCGCGAGGACGATGACCTGGCGGGTATCGTCGTGACCAGCGGCACCGACACGCTCGAAGAACTCGCCTACTTTCTGCATCTCACCGTGCAGACTGAACGCCCGGTCGTGGTCGTGGGCGCCATGCGTCGTCCCGACACGCTCGGCTACGACGGGGCCGCGAATCTGCGGCAGGCATTCCGAGTGGCGGGGGATGCCAGCTCGCGTGCGCGCGGAACGCTGGTCGTCTTCAACGGCGACGTCAATTCGGCGCGCGACGTCACGAAGACGGACGCGAACCACTTGCAGACCTTCGACTCGCGCGGTTACGGGATTCTGGGCACCGCCGCACGCGACCGCGTCATCTACTATCGCCGGCCGGAACAGCGTCACTCAGCCGCGACGGAATTTGACCTCGCGCGAGTGACCCGGCTGCCTCGAGTCGACATCGTGATGTCCTACCAGGGAGCCTCGGGCGCGTTAATCCGTGCGGCCGTCGATCTAGGCGCCGATGGTCTGGTGATCGCCGGCGCCGGTGCCGGCGCGGTCAGCGCGGGACAGCGAGATGCCATGTCCTATGCGCTGGAGCAAGGGGTCCCGCTCGTCATGACCACCCGGACCGGCCGTGGCCGTGTCCCCCCTCGGCGACCACGGCCTGTCGAGGCGGACGACAGCCCCATCAGCCGGCGTAGCCGCCGCGGGATTTCCGGCGAGGACCTCGCTCCCGTCAAAGCCCGCGTGCTGCTGATGTTGAGCTTGACCGCCACATCTGACCGGGACGAGATGCAGCGGATGTTCAGCGAGTACTAGCCCGGGAACGCACAGTATCGGCGGCTCAAGCTCCCGGCTGATTGCTTGGAAAGGTTGGCCGGGCATACAATACGCATTGATGGGCCAGTGGCGCAGTTGGGAGCGCGCGTGAATGGCATTCACGAGGTCAGGGGTT
>CAWWAF010000049.1:0-27071 GCA_963934795.1 uncultured bacterium
GAGCCGCATTTCGGGAAATCGTTGACGCGTGGCAGCAGGCGCAACGCCACGGTCGGCCTCTAGTGGCCTCGACACGGGTGCCGGTGCTCTCGAATCCGTGGTGGGGCATCGCCGGGGGCTGGGACGTGTCCGTCTGCTGGGTCTACAACGATCGTGCCGCAGACTGGGAGTCTGCGCTGCCGCCGAAGACCCGCACGCTCTTCGCCGCCGAGGAGGCCGACAGTCTGATTGCCCGGTTTCCGCACTATCGCACCATCGGTCAGAACCCCGGAGCGCTCACGCGACTCACGCCAGTCCAAGCGAACCTCCTGGCGGATCTGGCAGGGTGGGGCGTCCTCGAGTCGGCGGATGCCGTGCGAGACGTGCTCGGTTAGCAGGCGCGCCCGCCGTGTGTCGCGGTCTGGGCGACCGCGCGGACTCGGGGCGCCGGGTCGGTGCCGACTTGGGAAAGCGCTGTGGCGGCCTCCGGACTCTCAATCTGTTACAGGGCGATGGCCGCCGTTGTGCGCACTTGATCGTCCCACCGCCAACCGCGAAACCAGCTCTTCTTGCGCAACATTAGACCGACGAGCGCTTCGACGGCGACCGGGTCTCCGATCTGTCCGAGGGCCTGTGCGCACGCCACGGCGTGGTCGGACTTCTCGGTGGACTGCAACGTGGTCACGAGGACCCGTGCGGCGTCTTTCGAGCCCAGTTGCGCCAGGCATCGAATGGCGGACTGCGCCAGGTCGAGATCGGCACTTTGGGTGTGTGGGGCGACGACGGCGACAAGCGCCGGGTCTCCGACGCGTTCGGCGAGCTGGTACGCGGCCTGACGAATTTTCGGCGAGCCGTCTCCGAGACAGTAGGTCAGCTCGTCGGTCACGCGCCGTGTCACCACATCGAGGATCTCGAGGATCCGGAACCGTTGCTCGGTGCCGACCTCCGAAGTCAGCTCCTGCTTTAGCTGTGCCGCCGCGCGCGGTCCGAGGTCGCGGAGCAGCATGGCGGCCATCTGTCGTGTCCGGAACTTCCGCTCACGTTTGATGACATCGACCAGTAGTGGAATCGCAGGTGCGCCCAGGCTCCCGAGAACCTGCGCGGCCGGCGCCTGGCGACCGACGTCGCCCGACACGAGGTCTTCCTCCAGCACCTTGGCGACCGCCGGGTGCAGCTCTTTGGCGAGCGCGCGTCCGGTAGTCCGTGTGTCGTCCCCCGGTTTGAGTTCCAGCTCACGTCGGCGATCGGCGAGGGCCAGAAAGATGCGACTTGCGAGGTCGTAGTCGGAGAACTGAATCGCACTCGCGGACATACCGTGCAGCAGATTGGCCAGCTCGGCAGCCACTCGGTCGTTGTCGTCGTCGGCGAATACCTGCAACAGGAAGTCGGCGGATGCTGTCAGGAAGCGGTGGCGCAGGCGACACCAACGCTCAGCGTAATGGGCAACGTGGCGGAGACGCCGCGCAACTGGAAGGGGCGGGTTTTGATGCGCTGGAGCAGCACATCTGCGAGCATTCTGGCCTCATCGGCCTGTGCGCCCGGGACGAGGATCACGAACTCGTCACCCCCGTATCTAATGGGGAAGTGGTCGTCGCTGCTGATGTCCCGCATCAGCGATGAGAGCCACAGCAAGACCTAGTCGCCGGCTTCGTGTCCGTGGGTGTCGTTGCTCTGCTTGAAGTGGTCAAGGTCAAGCATGAGCAGCGACAACGGGAAATCCGCGTCGCCGCGCCAATCGACCTTGTGTTCGAAAAAGCTCCGCAAGAAACGCCGGTTGTTCAGGCCGGTGAGTTCGTCTTCGAAGATCAGGCGAGACGGATCTTTCCCAACAGTCTGGAGGAGATCGACGAGCTCGCGATGCTGCGTGTTCATGGTGTGCAACTCGAATTGAGGCCGCGGTCGCCGAGCCAGGCCCAATCGAGGCGCGCCACGGCGGTGATCATGCTGGGTGGCGGGCGCGACCTGGGCGGATGCGCTTGTCCTGTTCCGTATCGGAACAGTTCCTACGAAATGGTCAGATTGAGCGAGGGCCTCTGGTGAGGCCAGCCCGGCTACGGGGTCGATGGCGCCGGTTCGGGATCGGCGTCGGGGGGCGCCGGGGCCGGTGCCCCTTCGGTGTCCCCAAAAATGAAGAGCTGTTCGCCCTGTTTCAGTAGGCCCAGTTCGCGGCGGGCCACTTCTTCGATGACGCGTGGGTCAGCCGCGAGCGCTTGAGCGTAGCGGCGAAGGCGTCCGTTCTCGGCATGCAGCGCGTTGATGATTCGTTGCTGGCTGGCGTGCACCTGGTTGGCGCGAAACAGCGCGACCAATCCTCGTTCTCCCACGATGGCGTTTGCGACCAGCAGAATAGTGACCAGCACCAAGACATAGCGACCGGTGTGTCGCGGCGCGGGCGTGCGCTGCGGCAGCGGAGGCATGTCGTTGAGCCGATCGATGACGGAACCCATATGGTGGAGTGCCAGCGTACAAGAAAGCGACGCCGAGTACAAGTTGATGTACACGCCGGCGCGTAGGCTCAGCGTACAGGAACTGCGCGGCGAGTACAAGTCCGCACGGTCACGGCGGCACATTACCGAAATGCGTGCAAAAGTACAAGAAAAAACCGGCGTCGCGGCAGGGCCACGACGCCGGTGGATGTGCGCGCGCGAGGAACGCGCCTAGGCGGGTACGGCTTCCGCGTCCGCCGCCGGCTCGGCCGTCAGTCCAAGCTCCTTGCGAACACGTGCGTCGATGGAATCGAAGATCTCCGGATGTTGTTTCAGGAACAACTTGACCTTCTCGCGACCTTGCCCCAGCCGTTCTCCGCTGTATGAAAACCAGGTGCCGCTTTTCTCGACGAGGCGTCGTTCGACCGCCAGATCAAGGAGGTCGCCCTCTCGTGACACGCCTTCCCCATACATGAGGTCGAATTCCGCGATCCGGAACGGCGGCGCCAGCTTGTTTTTCACGATCTTGACGCGTGTCCGGTTGCCTGTCACCTGGTCACCATCCTTGATGGCTCCAATACGACGGATGTCGATTCGGACGGACGAATAGAACTTGAGAGCTCGGCCACCGGTGGTGGTCTCCGGGCTCCCGAACATGACGCCGATCTTCTCTCGAAGCTGATTGATGAAGATGAGGGAGGTCGACGACTTCGCAACCACCCCGGTCAGCTTTCGGAGCGCCTGGGACATCAATCTGGCCTGCAGTCCCACCTGGGCGTCGCCCATCTCGCCGTCGATTTCTGCGCGCGGTACGAGTGCCGCAACCGAGTCGACCACGACGACGTCCGCACCGCCCGAGCGCACCAGCATTTCCACGATCTCGAGCGCCTGCTCGCCGTTGTCCGGCTGCGAGACGAGCAGGTTGTCGAGGTCGACTCCGAGCTTCCGAGCGTAGGTCGGGTCGAGCGCATGCTCGGCATCGACAAATGCCGCGGTGCCGCCGTTGCTCTGGGCTTGCGCGATGATCTGCAAGGTCAGGGTGGTCTTGCCCGAGGCTTCTGGACCGTAGATCTCGATAACCCGTCCCCTCGGCACTCCACCGATGCCCAGCGCGTGGTCGATACTGATCGACCCGGTCGAGATGTTCGCCACGGAGGTCACGGCATTCTGGCCCAGGCGCATGATCGCGCCTTTCCCGAACTGTTTCTCAATTTGGCCCACCGCCATATCAATGGCTTTTTCTCGGTCACGGGTGCTGCGGTCCTCTGCCATGGGTGATTCCTCTCCGTCTCTCGTCGTGTTTTTCGCGATCGTCGTCGTTGATGTGTATTCTAGGGACGTGCCAGGCGAATGTCAAGCGAAAGTCGCTGGTCGTATATCTCGTATCTAATTGTTAAATAATGATTTATAGCGAATATTTATTTGACGTATCATTGGTCTATATGCACAAAATTGCCCGTACCGTCGCGCATGGGAAGTGCAGTATTCGCCGCCCGCGGCACCTGAACTGTGTCGTGCAGGTAGGCCGCTTGCAGGTAGTCAGCTCGCGGCGTGACGCGGCGTTACAATGAAGCGGATTGCGTACAGGGGGGAGGGCTGAGCACATCGGAGTGCGAACCGAACGATGCGGCGCCTGCGCGGCAGCCTCCCGAGGGGATGCCAGTCTTGTCTGGAGGAGTTGCCAGTGATGCGTGTGAGGGCCCTCGGCGTGGCGCTGTGCCTTGTGACGGCATACGGGGCAGCGGCGCAAGTACCAGTTGATCCGAATGTAGCGGTGTCCATCGAGGTGACCCCTGGGCGCCTGACGCTTGGCGTGGGTGAGACGGCCACGCTGACACCCACCGTGCGCAATGCGGCCGGCGAGACCCTCGACCCTGCCAGGGTCGTCTATTTCTCCCGGGCGCGACGCAGCGTCACCGTAAGCGCCGATGGCGAGGTCGAAGCGTTCCGCCCGGGTGAATTTACCCTCGTGGCGCTGGTGCCGGAGAACCCCGCCGATGAGCGGGCGCGGCCCGACGCCCGCGCTGAGACCGAGGTGTTGGTCTCGGTGCCCCGGCCGCCGGTCGTGCAGGTCAGGTTTACACGGGTGCCCCCCAAGTTCTATGTCGGTACGCGACCGCAGTTGACGGCCCAGGTCACCGATGCCGTTGGCGAAATACGGGACGATGTGCGGGTGACCTTCTCGACCGCCGGGTCGCGTGATGTGTCGGTGGATACCTTCGGATTTCTCTCCCTGGAGGGGGTCGGCACGTTCGAAGTGACGGCCACGGCCGAAGGCGTCAGTGACACGGTGTCGATCGCGGTCGAGCCCAATCCCGTGTCATCCCTCGAGCTGCAATCGAGCGTCGAGCGCGCCAGGACGGGCGATGTCGTGCGGTTCACCGCGAGCGCCAAGGATGCTCGTGGCCTTCCGGTTCGGGGCGTGCCCGTTCAGTTGGGGGTTGGGGGAGCGACGGCGCCCACCATTATCGCGGCCGGGGCGGCCGCGCAGATTGCCGACGACGGCCGTTTTGTCGCGGAACGGTCTGGTATCTATACGGTCGTGGCGTCGACGGGTGTGCACTCCGCGGCCCGGACCGTGTCGATCGCGCCCCGGAACGTCGGTCGTGAGGTGGAGGTGGTGGGACGAGGGAAGGTGCTCGACCGTCACTCGTCCGATCTATGGATCTGGGAGGGCACTGACGGGCGGGATTACGCGATCACCGGGACCTGGGGCGCCGACGGGCACTCGTATGTCTGGGACGTGACCGATCCCGCACACATCGAAAAATTGAATGAAGTGCAGGTCGATGCCCGGACGATCAACGACGTCAAGGTCTCCGAAGATGGTGACATTGCGGTGATCGGTCGGGAGGGCGCGTCCGACCGCAAGAATGGGATCGTTGTGTTGGGCGTCGGCAATCCCCGCGAAGGCGTGCCGGTGCTCGGCGAGTTCACGGATCAGCTGACCGGCGGCGTGCACAATCTGTTCATCTCCGAGGACCATGTGTTCGCACTGAGTGCGGGGCGTCGCTACGATGTCATCAGCATCAAGGATCCGGCCAATCCGCAACGCGTCGGTCGGTTCGAGCTGGGGACACCCGGACACAGCGTGCACGATGTGTGGGTCAGCGACGGGGTGGCGTTTTCGTCGAACTGGACGGACGGCGTCGTGGCCGTCGACGTTGGTGGAGGAGGTCGCGGCGGCACGCCCGAGCGGCCGGTCGAACTCGGTCGCTATACCTATCCCAGCGGATGGAACCACGCGGCGTTTCCCTATCGGAGTCAGTCGACCGGGACGTTCTACGTGTTCGCGGGAGATGAGTCGTTCCCCTACGGTGGACTAAGCACGCGGGCCGGAGGCACGCCGTCACGGGCCGCCGGCTGGATCCACATCATCGACTGGAGCGATTGGGACAATCCCCGAGAGGTCGCCCGCTACCAGGTGCCGGAGGCGGGTTCGCACAACCTGTGGATTGAGGACGACATCATGTATGTCGCCTTCTACAACGGCGGACTCCGAGTCGTTGATGTCTCCGGCGAACTGATGGGCGACCTGTACAAGCAAGGTCGCGAGATCGCCATGTTCGTGCCTGGCGATCCCCAGGGCTTCATCGCCAACGCTCCGTTCGTATGGGGGCCGCAGCCGTACAAGGGGCACGTTTTTTTTACCGATTGGAATACCGGTCTGTGGGCGGTGAAACTCAATCTGCCTTCCGACCCAGATCGCGTCATCGGTGAACCCCGTTAGTTGCGACTGGATGGTCCAGGACCCTCACTCCGCCTCCGCTCGGTCGCGCCACCCGTCCGCCGCCCAGCCGTCGCCTCGGGTAAGGGGCGTCTGCGCCATCCTCGCCATGACCATCTATGCGACGCTGGTCTGGACGACGGCCGCTGCGGGACAAGCCTCCCCCGCCCACTCCTACTACGTCTACGCGGCCGCAGAGTCAGAAGACGAAGTGGCGGTCGTTCGCTATGGCCCAGGGGGCGTGGAGGTCGTCGAGACCATCACGGTCGGCAGCTTTCCGGCCGAGGTCGAAGGACCGCACGGCCTCTCTGTCGACCCGGACGGACGGCACTGGTATGTGTCGATCGCACACGGACTCCCCTACGGGAGCGTGCACAAGTACGAGACAGAGACGAACGTGTGGGTTGCCGACGTCGGGCTGGGGCTCTTCCCGGCGACCCTCGATGTGTCGCCCTCGACGGGGCTGCTGTACGCCGTCAATTTCAACCTGCACGGTCCGCTGGAGCCCAGCACCATCTCCGTGGTGGAGGTGAAAACGATGGCCGAGGTCGCCCGGGTGGAGACCGGTATCCGTCCGCACGGCGGCCGGCTGAATGCCGATGGCTCATTCTTTTACTCTGTCAGCATGATGGACTTCCAGTTGGTGGAACTGGATGCGTTCTCCTTCGAGATCACCCGCACGCTGTCGCTGGGCGAAGGGGTCATGCCGACGTGGGTGACCCGCCCCACGGCAGCGGGACGGGTGTATGTCACCGGAAACAACGTGGCCAAGGTCTTCGAGGTCGACCTCGAGGCATGGGTGATACGACGCACCTTCGACACCGGCGCCGGCCCGTACAACCTTGACGTGACGCCAGACGGCGCCACGTTGGTGGCCACCTACAAGGGGGGTGACGCTGTCGGGTTCTGGGATCTGCGCAGTGGGACAGAAACGGCGCGCACCGCGACGAGTCGGACCATCCCCCACGGGGTGACCCTCACTCCCGACGGGCAGTATGCCTTCGTGACGCTCGAAGGGGTCGGCTCAGAGGCCGGGACGGTAGAGGTCTACCAGGTGGCGACCGGCGCCCGCGTCGGTGCGGTCGACATCGGGAAGCAGGCCGGCGGCATCGCCTTCTGGAAGACGGAAGACTAAGAGGACGTCCGTTCCACCGCGAGCGCCACCCCGTTCCCACCACCGAGACACAGGGTCGCGATACCGCGTTTTGCATCCCGCGCCTGCATCGCGTAGAGCAGGGTCGTCAGAATTCTGGCCCCGCTGGCCCCAATGGCGTGACCCATGGCCACCGCACCGCCATTGACATTGACCCGGTCCGGGTCAACTCCGAGTTCTCGAATGACGGCGACCGATTGCGCCGCGAACGCCTCGTTGAGCTCGATGAGGTCGACATCGCCGAGTGTCCAACCGATTTTCGTCAGCAGTTTCTGCACGGCCTGCACCGGGGTCATCAAGATCCACTTGGGTGGCAAGCCGCTGACCGCCTGACCCACGATACGGGCCATGGGTGTGAGGCCCAGTTCCTGCGCCTTCTCGGCCGCCATGACCACGACCGCGGCCGCGCCGTCATTCACCCCCGGTGCGTTGCCCGCCGTCACCGTGCCCCCGTCCTTCTTAAACGCGGGTCGTAGCTTCGACAGCGCCTCGGCGCTTGTGTCCGGGCGCACGCCCTCGTCCTGCGCCAAGCGGATGGGGTCGCCCTTCCGTTGCGGGATCTCTACCGGAAGAATCTCGGCCGAAAAAGAGCCGTCGCGAGCGGCGCGTGCGGCCTTGTGGTGGCTGGCCGCCGCAAAGGCGTCCTGGTCTTCGCGTGAGACCCCGTAGCGGTCGACGACCGCTTCGCACGCCAAGCCCATGCTCCAGTTCTCCATCGAGCACCACAGACCATCGTGGATCATGGCGTCGACCATCTCCGCGCTGCCCATTCGGAGCCCGTCTCGGGCGCCCAATAGCATGTGCGGACAACTGCTCATCGACTCCATGCCGCCGGCGACCGCGATGTCAATGTCGCCGGTTGCGATGCCCTGCGACGCGAGCATCACCGACTTCAGACCGGACCCGCAGACCTTGTTGATGGTCAACGCGGCGACGTGGTCCGCCAGCCCCCCCTTGAGGGCGGCCTGTCGTGCGGGCGCCTGGCCGGCGCCGGCCGAGACGACATTGCCCATGATGCACTCGTCGACGAGGTCCGGCTCGATACCGGCGCGGGAAACAGCCTCACGAATGACCTTCGCGCCGAGCTCCGTGGCAGGCACGCTCTTGAGTGCGCCGAGAAATTTTCCCGTCGGAAGGCGAACGGCGCTGACGATGACAGACTCTCGCATCGATGCTCCAGTGGTGACGATGTCAGTGGCCAGCTGCCTGAAATCACTCCAGGTCAGCGCGGCGCGTGGATGGTAACGGCGAGCTTTTTAACCGCTCCGTCGCCGAGCAGGCGGTTGAGCCGCGAGGTGATCAACCCGGTCGAGCGGTAGATTTCTCTGGCCCAATGTGCGTCGGTCACTTGTATGGCGAGCACCCCTTCTGCCGAGAGCGAGGCGCAGGTGACGCGGGCCATCGAACGCCCCACGGTAACGTCCCACGCCAGCCGCACTTTGCCGGTCGACAATGGCTGCTTGTGCAGCAGCGCCCGGAGAGCCGATGTGACACAGTCCTGTGCGGCTATCATGATGACGTGGAGTCGGTGGCGCCGGCCCCCCCCCGGGCCGACCAGCGAGCGGCCGATCGACCAGCGTCCTAATGTATCATCCGGCCCGTGCGACTCGTTCTGGCCTCCCGATCGCCACGCCGTTCCGACTTGCTGACCGCCGCCGGCTATACGTTCCTGGTGGCGCCGGCCGACATCGACGAGCGACGCCACGAGGGCGAGTCGCCGAGCGAGTATGTGGGACGCCTGGCGGCCGAGAAGGCCGGCAAGATCAACCCTGATGTGCCCGATGCCGTCGTGCTTGGCGCCGATACGGTCGTCGTCGTCGATGCGCGTGTCCTGGGCAAGCCGGTCGATGACGCGGACGCCGCTGCCATGCTGCAGCGATTGTCCGGACGGTCGCACGAGGTACTGACCGGCGTCGCCCTGCACGCCCCAGGCTGCCGACGGCGGGAAGTGGCGGTGACACGGGTCACGTTCCGGGCGCTGACGTCGGCCGATGTGGCCTGGTATGTCGAGAGCGGCGAGTCGGCGGGCAAGGCGGGCGCGTATGCCATCCAGGGCCGCGCGTCACGCTTCGTGACGCACATCGACGGGTCGTACAGCAACGTCGTCGGGCTGCCGGTTGCTGTGGTCGACCGGTTGCTACGCTCGCTTGGGGACGAGCGATAGTGCCCGTTTCCGATAACAGCACGACACGGCATGGGTAGAGTCGTCTGGTCGTTCGGCCTGCTCGGTGCGGCCGGCCCAGTCGCCGCGTGTCATTTGGCACGGTCGCAGGCATCACCAAGAATCAGGCGGGGGTACCGTGCGGGCAAGACTCTTCTGTCTGACTGGGGAACTCGCGGGCGTCGATCACGAGATCGATGACGAGGCGACCATCGGGCGCAGCACCGAGAACTCACTGCAGCTGAGTGCAGCGGTGGTGTCGCAGAGTCACGCGCGCATCTTCTTCGACCGGTCCGTGAGCGCCTTCGTCCTCGAGGATCTCGATAGCAAGAACGGCACCCGGCTGGATGGCTTGCCTGTGGAGGGGGTGCGCCGCTTGGGCGCCGTCCACGTCGTGACCCTCGGCGAGGCGGGTGAGGGTGATGGATTGACCCGATGGGCCCAGCGGCGATATCCTTGAGTGGTCCGTGACACCGTCGCCACCAAACAGTAGGGGTTATAAGCACTTATGCCAGCCAAGACCGTGAAAATGCTCATCACGACCCTGGTCCTGACGACCGCCTTGGGTGGGTTGCTCTGGGGCACCCTGGCCGAAGGCACCGAGTACTACATGCATGTGGACGAGGTGATGGCCGAACCGGACTCCTGGTACGGCAAGAAACTGCAGGTTCACGGCTACGTCGTCGAGGGCTCCCGCTTCCGCAAGCCAGAGTCACTGGACTATGTTTTTCAGGTCGAGAACAACGGCAAGGTGATCAACGCCGCCTACACCGGAATTGTCCCAGATACCTTCCAGGATGGTTCGGAAGTGGTGATATCTGGTGAGCTCGACCCGCATGGGGGATTCACCGTGTCCCCGAACGGGGTGATGGCGAAGTGTCCATCGAAGTATGAAGCGCAGCCCTCTCTGGACTCTGACCTGGCGTCGTCCAACTAGCGAGTAGCCCTACCGCGCCGCATCCGGCGGTCCTGAGCCCGGCGCGCGGCAGCACCCAGGACTGGTCAAGGTCAAAACACGATGGCATCTCTGGGGTATTTCACACTACTGGCAGCCTTTGTGGTCTGCAGCTATGCCGCCACCATCTGCGTGGTGGGCGCGCGGCGTCGTGCGCCTCGGCTGGTCGAGAGTGGCGTCGGGGCGTTCTATCTCGTGATGGCGCTGATGCTGCTGGGAACGGCGGTCATCCTCCACGCCTTCATCACGGGCGACTACTCGATTCGCTACGTCGACATGGTGTCCGATTCAGCCCAGCCGCTGTTCTATCGGATTACCGCGTATTGGGGAGGGCTCGACGGGTCGATCATGTTCTGGGTGACCCTGCTGTCGATCTTCGGCGCGTGCGCGGTCTACACGAACAGAGAGCGACACCGTGAACTGATTCCATACGTCGTGGCGGTCATCTCCGTCGTGCAGATGTTCTTTCTGTTCGTGATGATCGTGCACAAGAATCCGTTCGCGACCTACCTGACTCAAACGCCGCTGGATGGCCGCGGCCTCAATCCGTTGCTGCAAAATTTCTACATGGCGATTCATCCGCCATCGCTCTATATCGGCTTTGTGGGGATGACCGTACCGTTCGCATTCGCGATGGCGGCCCTGATTACCGGGCACGTGGACGACTCGTGGCTTCGCGCCGTCCGGCGCTGGACGATGATGGCCTGGCTCTTCCTCTCGCTCGGGCTGACCCTGGGCATGATCTGGGCCTACGAAGAGTTGGGTTGGGGCGGCTACTGGGGCTGGGACCCGGTGGAGAACGCGGCGTTGTTGCCCTGGTTTACGGCCACCGCGTTTCTGCACTCCGTCATGGTGCAAGAACGACGGAGCATGTTGCGCGTCTGGAACATGACGCTCGTGATCCTGACGTTCTTTCTCACGATTTTCGGCACGTTCATGACCCGGTCTGGCATCGTGCAGTCCGTCCATGCATTCGGGCAGGATACGGCGCTGGCCATCATGTTCACCGTGTTCATGGTCCTGCTGCTTGTGGGCTCGTTCGGCTTGGTGATCTATCGGCTTCCGTTGCTGCGGGCCAGGAACGAGCTGGAATCGTGGGTGTCGCGAGAGGCCGCATTCCTGGTCAACAACTGGGTACTGCTGTTCTCGGCCGTCTTCGTGCTGTTCGCCACCATGTTCCCGACCTTGAGCGAAGCGGTCACCGGGGCGAGGCTGACGGTGGGGCCCCCGTTCTTCACGAAGTGGATGATGCCGATCGGGCTCATCTTGCTGACGTTGACAGGCATTGGCCCATTGCTGGCGTGGCGGCGATCGAGCACGTCGAATCTGGTGTATCAGTTCACCTGGCCGGTGTCGGTGGCGCTGGCGACCGGGGCCGGCCTCTATGCGTTGGGGTTCAGGGTCTGGGTGTCGGGTGTGTGTTTCTCCCTCTGCGGGTTCGTCGTGGGCACGATCGGGCAAGAATTCGTCCGGGGCGCGCTGGTGAGGCGGGAAGCGACCGGTACCGATGTGTTCACCGCCCTGGTGGGACTGGTGTCGCGGTCACGCCGGCGCTACGGCGGCATGATCGTGCACGTGGGTATCGTGCTGATGTTCCTGGGGTTCGCTGGGTCTGGCTATAAGCTGGACTCCCAGGTGTTGCTGCGGCCAGGGGACACCCACGAAATCGGCCATTACTCTATTCAGTACGACCGGCTCAGCACGAACACTGACGATCAGAAGCAGATGATCACGGCGCACCTGACCGTGTTCGAGGACGGTGTCGAGGTCGGTGGGATGACCCCCGCTCGCTGGTACTTCTTCAAGCACGAGAATGAGCCGACGACGGAGGTTGGTATTCGTCACACCGTGTCAGAGGATCTGTATGTCGTGCTGGCTGGCTATGAGGTGGGCGACCAGGCCGGCAGCTTCCAGATCACCGTGAACCCGCTGGTGAATTGGATTTGGTTCGGCTTTACGGTGCTGGCGTTGGGTACGGGGCTCGCGCTGCTGCCGGAAAGCGCCTTTGCGTACGCGGCGGCGACGGTGCCAGCCGGGAGCGCGACGGCGTCCGTCGCCTTGCTGGCTGCAGGCTTGACCCTGTTCGGTCCGACGACAGCGTTCGCACAGTCCCTGGGGCTGCAGGGGGCGCAGCAGGAGGTGAACGTACCCGCCAGCGATCTGGAGATCGATCTACGCCGGTCGCTCGTGTGTATGTGCGGCAGTCCCGGCTGTGGTAAGAAGATTCTCGCGGAGTGCACGTGTGTCACGGCCGGCGAAACCCGTGCGGAACTCAAGGAACTAGTGGCCGAGGGGCTGACCCGAGACGAGGTCCTGCAGTTCTACGTGGAGAAGCATGGCAGCCAGGAGGCGCTCGCCATGCCGCTCGACGAAGGGTTCAATCGCTTGGCGTGGCTGTTTCCATACCTGTTGGCCGCCACCGGGGCGATCGCCCTCGGTGCGGCGCTCATGCGCTGGACCCGTGACGGTCGGGCACATCAGTTGACCACCGGGCACGCGGAAGCCGACAGCCTGCTCGAGGCGCGTCTCGACGATGAACTCCGCAACCTCGACTAGCGTGTACGGCGGCACCCGGCCGCGGACGTGTCCTGCTCCAGCCGATCGCTGGTTGTTCGCACAATGACCGGTAGACGTGCCGCTCGCTCCTCGCGGGCCCGGTTGGCCATCGCTCTGGGTGCTCGGCAGTAGTCATGACCCCCGCCACCGTTTCCTCATTTCGTCCGTGGCACCTGTTTGTGCTCGCGGCTCTGGTGGCGTCGACCATCGCCATTCTTGTCGCCAGACCGTCAGACCCGGTGGTTGCGGTGTTGCTGACGTTGGCCATCGGCGCCGGTGGGTTGGTCGGATTGATGACCTATCGCACCATCAAGCCGTTGACGCAGCGGGATTTTTCAGAAGCAGCGAGGATGTCCGGCTCCCGGACGCGGGCGGCGGTTGAGCGCGAGAAGACGCTCGTGCTGCGCTCGCTCAAGGAGCTGGAGTTCGACCGCGCGATGGGGAAGGTGTCGGCGTCCGACTTTGACGAGATGGGCGGACGACTCCGGGCGCGCGCGATCAGCCTCATGAAGCAACTCGACGTCGAGGCGGTGGACTTTCTGGCCGTAATCGAGCGGGAATTGCGAGGGCGACTGGAGGCGGCGGGTGAGAACCCCGACGCGGCGGCTGGGGTCGCGGCCGCAGCAGTCGTGTCGCCGACGCCGTCGTCGCCTGCGGGCCGGGTCTGCGAGGACTGCGAGACGTCCAACGATGTCGACGCTCGCTTCTGTAAAGGGTGCGGGAAATCCCTGTGACATCCATCTCGCTCGGACGTGTCCTCGTGACCGCGGTCCTGTGCGGTCTTGCCGGACTGGCGTCCGCTCAGCCGAACCCTCTCCAGATGTCCGGGATTCCCCGGCCTGACGCCAACCTGGCTGACGCGGCTATCACCGTACGGGTGATTCGCGGGTCGTTTGCGAACAATGTCACCGAGCACACGGTCGAGCTTCGGGCTGGCGATGACATCTTGACGACAGAGACCGATGTGGAGGGCCGCGCCACGTTCTCCAGCCCGAGTCCGGGCGTGCAGGTTACGGTAGCGACGACGCTCGACGATGTGCTGCTTGTGTCGCAGCCATTTGCCGCGCCAGAGCGTGGTGGCGTGGCCGTCTTGTTGGTGGGAGCTGCGGGGGTGGGAGACGCCGTCGCGGACGCACCAGTGCGGGCACCGGGGATGCCTGGCCAGGTCACGTTCGCGCAGGACTCGCGTATCTTGATTGAGCTTGGCGAGGAAAACGTCGAGATCTACTACGTGTTGGACGTACTGAACGTTGAGGATTCGCCGGTGGAGCCGGAGACGCCGTTTGAATTTTTCCTGCCGTCCGGGGCGCAGGGCGCGACCATCCTGCAGGGATCGAGCCCACGTACGCTCATTGATGGCCCACGTGTCTGGGTGTCTGGCAGTTTTGCTCCGGGCGTGACCCCCGTACTGGTGGCCTACATCCTGCCCTATTCCGGGGGGACCCTGGCGCTCTCTCAGACCTTCCCGGCGACGTTCGCCCAGTTGCTCGTGTTTACGCAGAAGTGGGGCGCGATCGATATGGCGTCGCCACTCATCGAGCGACGCGGTGAAACGGCGGCGGGCGAGATCGGCGGCTCGCCGATGTTGTGGGGGGCCGGCGGCGCGGTTCCGGCGGGTCGTGTCGTGGCGTTGGAGTTGAACGGCCTGCCCCACCACAGTGGGTGGCCACGGATCCTGGCCCTGTCGCTGACCGGGCTCATCGTTGCGATAGGCGTCTGGGCGTCGAAGGGGAGCCCGGGTAGCGACGACGCGTCTCAGCGTGTCGGCACCTTGCAGGGCCGGCGCGAGACGTTGTTCGCCGAACTGGTCAGGGTGGAACGCCAGCAACGCATCGGTAAAATCGGACCGACGCGATATGGCACACGCCGAGCCGAATTGGTCGACCAGTTGCAACGCGTGTTGCGCGACCTGGACGACGGGATGTCCCCTGACACTGCCGTCTCTCCCTCTGCCACGTATGGGGCGACGAGCTAGCGTCCCGCGCATCATTGCATCATTGCCTGCCGTGCCTTCCCCCCAGACCGCCGACTTCACACAGGTCACGCTGTCTAACATTTCGCGGCACTACGGTCGCCGCCGTGCGCTGTCGCAGGCCAATCTTGTCTTGTCGGCCGGTGAGATCATCGGGCTACTCGGGCCAAACGGTGCCGGGAAGTCGACGTTGCTCGGTGTGCTGTCAACGCTCGCCGAGCCCTCTGACGGCGAGGTGCGCTACGGCGACCGCACGGCGCGGCAGGGTGGTGCCCCGCTGCGCGCGCAAATCGGGTTTCTCTCGCACGAGCTGCAGCTGTACCCCGAACTCACCGCCCGTGAGAACTTAGAGTTCTTTGCGGGGCTCTACGGGCTCGACCACCCGGCGGAGCGCGCCGGAGAGGCTTTGGTCCTGGCGAGCTTATCCGGGCGAGCTGACGATGTTGTGGAAGGGTTCTCTCGGGGGATGCGCCAACGGCTCGCGCTTGAGCGAACCCTGCTGCACGGGCCGCGCTTGGTGCTCTTCGACGAACCGTTCACGGGACTCGACGAAGCCTCGTGCGGGGCGCTGGTCACCCGGTTGAAGCAGTTGCGGGCCGCGGGCAGCATCGTCGTCGTGGCCACCCACGATCTGGACATCGTCGATCCGATAGTGGATCGCGCCATTTTCCTGCGTTCGGGGCGGCTGCGCGAACTGGGCCAGACGGGTTCGCTGCGAGCACGCTACCGCGCTGCGCTCGCAGAGGCGCCGGCGCGTCGCCGCCGCGGTATTCCTCCAGGGGCGGCCGGCCCGCAGGGCGGAGAGGCGGGGAGATGAGGCGGTTCCTTCAGGTCGCCTGGCTGGTCGTGCGCAAAGATCTCCGGGTCGAGTCTCGCAACAAGGAGATGCTGCTGACGACGCTGTTCTTTGCGGTGTCCTGTGTGCTGGTGTTTTCGTTCGGGTTCGTGCGCGGTGGGGAAGCTATCGACGGGTCCGCATCAGGCGTGCTGTGGATCACGATCGCGTTCTCCGGGACGCTCGCCCTGGGTCGCGCGTTCGAGCGGGAACGCCATCACGATGCGCTGCGGGGGCTGTTGCTGGCACCGGCCGATCGCCCGGCTATCTACGTCGGCAAACTGCTGGGTGTGCTGTTGTTGCTGGCCTTCGTCGAAGCACTCGTGGTGGTGATGGTGGCGTTCCTGTTTCGGGCGCCTCTCTTTCGGCATGGCTGGTGGCTGTTCACCTTGCTCAGTTTGGGCACCATTGGGTTCGCCAGCGTGGGGACGCTGTTCTCGGCCATGCTCCTCAGAACAAGAAGCCGCGCCGTGCTGCTTCCGGTCCTCCTCTATCCCGTCACCATTCCGGTGCTCATCATGGGAGTGAGCGGGACCTTTGCGCTCGTCCAGCCCGAACCCGACCTCGCCCTGGCGCGGCTGTGGGCCAGTATGCTGGTCTTCTTTGATGTCGTGTTTCTGACCCTGGCATTATGGACATTCGAGCCCGTCATGACAGAATGATGGCCGGTTGGCCCCAGCGGCCGAGCGTCAGCCGACACCCACGGATTTGTCTATGAACAAGCGTGCATTCCCCGCGTTAATCGGCTTGTCGCTGGTCTTCTTTGGCGTCGCCCCGATCCTTATCGTACGTGCGCCGTACGAACAGGAGATGGGCCTCATCCAGAAGATTTTCTACTTTCATTTCGCGTCGTGGATGGCGATGTATCTCGCGATCTTGATCCTCGGGATTTCGAGCGCGTTGTTTCTCTTTCGACGGAAGCCATCGGCCGATCGCCTTGCCGTGGCCGCTGCGGAGGCGGCGGTGGTCTTTGGGCTCATGGGCCTGATCACCGGGCCGTTGTGGGCCGTCAAGTCCTGGGGCGTGTGGTGGACATGGGACGCCCGGACCACCATGGCCATGATCCTCGAGTTGATCCTGGTGGCCTATCTCATCTTGCGTGCGTACGGGGGGCCCGGCTCCGACCGACTGGCGGCAGGACTGGGCATGTTCGCGATGGCGAATCTACCTTTTCTGTATGTGTCGACAGAGATTTGGCGCACGATACACCCGCCCACCTCGGTGGTGCCCCAACTGCCCGTTGATTTCGGTATACCTCTGTGGTGGTCGGTGGCGGGTTTCATCGTGCTCTGTCTCGCGCTGCTCACGGCCCGGGCCAGACTGGAAGAAGAGCGCGCCACGCTCGATCGCTTGTATCTGGCATTGGAGGACGAGTAGTGCAGCGTCTGTATGACATGTCCGCTGTTCCGCGGGAGAGGACGACCGCCGTGCGGCGCTGGGCGCTGATCGCGCTCTGTGTCGGATGTCTCGCCGTCCTGGGCGCTCCGACGGCTGATGCAGCGCAACCGACCCAGCAGTCAGCGCCGGATGGATTCGTGCCCATGGACGATGTGCCGGCTGAGGAACAACTGCCAGCGGCGCCGCTGTTGGCGACGGCGTACATCGTCGTGTGGGTGATTGCGATCGGCTATCTCTGGACAATCTGGCGCCGCCTTGACAGCGTCGAGAAGGAACTCGCCGACGCCCTGCGTCGCGTGGACACCGACGGGGCCTGACCCTCAGGCCCTGCCAGAGACGCATGCCCGCCGGACACTTCGTCTACGTTCCCGCCATTCTGCTCTTCGGTCTAGTCGTGGGCTGGATTCTCGGCTCGCGCGCGGCGGCTGACGCCTATGCGTCAGAGTTGCGTCGCCGGGAGGAGCGCGCGGCCCGGAAGAAGGCCGCCGAGCGGGCCTGACGCAGAGTCAGCTGGCTGGTTCGGCGGTGACGTCGACGGTGGCCGTCAGCACCGTGTCGTCCGCGACCGCCCGCAAGATGTAGATTTCCGGTGTCGCAAAGCTGGCGGTCGTGGTGGCCCGGCCGTTCTCCAGCGGCGGCGCCATCGGAGCGAACGTCACCGGTCCCGGTCCTCGATGTTGGACCCACGTGACGGCGAGCCCGCTCGCGACCGCGGCTCTGGGGTTCAGGATGTTCTGCTGGTCTGGGCCGGGTCGCCCGCGTCGACCCCCACGGCGCGCCGCGGCCTCCGGGTTAGGACCAGGGATACCGTCGTCACCGGCGACCACGACCAGGGTCACCGCCTCGCCCGCGGACACGGTAAGAGAGTTGGGACCGTCGAGCCCGATGCTGGGGCCGTGATTGTCGACGTACGTGCCGCTGACGCCCATGCCGCGGTTGGCCATGATCACCGCTTCGTCGACCTCCCAGACAGGCCAGAGTGAGCCGGTGGCGGTATCAGTGCGCCCAGCATGGGGCACGGTCCAGACAAGATTCTGTTCCCCAAAGTCAGCGGGGACGCGCACCTTGAACACGTAGTTCTGGCGGCGGGGGTAGAAGTGGGACGGTTGCCCCCGGTCCGCGTCTCCAGGTGCGAAGCGGTTGTTCGGCCCGACAGGCACATGGGGACGTTCCACATAATTGCGATTCAGATAGCCGAACAGGAGATTGAATGAGCCGTCCGAATTCTTTTCCCAGCCCTCGAACACGGGCTGCACGTTCCGCCCGCTGTTAAATTTTGTCTGCGCCTCGACGGGGTGGATGGTCAGCCCGGCGACCAGCAGAGCCAGCCCACAGACGAGGCTGGGGCGGATCATGATCGAAGTGATTCGGATCATCGCACTTACTCTTCGTTGTCCGTGGCGCTCGGTCGACTGGCGACGGCAGCCGCGTATTCGTCGTCGTCCAAGGTATACCAGCTCAGCCAGGCGAAGCTCATGTCGTCGCTCGACCGCTTCCCGAAGCCGGCCCAATTGCGCGGATCGTCATTCCACCGGTTGCCCTCCGAGTTGTCGTGCCAGCTGACAACGTGCAGCGTGGTGCCCTTGGGCAGCAATGGCGCGACCTCGTCCTCGTAGTTGTAGGCAATGTGCCAGCCAAAGTCCCAGTTGGCACAGCTGATCGATTGCACCGTGTTGTCGGGCAGTATCGCTTCAACGCATTGGCGTGTGCCCAGGTTGTGCAGGTGCGGTTGGAACACGGTCAAGTTGATGTTGTCGTTCAGGTGGTATTACCCGTCGTGTCGCACATTTGACTCACCGGCCGGGATGTCCAGGTCCTCGTTGTCGCCGATGCGAAGCGCATAAATCGGTCGCTCCGGTACGACGCCTTTCGGATAAAACGTGACCCCGACGCTGGTGCGGTCCGTGACCCGGCGACCCACGGCGTGGTAGTGCATGTTGAACCTGATCTGCGACCCGGCCCTGAGCAGGCGGCCGGTGCCGTCCGGGTAGATATCGCCGTTCTTACCCAGCGCATATTCATTCAGAAACGCCGCTTCGCCGTCGGGATCGATCGCGGTGGTCACCGCGTGATGCACGACTGAGAAGCTCTCTTCGGTTGGCTTGGTCTCGACCGCTTTGACCCAGCGGTCTTCGGTCAACCCCGAATCGCTAACCAGGTTGCCCCACCAATCTGCGGCTTCGGCTTCGACCACGAACGGCTCCGGAATCGGGATGATCCAGTCAGGTTCCCCGATGTGCCACTTCGTCATGTCATCGAATGCGAGCGGGGCTGGGAGATCGGCCGGGTTGCCCATCGGGGCGCCGGCGTCCACCCAGGTCGACACGAGGGTGATTTCTGCGTCCGACAGTGACTTGTCCGCCTTGAACTGCTGTACGCCGACATGCCGATCAAGGAACCACGGGGGCATCTCGCGAGCCTCCACTCGTTGCTTGATGGAGCGAGCCCATGGGCGGACTTCCTCATAGGTCAGCAGGGACATCGGCGCGATCGAACCGGTGCGAGGATGGCCAGAAGCGCGCCTGACGCAGGGCCGCGATGCAGGTTCTGAGAACACATGTATTGTGCCTCCTTGGGTGAAACGCTGATGGCGACACCGCTGTCGAGCCGCGCACGGGTGAGTATGCGGACAATTGTAGTGTTGCGCAATTCCTCCGCAACACGTACCCAGCGAGCATACGGGTGCGCACATTCCGTCTGAGCCGGGGGGCAGGCGGACGGGTGGTGCCCCCGGCAGCAACGCCGTCATGCGGGCACGTCGCCGCCAACCTAGCGGCCGAGGCCGAGGCGGAACGCGAGGCTATCTGGCAGGCCGGCTTCGGTAATGCGTTGCTGAGCCAGATCGATGCGATAGGGCACGCGTTTGATCTGTATTTGCTTCTTTTTTGAGTCGTAGGTCGCGTAGGACGCGCGGGCGTCGGTGTCGCGCGGCTGGCCGACTGAGCCCGGGTTGATGAGATAGCGCCCCTTCTTCTGGATGTTGACGATTTTCGTGTCGTCACCACCCGGGGTGAGGTGCGTGACGGTCAGGTCGTTACCCTTCAGGGCGTACGCGACCGGGACGTGCGTGTGTCCGAAGAAGCAGACCGGACGATGTGCGGCTTCGAGCGCCTTGGTCGCATCGTCCCCATCAAAGACGTAGGTGTCCTCGTCAAACGGTGTGCCGTGACACACTTCGACGTCGCCGTCCACGCTCACAGGACCGGCCGGGAGGGCCGCCAGGCGCTCCCGATTCGCTGGCGTGAGTGCCTCCTGGGTCCAGCGCGCCGCTTCCCCCGCGATGCGGTTGAATTTCTCTGAGCTTTCCACACCGCTGGCGACTTTGTCGTGATTGCCGCGAATCAGAACATCCGGTTTCAACTCGAAGACCTTATCCACCACCTCGTTGGGTGTGCCGCAGTATCCAACGAGATCTCCCAGGACGAGCAGCTTGTCGTAGGACTCGGGTGGGGTGCGGGCCAGCACGGCGTCGAGGGCGTCGATGTTGCTGTGAATGTCGCTGAGAATCAGAAAGCGCATGGGAGTAGAAAGCCTCGGGGTCGTGTTCAGGGGGCAGGGGACTAGGACGCCTGCCGTTCTTCAAGCCAGTCAACCATCTGTTCCACCAACTGACTGGTTGTGGCGTGCTCTGCGTCGAGCCGCACTCGTGCTTCCCGATAGGTCGACTGGCGAGCGTGAAACAGCCGCTCCATCGCGGCGCGGTCGGCGGCGAGCGGTCGTCGTCCGTCCTCGACTCGAAGACGCGCGGCAACTCGCTTCAAGGATACATCAAGCCAGACGGAGACGCCGTCCTGATTGATCAATGAGCGGTTTTCGGTGGCCACGAAGGCGCCGCCGCCAGTGGCGACCACGACCTGTCGGGCGGGCAGCAGCGAACGGAGCGCCGCCTGCTCGGCGGCCCGGAAGTGCGACTCGCCCTGACTGGCAAAGATGTCGGCGACTCGTGCGCCTTCACGGCGCTCGATAACGGCATCGAGGTCCTCGACCCGCCAGTCCAACCGGGCCCCGAGGGCTACGGCCAGGGTCGTTTTGCCTGCGCCCATGAACCCGACGAGGTAAATCTTGTCCGCGCGCATAACGACCCCGGAGCTGACGTGGCGGCTACAGCTCGCTGATCCTCGTCAAGATATCGAAGAAACCTGGATACGAGACGTCGACGACGTCGGCGTGACGAATCTCGCTGGGCCCCCCGGCCCCCAACGCGGCGATAGCAAAGGCCATCGCGAGCCGGTGGTCCCCAGCGGCGTCTGCTGTGCCTCCGCTGAGTGGGCGGTCGCCCACGACCTCGAAGCCATCGTCCATCTCCTCAATGTGGCCGCCCAGCCCCCGCAACCCGCTGGCCAAGGCGGTGATGCGGTCGCTCTCTTTGTGCCGCAGTTCGCTGGCGCCGGTCACCTTGAGCGCCCCCCCATGGGTGGCGAGTGCCGCCAGCAGTGGAAGCTCGTCTATCGTGCCAGGCACCTCGTCCGCTCTGATCTCGACGGCTGTCACGCCGCCGTGGCGGATGCGGAGCGCCCCAATCGGTTCGTCGCCAACCGCCGGGCCATCGGCCACGTCGATGCGGGCCCCGGCCCGCTTCAGCACGGACAGGAACCCGATACGGGTGGGGTTCAGCCCGACGTCTTCGAGCGTGACATCCGACCCGGGCAACGCTGCGGCTGCCACCGCCCAACACGCGGCCGACGACGCGTCTCCCGGCACCCGCACCTTGGCGCCTTGGAGGCGCTGCCCACCGTGAAGACGGATTTCACCATTGGACAGGACAAGGTCGACCCCGAACACTGGTAATGCGCGCTCCGTATGATCTCGTGTGAGCTGCGGTTCCGTCACGACCGTGTCACCCGCCGCGTGTAGCCCGGCGAGGAGCACCGCGCTCTTGACTTGCGCGCTCGCAACCGGCGGCGTGTACGTGATGCCGTGGAGCGCCGCGCCGTGGATGGCGAGCGGGGGGCGGTCGTCGTCTCCGCGTAGCGTGGCGCCCATGCGCGAGAGCGGATCGATGATTCGTCGCATTGGTCGCCCGCGCAGAGATGCGTCGCCGGTGACAATGCTATCGAAGTCGTGGCCAGACAGTACGCCCGCGAGCAGACGCAGCGTCGTGCCGGAGTTGCCGGCGTCGAGTGGGGCCTTCGAGGCACGCAGGCCACCCAGTCCGCGTCCTTGCACCGTGACCACCCGTTGGTCCGGGTGAGCGTCTGGCGCGCCGACGGGACCACTGATCGCGACGCCGAGGGCCGCCAGACACGACAAGGTCGATGCGCAGTCCGCCCCCGGCGCATAGCGAGTGATCGTGGTGGTACCGTCGGCCAGTGCCGCCAGGAGGGCGTAGCGATGGGAGATGGATTTGTCGCCAGGAATGGTGATGCGCCCACGCACGCGCGACGCCGGACGAACGACAACCGATGACATCCCTGCATTATGGCTCACGGACGTCGGCGGAGGCTGAACGTTCTACCCGTCACGGTCGCGGCGCTTGCGCCGGCCGTAGTGCGGAAGGTATGTTACGGGCGCCGTAGCGCGCCGCCGTTACGGTCTCACCATGACGTCGGTGTTCGTGGTGAGACGGGGACCCACTGAGCGCCGACCACCTCATGGACACTCACAGCGTCGTCCGCATCGAGTTTCGCAGTCACTTCGACATGCTGGATTTCGTCCAGGTCGTCTGTGACGAAACGGGGCAGATGGCCGGTCTCGACGAGGACGCGCTCCATTGGGTGAGCGTGGCCGTGCGGGAGTCGGTCATCAACGCCATCAAGCATGGGAACAACGAGGTGGAAGAGAAACGCGTGACCGTGGAGTTCACGTTGACGCCCGCCGCCGTCCCCACACAGCTGCAAATTCGCGTGGTCGACCAGGGGGAAGGATTCGACCCCGTGGAGGTGGCCGATCCGCTGGCCCCGGAAAATCTGCTGAAGTCCAGCGGTCGGGGTATCTTCTTCATGCGCAACTTCATGGACGCTCTGACGATCCGCCGTGCACCCACTGGAGGCATGGAGGTCGTGATGGTCAAGAGTGCCGCCGCCGCTGACGCTGACGCCTAGGCCAGTGTCATTGCAACCACCCTACGCCGTGTCGCATCCTCCAGCCTGGTTGGCCACCGCCATCGATATCGTGCTGCGCGCCGGCGCCATTCAGACGCGTCATCTGGGCACTGATCTCCAGATCGACATGAAGGGCGCAATCGACCTCGTCACCAAGGTGGACTTCGAGGTCGAGCGTATGGCGCGCGAGACGATCGCCGCGCGATTCCCGCAACACGCGGTGCTGGCCGAAGAACTCGAGAACGAAGCGGCGAGGGATGATCGGCGTCACTGGTGGGTGTTCGACCCGGTTGACGGCACGGTCAACTACGCGCACGGGCTCCCTGTGTACTGCTCCTGCCTCGCACTCGAGGTGGACGGACGGCCCGAGGTGGCGGCCGTGTATGACCCGACCCGGCGCGAGTTGTTTACCGCCGAGCGCGGGGTCGGCGCTTGGCTGAACGGGACGCCGCTCCGCGTCACCGGCGCCGCCCGATTGCTCGATTCGATGCTCTGCACCGGGTTCCCGTACGACGTGCATGAGACGGTCGATGAGGTGGTCGGACTCTTTGGCGCGTTTATCGCCGAGGCCCGGGCCGTTCGCCGCCTCGGGTCTGCGGCCCTCGACCTGTGCTACGTCGCCGCCGGACGACTCGACGGGTTTTGGGAGCAGCGCTTGCATCCGTGGGACCTGTCCGCGGCCAGTCTCCTGGTCGAGGAGGCCGGTGGCCGGGTGACGCAGTTCGATGGCACCCCGTTTGATACCCGGTGTGGCCAGATCGTCGCGTCGAATGGCCCCATTCACGAGGAGATGCTGGCCGTCATCGCTTCCCGCGCGGGCCGTGCTCCAAATCGGACGGATTGAGCTCTCGCTGGGACACTGCAACTCGGCTACGTCCGCTGTCGTCTCCTGTAAAACAGTTATTTGTCGGGACCGTGGCTGCTGGCATCATTCCTGCTCTCTTGTCGGATGTGGTTGCCGGCGCGGGTGATGACCGGCGGGAGGAGAGAGATGTCGACGAGAGAAAGAACGCAGCGAACGATGTGGGCCATGTCAGTGCTGAGAGTCACGACGATGTCGGCAGTCGTCTGTGCCGGGTTTGGGACGGTCGCCTCGGCGCAAGAGCAGTCGGTCAGCCTGAACCTCGGGTATTTCTCGCTCCAGGGCGAGGACACACGGGACTTTGATGTCCTGCTCGCGAATCGCGAACTGTTTGCGTTCGATGTCGGTCAATTCGACAACGCGAGCATTGGCGCGGAATGGCACGTCGGGATTGGCGATTATCTCGAGGCCGGTCTCGGCGCCTCGTTTTATCAACGGACCGTGTTCAGCGTATACAACGACTTCGTCAACGACGACGGGAGCGAAATCTCGCAAGGCTTCAAGTTGCGCGTGTCGCCCGTCACGGCGACTGGTCGGTTCTTTCCCTTTGGCTTGCGGTCGGCGGTGCAGCCGTACGCAGGGGCCGGGGTCGGGCTCTTCAACTGGCGGTATAGCGAGGTCGGCGAATTCATCGACTTCGATACCTTTGAGGTCTTTCGTGACCGGTTCGTGGCGACCGGGAATGATGTAGGCGCCGTGTATCTCGCCGGTGTGCGTGTACTGGCCGGTGACCGCTTTGGCGTCGGGCTAGAAGTGCGGTATCAGGGTCTGGACGGCGTGGTCGGGTTAGACCAGGGCTTCCTGGAGGATCGCATCGACCTCGGCGGGATCACGACATCGTTCACTATTGACGTCCGGTTCTAGACCCGGCTGCTCGGCTGGATTCGGCGTCGGTCGCATGCAGTCGGACTGGCACCACGGGTTGATAGACCGGACGGCGCCCAGACGCCCCGCGACCGCAGGGTGTCTGGGCGCGCCGGCCGCAGGGGAGCCCTCCGCGGCTATACTTGGGCTCTCTGCTGCGGCCTCTCCGGCCGCGTGATTCTCCACGACGTCCCACGTATCTCATGAATCGGTTGATCAGCTGGGTCGAGGCGTTTGCATCCTCGCTCGGCGGACCAGGCCTGTTCCTCGTCGCATTCCTCGACTCGTCGTTCATCTCGTTGCCCGAGATCAACGACGTGCTCGTCATCATGATGGTGGCGCGGGACGAGACGCTCATGCCGTACTACGCGGCGATGGCGACCCTCGGGTCGGTCTGTGGTTGCCTCGTGCTCTACCTCATCGGTCGTCGCGGAGGCGAGGCGCTGCTGCGCAAGCGGTTCGGCGGACCGCGTCTCGAGCAGGCCATGCGCTGGTTCCAGCGGCTGGGAGTGCTGGCCGTTGTGATTCCCGCGTTGTTGCCCCCGCCGGCCCCGTTCAAGGTGTTCGTGCTGTTGTCGGGAGTGACGAGGCTCCCCATCGCAAAATTCTGCGGTGCGGTCGCCCTTGGCCGCGGGGTCCGCTATTTCGGGGAAGGCGCGCTGGCTGTCCGCTATGGCGATGAGGCCATCTCGCTGCTGCAGACCCACGGAGCCAGGGTGTCGGCGGTCTTCGCGGTGATCGTGCTGCTCGTCGGCGTCACCTACGTGCTCATGCGTCGGCGGCGATCGAACGGGACCGAGGTGCCCTCGGGCGACGTGTAACCTGCTTCGGTACAACGAGTTGTGTTGACCCAGGTTCAGCCCTGACCCTATAATTTCCGCGAAGCTCGCCCGGCAACCTCGGAGCTTCATCCACAGCCAGTTCATGGGTCCAGAGCTCTCGGTCGTAATTCCGCTTCTCGATGAGGCCCTCAACGTCGAGGCACTGTGCCGTGAGCTGACCGATACGCTCGACGCGTGGGGCCGGTCGTTCGAGGTGGTGCTCGTCGACGACGGCAGCACCGACGACACCTTCCAGTGCCTGGCCCGTCTTCAGGCGGCCGACTCTCGGCTTCGTGTTGTCCGCCTGCGTCGGAATTTTGGTCAGACCGCCGCGTTCAGCGCCGGCTTTGCGAGAGCCAGGGGACGTCTCATTGTCACCGCCGATGGTGACCTGCAGAACGACCTGCGCGACATTCCGCGGATGGTCGAGAAGCTCGAAGAGGGCTACGACATCGTCTGCGGGTGGCGGAAGGACCGGAAGGACGCGTGGCTCTCTCGTCGACTGCCGTCAGTGCTCGCCAATGCGCTGATCTCCCGTGCGACCGGCGTGCGACTGCATGACTACGGGTGTTCCCTGAAGATCTTTCGCTGCGATGTGGTGAAGTCGCTGCGGTTGTACGGTGAGATGCACCGCTTCATCCCGGCCATTGCCAGCGAACAGGGAGTCCGGGTCGCGGAGGTGGTTGTGAACCATCGCCCGCGCACGCACGGCACGTCGAAATACGGCATTTCGCGCACTGTTCGCGTGATTCTCGATCTCGCGACCGTAAAGTTCCTGTTGAGCTACTCGACTCGACCGCTTCATATTTTCGGACTCATCGGACTGATGATGGGGACCGCCGGCACACTGGTCACGGGATGGCTCGCCTATGTGCGGCTGTTCGAGGGGCAGTCGATCGGTGACCGCCCATTGTTGCTCTTCGGGATCTTGCTGCTGTTCACGGGCTTGCAGCTGTTGACCCTGGGGCTGCTGGCGGAGATGCAGGCGCGGACGTATCACGAGTCCCAAGGGAAGCCCACCTATTACATCCGGGAGTTGCTCGACGCCTACGATCGCCAGACGCTGGCTGAGCCGGGCACACAGGCCGCCGATGGTTCGCTCCCGGGTCGAGGGACGGACGAACCGGCCCCGGTGCCGGTGGCACGCGTGTAGGCGATCGACGCACTTGACCTGCCATGAACTCCGCCGTATCCGACAGGCGTGCGCTGGCGGTGCTGGCGCTTGTGGGCGCGGCCGTCGGCGTGGCCGCGTGGCTCGTGCCCGCTTCTCATCACATCGTGTCGTGGCAGAGCGGTGTTCCGGGACGCGTGGCTCTGGTGG
>CAWWAF010000050.1:0-27017 GCA_963934795.1 uncultured bacterium
GGGCAATACGTTCGTTGACACGCAGGTTGCCGTGTTGCTGCAAGCCTTTCAGAATGGGCTTGGGTGTTCTACCCCAACGAGCCCGACGAAGAACTCGAACATCGTCGACAACCTTATTCTCGACCCAGCCGAGGCAGGCATCGCCTTAGTGAACGGGTTACTCCTTGGTTCGGGGCCGGGGTCCAACACCATCCAAGGGAACTCGATTTTCACGGATGTCACCGTTCCAATCGCGCCCCTTTCTATTGACGGGCGAGACAACGTCATTTCGCAGAATACGATCTTCGCAGGGCCAGACTCTGAGATTGTCGATGCGACAACTGGCAGCGGCACGAGCAGTACCGCAAACACGTACGACAACAACCGCTGCTTCGGCGGTATTCCGTCCGACCAGTTCTGCCGATGAGCCGCGGCAGAACGGTCAACTCCCGTCACACCGAACCAGTCCCTACTGAAACGATCGAGCCATCAGCTAGGGTTTCATGGCCGTCCTAGCTCCGACATACCCGGCTTCTGGCGTGTTGGGGAGTCTTCCGCGGTTCCGGCAAGACCCGTTGGGTCTCCTGATGGCGGGGTTCGAGACCTGCGGAGATGTCGTCCGCTTTCGACTACTCAACCGGTCACTCTTCCTCGTGGCCCATCCGCGCGACGCGCGACGGGTGCTGCAGGATCATGCGACCCAGTACGACAAGGGGACCCGCGGGTTCCGGGTACTCCGGGTGTTTCTCCGTAATGGCCTCCTCACCAGCGAAGGCGCGCATTGGCTACGCCAGCGGCGGACCGTGCAACCGGCCTTTCACCGGGACCGGATTGCCGGCTTTGGAGACACCATGACGTCGGCGGCCGGTGACCTGGTCGACGAATGGCTGCGCTCGTCATCAGAGACAGTGAATGTCACCGCCGACATGATGCGTCTGACACTGCGCATTGTTGGCGAGACTCTCCTCAGCACCGACGTGAGCCAGGAAGCCGACCGGGTGGGGCAAGCACTCCACATCATGCTGCGCGGCGCGAACGAGGCCATCAGCAGAGTGGTCCCTCTGCCCCCGTGGTGGCCAAGCCGGGCCAACCGTCGGCAGCAAGCCGCCATGCGTACCTTGGACGATGTCATCCTTCACATCATCGCCGCGCGACGGACTCACTCGGCAGTGGCGGCGGGAATGCCCACTGCCTCCGGTGATGATCTGCTGTCGATGCTCATGGAGGCGCGCGACGAAGAGACCGGCGAGGGAATGAGCGACGCTCAGCTCCGCGACGAGGTGATGACCATTTTTCTGGCTGGCCACGAGACGACCGCGATCGCCCTTGGGTGGACATGGCATCTACTCGGGGCGCATCCGGCGGTTCGCCACCGGGTCGAGCAGGTGCTGGACCAGGTGCTGGAGGGACGTCCACCCACGATCGCCGATCTGCCACGACTGGGGTATATCGAACAGGTCGTGAAGGAATCGATGCGGCTCTATCCGCCGGCCTGGGTGGTGTCTCGCCGTCCGATGACCGACGACGTGGTTGGCGGGTTCCGAATTCCGGCCGGATCGATTGTGCTGACCAGCCCGTATGTGACCCACCGACACCCGGACTACTGGACAGACCCTGCGCGCTTCGATCCAGATCGATTCGACGCGGCACATGAGGTCGACCGACCGCCGTTCGCCTACTTCCCGTTCGGCGGCGGGCCCCGTCAGTGCATTGGCAACACCTTCGCCATGATGGAGCTGGTGCTTGTGGTCTCCACCATCGCGCAGCGGTGCCGGCTGGACTCGACAGGCCCCCACGACCTCGGCCGATCCCCCGCCATCACGCTTCGCGCGGCGACGCCGATCACGATGCGCGTGAGTCGGCGAGCTGCTGCGCTCGCCTGAAATACGCGGGTGCGTTGAGTCGCGCGCACAGGTCGAAGAACGTGGGCCGCGGGCCGTGCCAGCAGAGTTCGTCAACCGACTCGAACAGCCCCGGCGTCGTGCGCAGGGTGGCCAGGTCACGAAATTGCGCGGCCAGGTCGCGGTGGGCCGCCAACTCCTTCGCCAGACGGCTGGCGCTCCTGACCGTGATGTCCCAGGCCAGGGGATCATCGGGGATTGCCTCGAGGTGGCCGTACCGGGCAAGGACCACGGCGGTCGACTTCGCGCCCCAGCCACGGAGCCCCGGGAATCCGTCGGCCGCGTCACCAACCAGCGCCAGGTAGTCGGGAATCGACTCCGGCGGGACACCAAATTTCGTCACCACGCCCTCGGCATCCCGGATGACGCCGGCGCGACGATCGAATTGCACGATCCGATGGCCGACCACACACTGCGCGAGATCTTTGTCCGGCGTACAGATAAAGACCTGCTCGACACGGGCATCGTCGCTTGCGGTCGTCGCCGCCGAGGCGAGACCGTCGTCGGCCTCAAGTTCGGTCATCGGCCACACGCAGACACCGAGCGCGTCCAATGCCTCCTCCAGCAGGGGAAACTGAGCGTGCAAGGCCGGCTCGATACCCTCCCCCGTCTTGTAGCCGGACCACAACTGGTTGCGAAACGACTCGACGACCTGATCGGTGGCGACACCAACGTGTGTGACATCGTCTTCGAGCATGCCCAGCACGGAGCCAACCACACCCCGCACGGCACCCACCTCGTGCCCGTCGACGTCTCTCGACGAGGGCACCGCATAGAAGTGGCGGAACAACTCGTACGTTCCGTCGATCAAGAACACGTTCATGGCAGCGGATCCACGAGTGCCAGATCCAGGCGACGCAACGCGAGACCCAGTGACCGTTGGTCGTCGCTCATGCCGATGGCGGCGGGCGTGACGGCAGACGAGACGCGCAATCCGACGCGGTTCATCCCTGACTTCCACTGAGTGGCCGGCACGAGCCACTGATACGTGTGCGTCCCTCCGGCCATCGGGTGGTCGGCGACCTCGCGCCCGTTGACCAGAAGCATGAGCGTCACCTCATCTTCACTCGGGTCGGCGGCACCCAGGTCGGCGGCAACAGCCGAGGCGTCGACCTCGATGCGGATCTGGCCACGGCGATTGAGCTGGAGCAGCAGTCCGCTCTCGGCTCCATCCGACCACCGATACGACCCGGTGCCGTCTCCCTCAAGGTCATGCCACCCCCAACCAATTGTGTCGAGCTGGGCCAGCTCCACCGTCTCCACCGACGGCCCTTCGGAAACAAAAAGAGGTTCCCCGCTGAGCGTGCCACACAGCTCCAGCCCGGCATGGGCTAGCTCCGCCGACTCATACAGGGCATACGCCTGCGTCGGCACCTCTCCGAATTCGACCGAGATCGCCCCGGGGCGAGCGACGTGCACGCGCTGCACGACGGCCGCCGCCGACCACTCCACACCCTCGGGTGGTTGGTCACGACCCAAGTGACGTTGTAGCTCGGCCCGATCGTCCTCCGACGCGAGACGATAGCGCGCCTGTGTCGTGGCGGTGTCAGCGCCGACCTCCTCCGCCGCGCTAGGCCAGAGACCGACGGGCCGGTCGCGACGGGCCGTCGCATACATCGTCAGCCGGTCTCCGGGGGCGCTCAGCCAGCCGGCGACTCCGCCGGCGAGCGCGGCTGCACGCACGTCGACCCACTCGCCAACCGGCAGCGTCAGGCATGGCTCCCACCCAACCAATCGGCTCACTGGCGGGTCCACACCGGACAACATGAGCTCATCCCCATCATCGAGTTCGTCGCCCAGTGCGATCAGCAACCGACCGTCCGGCGTGATGGCGACGAGCGCGAGGCCCGCGGTCGACTGGGCCACGATCTCTCCGTTGAGCTCGACGTGCGCCCCCGACCGGTCGCTCAGGACACGAAGCGACGCCATCATGCGCACGGGGAAACCGCCCACCTCTTCACCGACCGTGAGTCCAATCGCCGCGGCGTCGGTGGAATACTGCTCAAGCGCGGGCCCGCCGCGTCGGCTCACCCCGACCACTGCGTAGAACCCCGGGCTCTGCCCGAACAGTGCCGTCGACCCGCCGACGGCCGCGAATAACGGCCCCATGTCGGGGGATACTGCATAGCTGAGTCCCGGTCCGCCCGCCGCCGCGACGATCGAACCACGCGGGAGTGCGCCCAGGAGTTGTGGAAGCGATGCATCCTGCGCACGGACTGGCACGGTGTGAAACTGCGCGCCGAAATGCTCCAGCACGCCACGGGCTCTGTCGAACGCCAGCAGCGGTCGACCGGCGTCATACAACGGCTTGACGGCCGGACGCGCCAGCGGTATCCGGGTCATGCGTCGGGACGGGTCTCCGGCGTGCGCGCGGTCGAGGACCGGCCGCTCAGCCACGACTGTGGGGCGGTCAGCCGTTTCCGCCGCCAGCAACCGGTCGACATGGGTGGCGGCCGCCAATCCCGCGTGCCACGGCCGAGCACTCCTCACCGTTGATGTCGCGGCGATCACGAGGAAGATCGCCACGGCGACTGCACTGATGTGCGCACGTCGCCCCTCACTCGAGCGCCAGATCCAGTCGAGGCCCAGGCCCGCCAGCAGCCAGGACAGCGCGGTAACGACGCGCGGTCCATCCGAGGACGTCGACGGAATCCACACGGCCACCGCGACCAGCGACGCCACCCAGGCCCAGACCAGGCTGCGACCATCTGCGCGCCGAGCGAGCAGGGCCACCGCGACCAGCGCGAGCAACGCCGCAGGTACCCCAAGCTCTCCGACGGTCGCGGACGCCAGCGTGGAGAGCCGGTCCGCCATCCCATCGACGCGGAACGCGCCGAACGGAACCGTCCAGGACCATGCCGTCACAGGATCGCCGGCAGCCACCGTGAGGGACTCGGTGGCCACCCGCCACGTCAGCCCGGCCGCAGCCGCGCGATGAAGCGCGCCGACGGCCATGGCAACCAGCGCAATCGGCAGCAGCCGACGGGAACGAGCTGCAGAATCTGGACGCGTGAGGCACAAGGCGACCGCGCCGCACATGACGCCGAGGGCAGGATAGCTGCCGACGGCCACCGCCATCAGGACCGACAAGGTACAAAGCGCCGACAGACGACCGGTGTCGGTCCACCACAGCCCGCACAGCAGGATCCCCGGCACGAGCGGCACCAGGAGCGCGTCAGCGCTACCGGTCGTGACCAGCGCCAAGGTCGTCGGGCCGGCGGCGGCGACAACCGACCCAAGAAGCGCGGACGGGCGGGTGAGCGCGAGTCGACGGTACAACGCGAAGGTGAGAAGCGTGGCTATCCCGCCAGCAGCGAGGGCGAGAACGGCCAGACGCGCGGACGGAGTGCCCACCGGCAGCAGCAACGCCAGACGCGCCAGCAGCGTTGACCCCAACCAGCCGGGGCCTCCGGGCGCCCCGAGTCCGGGGCCGACCAGCAGACGGACCGCGGGGTCCAGGGGGACGGGTGGGTCTGCCTGAGCGAGGCCCAGGCCCATGTCGGGCGCCATCAGCGGGACGAAGACGCCCAGCGCCAGGACCCCCGCCGCACCCATCCAAATTCGCTCTCCCATGCGGTGTGCCTGATCGGATAGCATCCTGGGCGTGTCCTTGGCCGACGACCAGCCTCCGTATCGAACGGCGCGACCGGAGGATACCCCGCGACCGCACCCGAGTCCACCGAGTGTTCCGCGGTGGCCGCGTGGTGTTACCGCAGGCCAGGAGCGGGCGGTCGTCTTCGCTCTGGCCGTCACGCTCGTGCTGCTCCGCAGCGCCGTGTTCGTTTTCTTCGACGCCGTGTTCGATTCTGATCAGGCGATCGTCGGATTGATGGCGAAACACCTCAGCGACGGGCGCGCATTGCCGGTCTTCACCTACGGTCAGGACTATCAACTCGCCGTCGAAGCCTGGCTTGCGGCCCCGCTGTTCTGGCTGTTCGGCCCCTCCGTCCTCGCACTGAAACTCCCCCTGCTGGTGATCAACATCCTGCTAGCGGTGCTGTTGATCGCCCTCCTCGAACGGGAGCTGGGCCTGCGCCCCGCGCTGGGACTCGTGGTGGCCAGCCTGTTCATCCTGGCCCCTCCCGGCACGACGGCCTACTTCCTGGAGGCGAGTGGCGGACAGGTCGAGCCGCTATTCGTCGCGCTACTGCTGTGGGTGACCCGCCGCCGGCCCTTGCTGTTCGGCACGATTCTGGCCTTCGGCTTCCTGCAACGCGTATTTACCGCCTACGCGCTTGGAGCCTTGGTGCTCGTCGAACTGCTGGACCGTTCGCTGCTCACGACCGAGGGGATACGGCGGAAGCTGCTGGCGACCGTGGGGTTCACCGCCGTGTGGCAAGGCATCGGGATAATCCGGGCGCAGGTGGGCACGGCGTGGGGTCCGGCGACCTCCGGCGCCTACGACTATCTCCCGATTTCCACGTCGGACAACACCGCGCTCAATGCAGACCTGCTCCTGGACCGGTTCTGTTTCGAAGCCGGGTCGTTGCCGGGGAATCTGGCGGACTTCGCCGGCCCGTTTCTCTCGACGATGATGGGCGGCCGTCGCGTGCCTCTGGTCGATTTCTCCATCCCGAGCCTCGGCACCCAAGGTGTCAACGGCCTGTGGCTCCTCCTCGGCGGTTCCCTGCTGCTCGCGGCGGGGCGCATCGTCTGGTCTGCGTGTCGCGGGCACGCGCTCCCCTGGGACCCGCGCCTGAAGTTCGCAACGTATCTGATACTGATCGGCGCCCAGTCGAGCGCCGTCTACGTGCTTTCGCAATGTGGGCGGATCAACCCCACGACCATGCGGTACACGTTGCTGACGGTGCTCGGACTGGTTGGGATCGTCGGGTACCACGCGGTCATCGAAAGACGCCCGCTGATTCGTCGATTCACACTCGGGGTCGTCGGTTGCTGGGCCGTGGTGGCCTTGTGGGGTCATGCCACCCTGCTAGCCGATTTCGTGCGTGATCCTCCGGTGAACAACCGCCAAGAACTGGCTTACTATCTGGTCGCCAACGACATCCAGTACGGGTACGGTGACTTCTGGGATGTCTACTCGACGGTCTTCTTCAGCGACGAGCAGGTCATTCTGTCGTCGCAGGCACTGTGGTTCATTCAGGAGTACGAGTGGATCGTGCAGAACCACCACTCCGAGGCGGTGTGGATCACGCGTGGGCGTTGTGACGGGGGCACTCAGGTCACCGGGGCGCACTACATCTGCCCTCCACGCGCCGGGCCCTAGCGCCCACGGTGAAAGTGCCCTGACCCTCTGTCCCTGACCGGCTCTGCCAAGAAACGGTGTGCAGCCGGCGGTTCGCAACCTACGCGTCGACCGTCCCGACGGGTACCGTTCAACGGAGCGCACGGCACCGGCCCGAGCTCGCCCCAGCGCGCAGGTATAATCCCTGTTCATTCGACAATGACAGGGGCACGGCTTGAAATTGCGGACCAGACCGGTGGGACCCGTGTCCTGGCCCTGGGTGAAGATCGCCTCACCATCGGTCGTAGCCACAGCAACACGCTGATCCTGGACGGTGCGTAAGTCTCGCGACAGCACGCAGAAATCGTCAAGACCGGTGACCGCTTTGTGCTTCGGGACCTCGGATCGCGCGCGGGGATCTTTGTCAACGATGAGACGGTGTCGGAGCGCGTGCTCGGACACGGGGATCAGATCCGCATCGGCCGACATGCGAACCTGAGATTTCTCGTCGGCGAGACGCCGTCCGCATCGACGCGCGCCACCACCTCAGCGATCGGAGACCTCCGCCAAACCGCGACGCTGCTGGAGGGGCTGCGAGCGCTTGGCACCGCCACGGTACTCGATCAGGTGCTGGCAATGGTCATCGACTATGCCATCACCCTGAGTGGGGCCGAGCGGGGCTTCATCATGCTGGTCGCGCCATCTGGAACCCTCGAGTTCACCGTGGGGTGTGGACGCAGCCAGGCGCCTCTGCCGGACGGAACTTTCAAGACCAGCCAGAAAATTCCCCGACAGGTGTTCGCCACGGGTGAGCCACTGCTGGTCGCTGATCTCCGCGACGAGTTGTACGCCGACGCGCATGCGGGGACCGTTCAGCTGGGCATTCGCACGGTGTAATGCGTGCCACTCCGCCTGGTGCGCTACACCGAGGCGGGAGCGAACGAATCGATACACCAAGCACAGCACGACGCCGTGCACCGGATCGGGGTTCTCTACCTGGACAGTCGGGAGACCGGGTCGCTCAGTTCCCAGCAGACACAACACGTCCTGGAGACGCTCGCGGCTCTACCGGGAGAGCCAGGAGAAATCACGGCTCGATCGTGAAATGCTGCACGCATACGAGTTTCAGCAGGCGCTCCTACCGGCGGCGCCCCTGGCCAGCGACTACTTCGATGCGTGGGCCGAGATGCTCCCGTGCCTGTCGATCGGCGGAGACTTCTACGACTACGTAGACCTGCAGGGCAGCTTCGGATTCGTGGTGGGCGATGTAAGCGGCAAGGGAGCGGCGGCGGGACTCCTGGGAGCCAGAGTCCAGGAGATCTTTGCCCATCGAGCGCCCGACAATGACCCGTGTTCGGCCGTCGCCGCTATTAACCAGACGCTCGTACACAAGCAACTCTCTGCCCGGTTCGTCACGCTGTTCTATGGCGTCCTGTCACCGACCGGCGAGCTGACATACTGCAACGCGGGCCACAACGCGCCGTTCCTGATCGGGCCAGCCGGCGTCCAGCGCCTCACCACCGGCGGGCTCATTGTGGGCCTGTTCCCCGAGGCGGAGTACGAGCAGGGGGTGGTCTCGTTGCACCCCGACGACATCTTGGTCACCTTCAGTGACGGCGTCTCTGAGGCGTTGAGTGTGGACGGCGAAGAGTTCGGCGACGACCGAATTCTCGCGTGTGTCAAGGCGGCGGCGCCAAACACGGGTCCGGAGGAGCTGGTCGCACTCGTGCTAGCGGCCGTGCGAGAGTTCACGGTGGGCGAACCCCAGAACGACGACATCACGGTGCTGGTGGTGCGATTCCTTGGTAGACCGGGGACTGGAGCGGCGGGTCCGCTGACCGAGCGCTAGCTTTCTCGGCGGGCAACGCCACTCGCGGTGGAGCAGGGCGCCCAGCCGAGACTGCTCAGGTCTTTGCCCAGCTTCTTGGCGGCGTCCAACAACGTGTGCGAATCCTCGAAGTGTTCGGTCTCTTCGGAGCCATCCGGATACAGCACGACAAGCTGGCAGTCCGCGGGACGCTGGTCGCAGTGAATCCCGATAAAGCGTGGCGGGCCGGTAGAGCCGTTGAAGAACCAAAGCATCACAGAGGTATATCGGAACGTCCCCCCTGGTTTCGACAGACCCAGGGATCAATTGGGGTGCAATCCTGGGACATACAGAGCGCTGGTAGGAATGCAATTCGGTGCAAGCCCCCCACCGGACGCCTTCGGAGACCCCTTTCGGGCCGGCCAAACATCTCCGAACGTCGCGCGAATTGACCGGTCGGGCCCGCGCCTCTGGCACGGTGGTCCATCAGCGCGAATAATCCGTCGCGCCGTGACGTAGAAGAGGGTAGTGAACGAAGGCATGGCCGAACGTCAAGCGCAGGCAGGGCACCCGAGCACCGCCGCCGACTCAGACAGCGAGCTTGTGACCCTGGCCCGGACCGGAGACCGCGACGCCCGGGAGACCTTGGCCCAACGGTATCGACAGCCGGCTTACCTGCTCGCGCTCCAGATGCTGAGCAATCGGGACGATGCGATGGATGTGACCCAGGACGCGATGCTCCGCTTCTTCACCACGCTCGGCAGCTTCGACAGCGAGCGACGGGTCCAACCGTGGTTGTTCACCATCGTACACAACCAGGTGCGCGACCTGTGGCGTCGCCGAAAACGGCGACCCGGCGACTCGGCGCGGGACGCCGACAGCCTGACGAGCCAGTTGGTGTCCTCTGGGCCCAGTCCGGAGGCCGACCTGCGACGTCAGCAGCTTCGAGAGGAGGTCTGGCGGGCCTTGGCCAAACTACCAGCAGAGAAACGCGAGATCATCGTGCTGCGCGACTTTCACGATCTTGCATACAACGACATCGCCCAGGTACTGGGAATTCCGATCGGCACCGTCATGTCTCGACTACATGGAGCCCGGCGCCAGCTACGCGCGCGGCTCGAAGAAGGAGGGCGTCATGCCTGACCTATGCGGGCGAACGTTCGACGAGACGTTCCTGTCCGGCTATCTTGACCGAGCACTCGTCCAGGGTGACGAACAGCGCGTGCGCGTGCACCTCGAGGGCTGCGTCTCCTGCCGCGCGTTGCTGGACGAGCTGACCTCGATGCGAGACGCGACCATGTCCTCAACGTTCGAACTGCCACGGGACGAGGAGTGGTCCGAGACGCCGCGCACGAGGACCAGTCGGCTCCTACGGGGTCTGGGCTGGCGGCTCTTGACCGCCTGGATCGTGGTCGTTGTCGGCTTTGGCCTGTGGGAAACCTGGCAAGATGCCGACAACCTCTTCGAGCGTGTGCTCCTCGTTGGCGGGGTCTCGGGCGTCAGCTTCATCCTGGTCAGCGTGTTTCTGGACCGACGGAACGCCATGCAAACTGACCGGTACCGTGAGGTGCGTAAATGATCGTGGTGACGGCCAACCGGGTCAGCCGAAAGCGGATCGTGCGCACGTTGGGTCTGGTGCGCGGCAACACGATCCGCACCAGGCACATCGGCAAGGACATCATGGCGGTGTTCCGCAATATCGTCGGGGGTGAAGTCGCCGAGTACACCAAACTGCTTGGCGAGTCGCGGGAGCAGGCCCTCGACCGCATGGTCGAGGAAGCGACCGGCCTCGGGGCAAACGGCATCATCTCCGTACGCTTCTCCACCTCGATGATCATGGGCGCGGCAGCCGAACTGCTCGCCTACGGCACCGCGGTGGTCCTGGAAGACGACCCGAGCGACACCCCGTAAGCCACACGGCGCCAGGGGTCGCCCCCAAACTGATGACTGATGACTGATGGCGAATGGGTCTAGCCGGCAGGTCCGTCATCCGCCGTGACGTGCACGTTCGGAGGGACGGACAACGCTAGTCGCAGCGCCGCCGCGGCGGCGTCACAGCCCCAGAAGATTCGGTGCGATCTTGTCGAGCCCCTGCTCGGTGGCCCACAGGTCGAGTTCGGGCGTGGCGAGATCGTCGACGAGCGGCTCGGCGAAACCGAGCACCCGTCGATCGACCGACTTGAGATAGCGACGGCAGGTCTTGCAGGCTTCAATGCGCATGTGCGCGAGCCCCTCATCGACGTGAAACTCCAGGCCGGACTCTCCGGACACGCCGCAGGCTGGGCAGACCGCCCTCGGGAACGTCCAGTCAGCCGCGCAGAACGCGCAGAGCAGGCGACGGACACCCTCCGCGTGAGGCTCATCCTCTAGCCGAGACACCAGCGGAGGCCACCCACACTGCGGGCACACCGACGCGGTCCCAGTCGCGCCAGCGGGCGCCAGCGCGGAGAGCGTTTCCGCAATCGGAGAAAGAAAGGCGCGGGGCAGAAAGGCGAGCGGCGCGATCTCGCACCCGAATGCGTCGGCAAGCGGGGCAAGGTCTTCCCCTGTCAGCATCGACAGCAGCAGGTGCGCCCGCGGCTCGGTCGCCGCACCGGCTAGCGCGCCCGCCGCGTGACGCACCGGCTCTGGAGCCGTCTTCGGTATCGCGCGGCAAAACGCCGAAAAATCGACGGACAGCGTGTCGAGCGGTAGCCGCTCGAGCTGGAGCCTCGGCCCGCCCTCGCCGTCGGGTGTTTCGACCGTCCTCGTCCATGGCGACACGTCGATGGCCGCGCACACGACGGTTTGGAGCTCAAGAATAGACAGGTAGAACTGCAGGAGAGGCGCCGTGTGTGGCCGGTCGGCGATCAATGTGCGAGCCCGGCGCGCGCGGGAGTGCCAGCGCGGATCGACGTCCACGCGCTGCCGACGCCCTGGGGTCACCGATCGACCCGATCGCCGGACCAGCGTGAATGATGCAGTTTCGCCCAGGCCGGCGTGACCTTCCCCTCGATCATCCCGCGTGCGGTGCCGGGGTAGGCCACGGTACCCAGATAGACGTGCACGATCAAAAAGAGACCACCGCCAAGGGTCGCGGAGTAGTGCAGCAACCGCGCCGTGTTGAGCCACGCGGCGCCGAACGACTCAGGGAACCACATCAACCCACCGGACACGACGAACACGATGCCGAGCAGGCTCTGCACCCAGAAAAACAGCTTCTGCCCCGCGTTGTATTTACCCGCCGGCGGCACCTTGTCGCGGTCGTGCGTTGCGTAGTGCCTGATCGCCCCAAGCCACTCCCGGTCCTTCCCATCAAGGAACATGTCGCGGACCCAGAGCCCGAACATGAACAGCATCCCCACGCCGAACAGCGCGCCGATCTGCGGATGCAACACCCGAGCGGCGGCTCCCCCGCCGAGAAGGGTCGTGAGCCAGAACAGAGATGGGTACGCAAAGGCGAGCCCGGTGCCCAACAGCACCACGAAGGTGACACCAACCACCCAGTGCACGATCCGCTCAAGGAAGGAGAACCGATGGATGAGGGGCGTCGTCATCAGGCGTGCTCCTCGGGTCTCTCAGGGCCAACGGCGAGGAAATGGACGACGGTAGCAATCACGCCAAACCCGAGCAGATACGACCCGATGCGCTGCAACACATTCAACCCTCGCAGCTGCCCGGGGCTGGCCGTCGGGTGCGCCGGCAGGCTGTAATCCTCGAGCCGGTCTCCGTGTGGGACGACATACATCATGTGCGTGCCGCCGACCCCTCCCGGGTTGTAGAGAGCCGCATGTTCGTAGCCGCGCTCGTTCAGCCTGTCCACCTTCTTCTCGGCCAGCGCCAGCATGTCTTCCTTGATGCCCCACTCGATGGCGTTGGTCGGGCAGGTTTTCACGCACGCCGGCTCGAGGCCCGACTCGACGCGGTCGATGCACATGTTGCACTTGGCGACAGTCTTGGTCTCCTTGTCGAACCGCGGGATGTCGAAGGGACACCCGGAGACGCAGTACTGACACCCGATGCAGTTGTCCTGATTGAAGTCGACGATGCCGTTCTGGTACTGGACAATCGCGCCCGGCGCCGGGCACGAAAACAGGCAGCCAGGCTCCTCGCAGTGGAGACAGGCGTCCTTCTTGATCATCCAGCTCAGGTCGTCGTCGCCAACTTCGACCTCGTTGAAGCGCATCAACAGCCACGTGTTCGACGACAAGTCCTTGTGGCTCTGAAAGCTGCCGAAATTGGTGGTCTGCTCGACCTTCAGGTCATTCCACTCCTTGCACGCCACCTCGCAGCCCTTGCAGCCGATGCACTTCGAAATGTCGACGAGTTTCGAATACACCGGTCCGCCCGACCGGAGCGAATTGAGTGGAATCAGCGCGCTTGGTGTCGCTGACATACGTTTGATGGCAAGAGTGTCTGGCATAACTTAGACGGGGCTTTGCCCCGAACCCCCGCGGGCGCTGCGCGGGGACCCCACGAGCCCCGCTCCGCGCCCGCGAGGCGCGCAGTTGCGCGCCTTGGCCGTCACCGGCATCTGGGACGAGCGGTCTTCCGGCAGCGGCCCACATCGCCGCCGGCTGGCTGCTTCTCGGAGAATGGTCATTTTTATGTCGTGCGGGGCTCGGCTCGTTCGATGTTCACGAGAAATGCTTTGAACTCGGGACAGCGCGTGTTGGCGTCGCCCACATAGGGTGTCAACAGATTGGCCATCGAGCCCTGGGTGATGCCCACGAATCCCCAGTGGACCGGAATGCCAACCGTCCAGACTGTCTGTCCATTGACGAGCAGCGGCTTGATTCGCTTGGTAACGATCGCAACACCCTCCACCTCGCCCCGCTTGGACCAAACCCGGGCCCGTCCGCCGTTCTCGATCCCCTTCTCGGCCGCCAGCCCCTCGGGCACTTCGACAAAGAAATCTGGCATGGCCTCGACCAGCAGCGGCACGTTACGGGTCACGAAGTGCTCGTGTTCCACGACCCGGTAGACGGTGCACGCGTAGGGAAAGTCATCGCCCTCAGTGGCCAGCGTCTCCCGCACCCCGTCGTACCAGTTGATGATCGGATTCACCGCCACGGAGTCGTGCAACGCGTTGGTCGTGGGGCTCTCCACCGGCTCGTAGTGCTCGGAAAAGGGGCCGTCGGCCAGGTGGTTACTAAACAGGCGCGCCACCCCCTCCTCGGTCATGATGAACGCCCCGGCTGCATCAGGAGGGGTGGTCGCGCCGTAGTCGGGCACATCGCCTATCCAGCGCTGACCGTTCCAGGCGATCCCAGCCCGGTCCTGATCCCAGGGTCGCCCCTCCGCATCGGCCGACGCCCTGTTGTACAGGACACGGCGGTTCAGCGGCCAGCTCCACGCCCAGTCGTGGTGCATCCCAAGCCCGGTTGGGTCGTCGGTCCCCCGACGGGCCATCTGATTGCCCGCTTCGGTGTAGCTGCCGGCGTAGATCCAGTTCCCGGCACTCGTACCGCCGTCATCCTGGAGCTGGCCAAATGAGGACAGCAGTTGGCCGGTGGCCCGGTCATACCCGTTGATCTCCTTCGCGAGTTCCGCCAGGGTCGGCTCGCGGGGATTCAGGTAGTCCCAGGTCAGATTCTGAATGGGTTCGTTGTAGACCGCGTCGTCGCCGTCCTGCTTGTACAGCTCCTTCACCCGCCAGAACAGCTCCGAGAGGACGTAGGTATCGGACCGCACGCCGTCCGGCGGGTCGATGGCCTTCTCTTTCCACTGCGCCCACCGCCCACTGTTGGTGAACGAGCCGTCACGCTCGATCCAGTGAGTGGTCGGCATATACATGACCTCGGTCTGCACCTCGGCCGGATTCATCCCGGGCGCGCGCCAGAACTCGGCCGTGTCGAGCATGAACGGGTCGATGACCGCCTTCCACTTCAGCTGGGACATCGACTCGAGCAGGCGTGGCACATCGGGACCGGCCAGCAACGGATTGAACCCGAGCGCGATGAACCCCTCGACGTCGCCCTGTTTCACCTGATCCCAAATAGACAGCCAGGTCGCATCACCGTCCTGCTTCCCAAGGTACTGATAGCCGAACTCGTTGGCGGCGGTGGCGTGGTCGCCGAACCAGGCCTTGAGCTGCGAGACGAGAAATTTCGGGTAGTTGCCCCAGTAGTTCACCGTATCCGACACCAACGGTTTGGGCGTTGACGCATCGAGATGGTCGCGGAGTGTCGCCTGCTCAGGCGTGGGGACCTTCAGGTAACCAGGGAGGATGCCGGCCACGATGGCGTGGTCCGTGGCCCCCTGCACATTGGCATGTCCACGCAGTGCGTTGATACCGCCGCCGGGCCGGCCGATGTTGCCGAGCAGGAGTTGGACAATGGCCCCCGTCCGAATGATCTGACTGCCAACCGTATGCATGGTCCAGCCGACCGCATACATGATGGTGCCGACACGATCCGCGCGACCGGTCGAGCAGATGATGTCGGCCATCTCCAGGAACTTCTCCGCGGAACAACCGGCAATCTGCGCCACCATCTCCGGCGTGTAGCGCTCGTAGTGCTGTTTGAGGAGCTGAAACGCGCAACGGGGATCCTCGAGGGTCGGATCGCGGCGTACGAACCCATCGGCGTCGCGCTGATAGCTCCACGACGTCTTGTCGTAGGCGCTCGCCGCCTCGTCGAACCCGGAAAACAGCCCATCCTCGAACCCGAAGTCGCCACTGACCAGAAACGACGCGTTGGTATGCGCCCGTACATAGTCGGCGTGATGCAGGTCGTTGGCGAGCATGTACCGAATCAGCCCGCCGAGCACGGCGATATCAGACCCGGGCCGGATCTGCATATGCTTGTCGGCTACGGCCGAGGTCCGCGTGAAGCGTGGATCAATCGTGACCAGCGTCGCGTTGTTCTCGTCGCGTGCTTCGAGCGCCCACTTGAACCCGCACGGATGGTTTTCGGCTGGGTTCGCCCCCATCACCAGGACGACATCGGCGTTCTTGATGTCTTTCCAGTGATTGGTCATCGCGCCCCGTCCGAACGTGGCGGCCAGACTGGCCACCGTGGGGCTGTGTCAAATGCGGGCCTGATGGTCTATGTAGGTCAGCCCCATCGCACGCATCGTCTTCGTAATCAGATACGCGTCTTCGTTGGCGACCGTGGCGCTCCCGACCCAGGCAATCCCGTCGGTGCGGTTGACGGTGCGTCCCTGACCGTCTCGCTCGACAAACGTCTTGTCGCGCGACTCCTTGAACTTGCGCGCGAACCAGTCCATGGCGAAGTCCCAGTCGACTTCTTGCCACTCGTCGGCTCCCGCCGCCCGATACATTGGACTCTTGCGCAGCCGCGGACTGATGGCGAGCTGCATCTGGGACGCGCCTTTTGGACAGAGCGTGCCGCCATTGATCGGGTTGTCGGGGTCGCCCTCGACGTGAATGACCGTGTTCGTGGTATTCAGCCCGCCGCTGCCATGGGTATAGGCAATGGTCCCGCACCCGACGGCGCAGTAAGGGCAGACCGTCTTGTACTCGCGAGCGTTACGAATCTTGAGCTGACGCACCGCCGCGTAGACCGGTGACGGATCGAAACCGAGGGCGCTGACGCCGACCGCGCCGCCCACGGAGGCCTTAATAAATGTGCGTCGCGAGATGGACATCTCGCGCCTACAGTAGCACAAGGGGAACGAGGAGGTCGGCACGGTGGAGACGGCTCTGGCGGCTGCGAAAGCATGACGGAACGGCCGGCCTGACGGCTGCTAGAATTCCATCCATGGTTGCCACCCCCACCGCTCAACCCCACCCCGGCGTCCGTCGCGTGCAGGTGCGCAAGCCAGGCGGCGCGCTCGACACGGACGCCGTCGCGGTCGAAGCTCCGCTCGAAATTCGCGTGAACGGACGACCGCTCGTCATCACCATGCGCACGCCGGGGCATGACGAAGAGCTGGCCGCCGGATTCCTATTCGCGGAGGGCGTCGTCACCCAGGCCGACCAGGTGATCGCGATTCGGACGGAACCGGCATCGAGTCAGGTGACGCCAGAGGCACTGGCGGAGGGGAAGGTCGGGGCTGGGGACCGGGTACTGGTCGAGCTGCGGGACTCGGCTGACACGGCCGACATCGAGCGCGCACAGCGCGACTTTCGGGCGACGGCGGCGTGCGGCGTGTGCGGCAAAGAGAGTCTCGAGGATCTCGAGCAGTCCCTGCCGTCCATCGCCAGTATCGAGGTCGCGACCGAGCTCCTGGCGCAGCTGCCAGATCGGATGCGACCGCACCAGGCGCTCTTCGAAGCTACCGGGGGAATCCACGCAGCGGGGCTCTTCTCCGTAGAAGGCGAGCTGCTCAGCGTGCGCGAAGATATCGGCCGCCACAACGCCGTGGACAAGGTGATAGGGCGTGCGGTCCTCGACGGGGCCACCTCGCTCGATGACCGCATCTTGGTCGTCAGCGGCCGAGCCGGGTTCGAACTGGTGCAGAAGGCGCTGAAGGCAGCGATTCCCGTGATGGTCTCGGTCGGCGCGGCATCGAGCCTCGCCGTCGAGATGGCATCGGCGGCCGGGATGACGTTGTACGCGTTCGTGGGACCAGGCCGGGGCAACCTGCATCTCTGATTCAGCCTCCTCCGGCGGCGTGGACACCATCCGGGTGCCGCGCATGCATCCAGGGACCGCGCATGCATTCGGGCGCATGCTATTCTGCGGCCATCTGATGGCCAGTCTCAATTTGGGGTGGACGGTCCGGTTGGGACTGGTCGCATGTGTGGTTGCCCTCGCAGCCTTCAACTGGACACTGCGAGGAGAACCGGACGCGGACGCGATGGTCCCCGATGCGTCGGCTACCAAAATCAGTGCGCCAACACGCGCGGACGAGCCACTCCTGATCAACGAGCGTTGGCACATCCGGAACATGGCCACAGCCCATGGCGCGTTCGTGATCGAAGTAGAGGCCGAGGATCCGTCGCAGGCTGAGACGATCGCGCGCGCCCTGGTCGAACCGATCAAGGACGACTACGACGAGGTGCTCGTCTACGTGAACCAACGCGGTGACGACTCGGACCTCCCGGCTCGGAGAATCCAATGGACGCCGCGGGACGGGTACGTAGAAATATCCTACGACCAGTGACCAGGCGCGAGGCGCGGACCGAGCCTGACCGCCAATGAAGACGCTCGGATAGCGACGACCACGACCACGACCGATGACGAACACCCCCGACGTCGACAGGCTCGCGGGTGAGTTGAACGCGTGGAGCGACGATGCGCCCCGCGGCTCGTCGCGGCTGGAGGGATGGCTCCGCATCATGGTCGCGCGTGGCGCCAGCGACTTGCTGCTGGTGGCCGGGCTTCCGGCCTCGATCCGGGTGGACGGCACGATCACCGGGCTACCGGAAGGCCCACTTGACGGTACCGACATCGAGACGGCGGTGCTCGGCGCCCTGCCCGCCGTCGCGGCGCGCCGCTATCAACAGGGCGACCCGGCCGACGCGTCACTGGCCGTCGCCAACCTCGGTCGGTTTCGCCTCAACCTGCACCGCGAGCGAGGTCGCGCGGCGGCCGCGGTCAGGGCGTTGCCAGCACGGCCGCCAGCGCTCTCCGAGCTGGACCTGCCGCCGAATGTGGAGCAGCTCGCGAGCCTCCCATTCGGACTGGTCCTGATCGGTGGTCCAACCGGGTCCGGAAAATCGACCACACTCGCAGCGCTGGTCGACGTGATCAACCAACGGGATGCGAAGCACATCGTGACGATCGAGGACCCGATCGAATACGAACATCCGCACGTCAACAGCGTGGTCGAACAGGTGGAAGTGGGGTTGGATGTCTCAGACTTCCCAACCGCGCTTCGGTCGACCCTCCGTCAGGCGCCGGACGTGCTGGTCATCGGCGAAATGCGCGACACCGAGACCATGCAGATCGCGTTGGCGGCAGGCGAAACGGGGCACTTGGTCTTCTCGACCCTGCATACGAACGACGTGGCCTCCACGGTGGCGCGGATCGCGGACTCGTTTCCTTTGGAACGGCAGGGAACCATCCGGCAGGAACTCTCGATGGCGCTGGCCGCCGTCTATACGCAGACCTTGCTCCCACGCATCGGCGGCGGTCGGGTGCCGGCCGCCGAGCTGCTGATGGTCGGCTACGGCGCGCGACAACATATTCGGAAGAACCAGGTACAGCACCTGCACCAGGAGATCACCATCACCCGCCGGCATGGGTCGTTCACGTTCGAGGAATCGCTCGCCCGACTCGTGCAACTGGGACAACTGGAACGGCGGGAGGCGTTGGCACGGACCGGACACCCTGAAGAACTCGACCTGTTGCTCCGCAACACCCCCGTGACACCCCCCGGCCGCACGGAGGCTGCACCCTAGAATGCGCACGCAGACCACGGCCGCCGACACGGCGTGGGGCATAGCCCCATCTGAGTCATGAAGCCACCCGCCTACGTGCATGGCGCCAGTGCCTTTCCCTTACTGGGCGAGACGATTGGCAACAACCTCAAGCGCACCGTCGCACGGGTTGGACAACGGGAGGCGCTGGTCGCGCCCGCGCAAGACTATCGCGCGACCTACGCCCAACTCTGGGACGCGACCACGGCCCTGGCCAAGGCGCTACTCGCACGGGGCATACGGAAGGGCGACCGCGTCGGTCTCTGGTCACCGAACCGGTTTGAGTGGGTCGTGATTCAGTACGCCACCGCCCGGGTGGGTGCGATTCTGGTCAACGTCAACCCGGCCTACAAGACCCAGGAGCTGCGACACGCGCTGAATCAGTCCGGTCTCGGTCTGCTCCTCCTGTCCCGGGGATTTCGTCAGACCGACTACGTGGCCATGGTCAACGCGGTGCGCCCCGACTGCCCAACACTGGGTGATGCGGTGGTGCTGGACGACGAGTGGACCGCAATGCTCGAGGAAGGCGCGGCGATCAGCGACACCGAATTGGCCGCCCGAGAGACCAGCCTGACGTTCGATGACCCGATCAACATTCAGTACACCTCCGGTACCACCGGCGCCCCGAAAGGGGCCACGTTGTCGCACCACAACATCTTGAACAACGGATTCTCCTGCGGCGAGGTACTCGGCTATACCGAAGTCGACCGGGTCTGCGTACCGGTGCCGTTCTATCACTGCTTCGGCATGGTCATCGGCAATCTGGCCTGCACGAGTCATGGCGCCTGCATCGTGACGCCAGGCGAGACATTCGATGCCGGACACACGCTGGCGACGATCGAGTCCGAACGATGCACCTCGCTGTATGGGGTGCCAACGATGTTCATCGCCCAACTCGACCACCCCGACTTCGAGACCACAGATTTCTCGTCGCTGCGCACCGGGGTCATGGCCGGCTCTCCCTGCCCGGTCGAGGTGATGACGCAGGTGCGCGAACGTATGCACATGCCGGGGGTCACTATCTGCTACGGCATGACGGAAACATCACCCGTCTCGACCCAGTCGCGGGTAGACGATCCAGTGGAGAAACGGGTCGCCACGGTCGGGACCGTGCACCCGCACGTCGAAGTGAAGATCGTGGACCCGGACGGGGGACGCATCGTCGCTCGCGGCGAGCGGGGCGAACTCTGTACCCGCGGCTACAGCGTGATGCTCGGATATTGGAATGACGACCAGGCCACGAGCGCCGCGATCGACTCGGAACGGTGGATGCACACCGGCGATCTGGCGACCATGGACGACGACGGCTATGTGAGCATCGTCGGACGCATCAAAGACATGATCATCCGCGGTGGAGAAAACGTCTATCCGCGTGAGATCGAGGAATTTCTCTATACGCATCCTGGCGTGGCGGATGCACAGGTCATCGGAGTCCCGTCGGCCCGGTATGGCGAGGAAGTCATGGCCTGGGTCCAACCGAAACCACAGGCGCAGCTCGACCCGGACGGGTTGACGGCGTTCTGCCGAGGCACCATCGCCACCTTCAAGATTCCGCGATACTGGAAGATTGTCGATTCGTTCCCGATGACGGTCACCGGTAAGATCCAGAAGTTTCGTATGCGAGAGATGGCCGCGGCCGAGTTGGGTCGCGCCGAGGATGCACAGGAATGATTCGAGTCACAGTACGACACGGCGATGGGCTTGACGACCGGGAATGGCTACGCAGCGTCGTGGCCCGGGCGCAGGCGGGTCTCACACAGGCTGGACACGGGTTGCAGGCGGACGGCCTGTTCGGCGACGACACGGAAGTGGCCGTTCGACGGTTTCAGGCCGGTGCGACGCTGCCGGAGTCCGGAGTGGTGGACAAACCAACCTGGAACGCACTCGGACCAGACTTGAAAGTTGCCCTCGGTCCCCAGATGAGCACGATTGAGCAGCAGCTCAGCCACTTTCGCGGCGACCTGGATTGGGTGCATCGACAGGAAGGCCACGCCGGACAGCCGTACTGGCCAGGCGGCGCCTCGGGCGTCACACTGGACCCGGGCGTCGATCTTGGTCAGGCTGAGGCCAGCGTCATCGGTTTGTATGAACCCTTGACCACCGCGGAGCAGTTCGCGGCCATGCAAACGGTGGTCGGCGTGCGGCGCCAAGCCGGTGCTGCAGTCCGTCCGTATCGGGGCTGACCAGGCCGAGGGACTGATGGCCTTCACCGCCCAGCCTTACTGGAGTGGGATCGGCGGGCGGTTCAGCGCGTTGCGTCAGCCCAATACGATCGGGTCGGTGCAGACCGCGCTCCTGTCTCTGGCCTACAACCGGGGCGCGCCCAACCCCGCGCTGGCGCCGCTGGAGGCGCCGCTCGCAGCGGGTCGCTGGCCGGATGTCGCCGACCTCATCGATCACATGCAACAGGAGCAGCCGACCTCAGGCATCGCGACCCGACGGCGAGAAGAAGCGTTCATCATCCGATCCGAACTGGCGTTTCTGGACGAGTAACGCCGCAACGCTCCGACCCGCGGCGTGGTCAGGGCAGATCGATACCTCGCTTGGTCAGATGAGCGCGCAATTCGGCCTCGTAGGCAAACAGGGCGGGCGTGCCGCCCGAATGCAGCATGACGACCGTCTGGTCTGCCGGCCACCGTCCCTCGTGACGGTGCGCGCATAGCGCAGCGAATACCTTTCCCGAATAGACCGGGTCCAGCAGGATTCCCTCCGTTTCTCCCATCAGCAGAATCGCGTCGAGACAGGCCTCGGTCGCGTCGCCATAGGCGCGGCCCACAAACTCGTCGTGAATTTCGGTGGCCCCTCGGGGCCGGTCCGGGTCGCGGTCGAGCAGCTCACCGATGGCCGTCCACCACTTGTCGAGATTGGCCTGGCACTGCTCGGCATCACCATTCACGCTGATCCCAACGACCGGACAGTCGATGTCGAGTTCACGAAGCGCGGTCAGCGTACCGGCGAAGATACCGCCGGTGCCGAACGGCGTGTACACCGCGGCCGGCGTGAGACCGGACGCCGCAAGCTGTTCCGCCAACTCGAGCCCGGCTCGGACGTAACCCAGACAGCTCAGCGGAGTCGAACCACTGACTGGGATGTAGTACGGCGTTTCACCCGCCGACCGTAGCTCGTCACACACGCGCTCGGCGTGGCCCTCGATCTCCCAATGGTCGTCGACGTCCGCGAACCGCACGTCGGCGCCCATCAGATAGACGGCGAGCAGATTGCCCTGAAACGTCCGTCGCTCATCGTTGCTCAGGACGACCGTGGCCTTGAGACCGACCCGCCGGGCCGCCGCCGTGGTCAACCGCGCATGGTTGCTCTGCGCACTGCCACAGGTCACCAGAACCGTCGCCCCTGCCGCCCTCGCGCGAGCCACCTCGTATTCCAGCTTGCGTGGCTTGTCTCCGCCCAGCGCGAGGTCTGTCAGATCGTCGCGCTTCAAATGCAGGTCCATCTCCAACCGCGCGCCAGCGTGGACAAGCTGGTGGAGCGGCGTCGGCGTCCGTGTCAGTGGCTCGCGCGGATACCGTGACAACTCGTCTGCAAGGGTGGACCTCATCTCGCGATGATCGCCGTATCGGGCAGGCAGAGCAAGAGCAGAGGTGCCGTATCGGGCCGGCCGGCGCCAGACCAGCGGTGATGTATCGGACAAGCGAGAGCCGGACCGATCGATGGCATACAGGGGCACCCTGGGCACAGCATCCGATCGCGGCCTGGGCATGCACCGACTGCTCAGCACCGGTTTCGACATCGTCGAGCGCAGTCTACGAGACCAGTTCGACCGATGGCACCCTGCGGGCGAACCGCCAGCAGTCGACTTGGAGCAGATCGCCCACGCCATATAGGATCACGCCATGCAGAATGTGAGCACGCTTCGATGGTCCACGCTGTTCTGGTGCGCGGCCACCGCCGCGACCATCGCCACGGTGACGGCGTGCGGCTCCGGTGACGCGGCCACGACCGCCGCCGAGCCGGGCGCGGCCGACGCATCGAGCCCGATGGCCTGTGAGACCCTGGCCGGTCTCACATTGACGGACACCACGATCACGCTGGCAGAAGCGGTACCCGCCGGCCCGTTCACCCCTCCCGGGGCGAGCGAGCCGCTCGAGCTGCCTGGCTTCTGCCGGGTCGCGGCAACGACGCAGCCTGCAGTCAACTTCGAGGTCTGGCTCCCCACGGACGGGTGGAACGGCAAGTTCCACACCTCCGGCAATGGCGGTATGGCCGGGTCCATCAGTTACAGCGCCATGGCGACGGCCTTGAACCGCGGCTACGCCGCGTCGAGTACCGACACCGGACACGTCCGTGGCGATGGCAGTTTCGACGCCAACTGGGCCCTCAACCGCCCGGACTTGATCGAAGACTTTGGCCACCGGTCGATTCACCTGACCGCCGTTCATGGCAAGACTATCTCAGAGGCGTTCTACGGGGACGCGCCGAACTACGCGTACTACGTGGGCTGCTCGAAGGGCGGACAGCAGGGCATGATGTCGGCGCAGCGGTACCCGGAGGACTTCGACGGCCTCGTCGTTGGCGACCCCGCGCACATGTGGACCAACTTCTACGCGAGCGCCCACCTTTGGTATGCATTGGCGACCCTCGACAACGAGGACAGTTACATTCCGCCGGCGAAGGTCGCCGTTCTGGGCGACGCGGTGACTGCCGCCTGTGATGCGATCGACGGTATTGAAGACGGCGTGCTGGACGACCCCCGCAAGTGCAACTTCGACCCCGCAACGCTGGTCTGTGCGGCCGGGCAGGACGAGAGTTCGTGTCTCACTGCGGCCCAGGCGCAGGCGGTCACCGACATCTGGAGCGGACCAAAGAACGGTGCCGGCGAATTGCTGTACCCAGGCCTGGTTCCCGGGGGGGAAGCCGGCCAGGGCGGCTGGTCGAGCTGGGTGACCGGACAAGAGGCGTATGCGGGCATCCACTTCCTCGCGGCTGAAGACTTCATGCGCAACATGGTGTTCGACGATCCCGAGTGGGACTTCCGCACCTGGGACTACGACCGGGACCTTCCGATCGCGCTCGCCAAGACGGGCGAGGCGCTGGACGCCGACGACCCCGACCTGAGTCCGTTGCGCGACAGCGGCGGCAAGTTGCTCGTGTATCACGGGTGGAGCGACCCCGATATTTCCCCGATCGGCACCATCGACTACTACGAAGAGGTGATGTCGGTGATGGGCGATGGGGCGAATGCGGACGAGGCGCTGGCCGCCACCAAGGAATTCTTCCGACTATTCATGGTGCCCGGCATGGGTCACTGCCGGGGCGGTCCGGGACCGGATTCGTTCGACGCGCTGACCGCGATGGAACAGTGGGTCGAGCAGGGTGTGGCACCGGACCAGATGGTGGCGTCGAAGATGGTCGACGGCGAGGTCGTGCGCACCCGGCCGCTCTGCACCTATCCCCAGGTCGCAGAATGGAATGGTAGCGGCAGCACCGATGACGCCGCGAATTTCTCCTGTGTGACGCCCGGATAGACGGTCGACGCTACGACGCTTCCAGGGTGGGGACCAACGCTGCATCAGGATCGCTGGCCTCGCCCGTCTCGACGTCGCTCGCGCCGCGCCCAGTCAACCGACCGAGCCCCTGCTGCAGATCATCGAGAATCAGATAGGCGGTTGGCACCAACGCGAGCGTAATGAAGGTGGCGAACAGCACCCCAAACGCCAACGACACGGCCATCGGCACCAGGAATGCGGCTTGAAAGCTCTGGTTGAGCATCAACGGCGCCAACCCGGCGAATGTCGTGAGTGAGGTCAGCATGATGGGCCGGAATCGCGCGGTGCCGGCCTCGCGTACGGCCGCCTGGAGGTCAACATTGACGGCGCGTCGACGGTTGATGAAATCAACCATGATCAGGCTGTCGTTCACCACCACACCGGTGAGCGCCACGAGCCCGAACATGGAGATGAGCGTCACGTCCAGCCCCATGACGATGTGCCCCCAGATGGCCCCGATCAACCCGAATGGAATCGCCCCCATCACGATGAGCGGCTGCACATAGGACCGCAGCGGCACCGCGAGGAGCGCAAAAATCATCAGGAGAGCAACGGCAAACCCCCGCGCCAGACCACCCAGGGAGTCCGCCTGCTGGGCCTGCATTCCCTCGAACGTGTACGACACCCCGGGGAACGCGGCCAACACCTCCGGCATGATCGCGCCCTGGAGCTCCGCCGTGACGGCGCCGCTGGACGTGGCGCCCGGGTCGATAGATGCCGTCACGCTGACGGCACGGTTGCGATCCACCCGACGCACCGTCGAAAATCCTCGGCCGGTCTCCACCACCGCCACATCTCGAAACGGCACCTCAGCGCCATCCGGCGTGCGAATCCGCATGTTCTCGAGGTCACCCAGGGAACGCCGCTCTGACTCGGGATACCGAACCAGCACGCGCACGTCGTCTCGACCCCGTTGAATGCGCTGCGCCTCTTCCCCGTAGAACGCCTGGCGCACTTGCCGACCGAGATCCTGGAGCGTCAAACCCAGCGTCTCCGCCGAGGGCTTGATGCCAAGACGCATCTCGCGCTTCCCGTCCCGGAACGTGTCGGTGATCTCGTAGACGCCGGCAAACCCGGCCAGCCGGGTGCGCACGTCTTGCGCGGCATTGCGGAGGGTGTCTATGTCTGGACCCACCAGCTGTATGTTGACATCTTCGCCAGCGTCCATGATCGTCGCACTGAACGTGGCATCCACCGCTTCCGGAATCGGCCCGGTCAGCTCGCGCCAGCGCCGCCCGAGCACTTCGCTGCTGATGGACCGCTCTTCCGCAGGCACCAGTTCTATCGTGACCTGACCCACGTTCGACCCGCTCGCGGCGGCCCCACCGCCCATCGGACCGCCGCCGCCACCGCCCTCACTGCCGACGGCGGCAAAGGTATGGCGGACAACGTCCTCTCCGGTCTCGACCAAGACATCCTGCCTGAGCCGCTCGGCTCCGGCTTCGATACGAGCCAGGGCACTGGCGGTCGACGCGACGGGTGCCCCTTGCGGCAACGTGACCGACGCCGACATGAAGTCCGCCTCGATCGAGGGGAAGAACACGAAATTGGTGTACCCCCCGACGATCAGTCCCCCGGTCAAGACCAACAGAGCGAACCCGACGGCCGCCGTCAAATAGCGCCAGGTCAGAGCCACCTCGAGCATCGGACGGTAGATGCGATGGGTGACCCACGCCAACGCGGCTGTGAACAGCCCCTGAAAGCGGCGCCACGGACCCGGTTTCCGGCGACGGCGCGACAGATGGGACAGGTGGGCAGGCAAGATCACCAGCGATTCGACCAGGGAGAAAAACAAACAGGGAATCACGATGATCGGGATCACTTGAAAGATCTTGCCCATCGGTCCGGGCACGAACATCATCGGCAAGAACGCCGCCATCGTGGTCAGCACCGCGAAGATGATCGGGGTCGCGATCTCTTGGGCACCCTCGATGGCGCCCTTCAGTCCCTGCCCGTGACGCTCTTGATGGGTGTGAATGTTCTCGCTGACCACGATGGCATCGTCGACGACGATGCCCAGCACCAGAATGAACGCGAAGAGCGACATCATGTTGATGGACACATCGAACATCGGCATCAGCCAGATCGCGCCCAGAAACGAGATCGGAATGCCCAAGCTCGTCCAGAATGCCAGCCGGAGATCGAGAAACAGGGCGAGGGACACGAACACCAGCAGAAATCCGCCCAACCCGTTGCGAAGGAGCAAGGACAAACGCGAGTCGAGAGAATCAGCCTGGTTCTGCCACACCGTCAGGCTGAGTCCCTCGGGCATCGACGCCTGGGCCGTCTCGACGTACTCCTCCACTGCGGCCGCCACTTCCAGCACCCGCTG
>CAWWAF010000051.1:0-26659 GCA_963934795.1 uncultured bacterium
ACCTGCAGCCGAGTCTGATTAACGACTACCTCTTGAATGCCCCGATGCTCGACTTTATGGCGCCGACCTTGACGGTGCGGCAGGTGATCACGCCGAACATGGTCGACGACGTCAACTTTACGCGGGTGTCCAAGATGGACCGGTGTCAGACCTGCCACCTGGCCATCGATCGTGTCGGCTACGAGGAATATCCGCAACCGTTTCGCACTCATCCGAACCTCGATGCGTATGTCGGTAGTGGGTCGCCACACCCAGTGGAATCGACTGGGTGCACGGTGTGTCACGAGGGCATGGGGCAGTCGATTTCGTTTACAGATGTCGCGCACAGCCCCACGAGCCCCGAGCAGATGGCGCAGTGGGAAGAGGACTACGAGTGGGAGGAATCTCACCTGTGGGACTACCCGATGCTGCCGGCTAATATGACCGAGGCCTCGTGCGCCAAGTGTCACAAGGGGGAGGCCTTCATACCGGAAGCGACGAACCTCAACCTGGCCTATGGCATGTATGAGCGGGCCGGGTGCAACGCCTGTCACACGACCCGCGGGTTTCAGGATCTGCGGAAGCCGGGCCCGAACCTGACGAAGGTCGCGTCGAAGCTCGATGAGCAGTGGGTGGCCGACTGGATTCGCGATCCGCGCGCGGTCAAGGCCAGCACATGGATGCCGCGGGTCTGGTACAACTCGAACACGGACACCCCTGAATACGCCGTCCGCAACGAGGTCGAAATAGGCGCCGTGGTCGCGTATCTGTTCGCCAACTCGGAGGACCACGAGCTCGCGGTGCCGAATCCCGCGCGAGGAGACGCCGCCATCGGCCAGCAGATCGTGGAGTCGGTAGGCTGTCTCGCCTGCCACATCACTGGCAACGAGTCACGCGAAGCGGCAGGGCCGCGACGGACATTCGGACAACCCTTGCAGGCGGTCGGCGACAAGACCAGTTTCGAGTGGCTCTTCGATTGGGTCCGCGATCCGCGGCACTACAGCGACGCGACCTACATGCCGGACATGCGGTTGACCGACAGAGAGGTGGCTGACGTCGCCACGTATCTATCGGGGTTGACCGGCGGGAGCCCGACCGCGGCAGTGGCGAGCTATCAGGCCTCGGATGTGGATGACGTGCTACTCGACTACATGCGGGCGATTGTGCCGTTCGAGGAGGCACAGTCGGCCCTAGCGGGGATGAGCGCCGAGGAGCGTTTGCTCGATCTGGGTGAGCGTGCCATCGGGCGATATGGGTGCTTCAGTTGCCATGAGATCAGCGGGTTCGAGGAGACTCAGGCGATCGGGATCGAGTTGTCTGAGGAAGGCACCAAGCTGCTAGCGCAGTTCGACTTCGCGTTTGTCCACGACATCCCGCATACCAAACGCGACTGGATCAAACAGAAACTCCTCGACCCGCGGATCTACGATACGAACCGGATTCTCCAGCCGCTCGAGAAACTGAGAATGCCTGACTTCGGCTTCTCCGAGGACGAGGCCCGGTTGCTGACCACGGCGGTCATGAGTTTCCAGCGCGACATCCAGCCGAAAGAGGCGCACGTACCCCGGTCGAAGCGGAAGGACGCCATTGTCAATGGCCGCAATCTCACCAGGCGTCGAAATTGTGTCGGATGCCACGAAATAGAGGGCGATGGCGGCGACTATAGCCAGCTGGTGTCGGATCCCTCGCTCGGACCGCCGCTCCTGACTCCAGAAGGCGCGAAGGTGCAGCCGGACTGGCTCTATGCCTTCTTCAAGGCACCGATCACGATTCGGCCGTGGCTCGACGTGCGTATGCCGACGTTTGGACTTGAGGACGGGCACTGGAACGAGTTGCTTGACTATTTCGCCGCCGTGTCCGATGTCGGCGGGCCGTTCCAGACGCATCAATCGACGGCGACCCCTGCGACCACGAGGGCCGGCGAGGAGCTCTTTGACCTTCTGCGGTGTCAGCAGTGCCACGTGCTCGACACCATTCCAGAGGGGCAGGACGTGACCACGCTCGCGCCAGACCTGCGGATGGCGAGTGAGCGTCTCAAGCCTGACTGGATCTCTGACTGGATGGTCAGCCCGCTGGAGATTCAGCCAGGAACCCGCATGCCGGGGTTCTTCACGGAGCTGCCAGGGTCGTTCTATCCGCAGCTCGATCAAGACGGCGCGGCCCAGATCCAGGCCATCCGGGACTACCTCCTCACGTTCGAGGGTGGGCCGAGCCCGCTGCCGGGGAACTAGCACCGACCGGGGCGTTTGCGCCTCGCGGCCGCCGGGCTGGGCCGCCCGCATCCACGACGCCGCGGATAGCCTGGTTAGACTCGGCCTTGAGCGGCCGGTCACCCCAGAATTACGTCGACGGCAGCGGCGATGACGGCTCCTGCCGCGCGCATCTCCTCCAGCGCGCGCTGCCCATCTCCAGGGGCGCTGTCGACCGCAGCGATGGCGTCGGCCAGCAGCGTCACCTCAAAGCCCAGCCTGAGCGCATCAAGCACAGATGCTCGAACGCAGTAGTCGGTAGCGAGCCCTGCCGCCACGAAGTGCGTAATGCTGCGTCGCGCAGCGTCGAACGCGAGGTCCGTGTCATCATCCAGACTAGGGTCGAATGCGGAGTAGCCGTCGCTGTCAGGCCGGACGCCCTTGTTCAGGATGACCGTCTCGGCTTGGAGGCGAAGGTCATGGTGGAACCGAGCGCCGGGTGTGCCGGCGACGCAGTGCACCGGCCAAGGACCGCGCGGGCGAAAGTGGTTCGAGTGTGACGGATGCCAATCGCGGCTGGCGTAGCACGTCAGTCCCACGGCGCTGGCACGGGCGAGCAGCGGGTTGAGCACGGGGACGACCTGGTCACCACCTGGCACTGCCAGTGCGCCACCCGCGCAGAAGTCTTGCTGCACGTCCACGATGAGTATGGCCGTGGTGCGACGATCGGTCGAGTGCGCGGGAATGCCGGAATCCTGCAATCTGAGTGATACATTACCACCCGCCGATGCCCAGCGCCCTGTCGACGGATCTCTACGAATTGACCATGGCGGCCGGCTACCATGCCGCCGGTAACGTCACCCCCGCGTCATTCGAGTTATTTGTGCGCGAGTTGCCAGAGAGCCGTTCTTTCCTGGTGGCGGCCGGGCTGGAGCAGGCCCTGGATTACCTGGAAAGCTGGGCCTTCACCCCGTCTGAAATTAGCTACCTGCGTTCACTCCCCGGGTTGTCTGAGGTTGCCCCGGACTTCTTCGACACGTATTTGCCAGCGCTACGCTTTACCGGAGATGTCTGGGCCGTGCCGGAGGGATGTCCGGTGTTCGCGGGTGAGCCGATCCTGCGGGTGACCGCGCCGGTGGCGGAAGCCCAGCTTGTGGAGACCACGCTCCTGGCCACAGTCTTGTTCCAGACGTCCGTGGCAAGCAAGGCGGCGCGGGTGATCGAGGCCTCGGACGCACGTCCAGTGGTCGAATTCGGAGGGCGCAGAGCTCATGGACCGGAGGCGGCCGTCCACGCCGCAAGAGCGGCCTATCTGGCTGGATGTCAGGGTACTTCGAATGTGGAGGCTGGTTCCCGGTTCGGTATACCCGTCTCCGGCACGATGGCGCACTCGTGGGTCATGGCTCACTCGGACGAACGGAGCGCCTTCACCCGATACATGGAGGTCCACGGACCGAAGTCCGTGCTCCTGATCGATACCTACGATGCCGTGGCCTCAGCGCGGCTGATTGTGCGCGCCGGTCTGCGGCCGGCCGCCGTGCGGGTGGACAGCGGAGATCTGGCTGGTCTCAGCATGGCGGTTCGCCGTGTCCTCGACGCCGGCGCATTGGAGGACACACGCATTCTCGTGAGCGGTGATTTGGACGAGTATGGCGTGGCGAAGCTGGTCGCCACCGGTGCGCCGATCGATGGGTTCGGGGTCGGCACGGCCATCAGCACGTCGGCCGACGCGCCATCGCTCAGCGGGGTCTACAAGTTGGTCGCGATCGAGCGGAATGGGGAGATGGTGCCGGTCGCGAAGTTGAGCCCGGGAAAACACACATTGCCCGGAGAGAAGCAGGTATGGCGGGTTGGTCGTAATGGTGACGCGGAGCGGGACCTCATCGGTCTCGCCGGCGAGCCCGCACCAGCCCACGGTGTCCCGGTGCTGAGCCGCGTGGTGCGACACGGGGTGCGAACCTCGCCCAGGCCCTCGTTGCAGGGTCTACGCGCAGACAGCCGTGTTGCCAGGTCGGCCTTGCCCACGGGCGTGCGCCGCCTGCGCGGCGCTGACCGGTTTCCGGTGGAGTCAACGCCCATGCTTGTCGACCTGACTCGTGCTCATCTGGTTGCCGGACGATGACGGACGACGCACCAGACGGCGCGGCGTCTCCCGCCAGCGGTCGAAGGGATGGCGGGTGCTCAGTTCGGCGCCATCCGATGCTCGATGGCGGTGAGCACGGTCTCCGCCGTGCCCCGGAGCACCAGGTCCACCTGGTCGGAGACCACCGTGTCGACCGGGTTGATTTCGACAGTGAACGCCCCCCGATGCCGGGCCTGTGCGATGAGCCCGGCGGCCGGATGCACCAGGGACGATGTGCCGACCGTCAAGGACAGGTCGCATGCGGTCGCGGCGTCGCTCTGCGCGAGGACGCCTGGGTCGATGCCGTCACCTAACCACACGACCCCGGGGCGCAGCCACCCACCGCAGTATGAGCAGGCCGGCGGCAGCGTCTTGAACGGGACGGTGAGGTCGGGGCACCGCTTCGGCGAGTCTGGGCACTGCTCCGAACACCCCACCTCCCAGAGCGACCCGTGAAACCGAATGACCCGGCGCGCGCCGGCGCGCTCATGAAGCCCGTCGACATTCTGGGTAATGAGTCGCATGATACGGTCACGGCGGGTCCAGGCTGCGAGGACGGCATGGGCACGGTTCGGCTCGCAGCCGGCGACCAGTTGACGTCGCCAGTCATACCATTCCCAAATCAGCGCCGGGTCTCGTCGGAACGCGTGCGGCGTGGCCAGATCCTCTGGCCGGTGTCGGCGCCACAGCCCGTCGGCCCCCCGGAATGTGTGAACCCCGCTGGCCGATGACCCTCCGGCTCCGGTCAGGACCGTGGTGCGCGCCCCGGCATGAAGCCGGTCGGCATGAGGACCAGTTCTCGGTCGGTTGGCATCGAGGCATTGTAGAGCGCGTCTCGCGGATTCGGCCTGTAGTACCATCCGCCCTCGGTGAAACGCCGCGCTCGTGCAGGGCCGTGGCGAACTGGAGAAGAACCATGCGTATCGCGATCGGCTCGGACCACGCCGGTTTTTATCTCAAGGACAGCCTGGTGGCGGTGCTTGAGCAGATGGGACACACGGTCGTTGACAAGGGGACCCACAGTGATCAGGCCGTGGACTACCCGGACTACGCCGAAGCGGTCGCGGTGGCGGTCAGGACCGGTGAGGTGGAGCGGGGCATCATGCTCTGCGGGAGCGGAGTGGGGGCTAGCGTCGCCGCGAACAAAGTGGATGGCGTAAGGGCAGCCGTGTGCCACGACACCTACTCTGCGCACCAGGGTGTCGAGCACGACGATATGAACGTGCTGGTGCTCGGCGCCCGGATCGTGGGTGTATCCCTGGCGACCGAACTGGTGACGGCGTATCTCGGCGCGACCGTCTCAGATGCGGAGCGCCATCAGCGGAGAATGGCGAAGGTTCGCCGCCTGGAGGAAAGAGACTGGTCGAAGCCAGGTGGTGGTGCACGCTGAAGTCCGACCATGAACGGATGGACCTCGGGACGACCCTCGACGCGGCGCTTGCGGCGTCCCTTGAGCGCTGGCGTGACCATGATGGGGTAGGCCAGCTGTGGCGTCGCGACGCCAGTTTGTGGACTGACGCGGACGAAGCAGAATGGCTGGGATGGCTGGCACTGGCCGACGCGCCGTTCGATGTCGCCGGGACGGCGGCGCTGTCCGACCAACTCCGCGACGAAGGGGTGACGGCGCTGTTGCTGCTCGGCATGGGTGGATCCAGCCTGGCGCCGGAGGTACTGAGCCGGGTGTTGGGGGCGACCCCTGGTTGGCCGACGCTCCATGTCCTCGACTCTACCGACCCAGGCCAGGTGCGACGGGTCGAGGCGAAGCTGGATCTGTCTCGAACCCTGTGCATCGTGTCCAGCAAGTCTGGCACGACACTCGAACCGACGCTGCTGGCCGAATACTTCATCGAGCGGGTCGAACGCGTCGTTGGACCTGAGCGGGTGGGGTCTCGCTTTATCGCGATCACGGACCCGGGTTCGGCATTGGAGAGTTTGGCGCGGGAACGACGATTTCGCGCAACATGGCCGGGTATCGCGGCAGTCGGAGGACGGTTCTCCGCGTTGTCAAATTTTGGTCTGGTGCCGGCCGCGCTCACCGGTGTGGATGTGGTGGCGTTGCTCAGTCGGTCGCGTGCGATGCGGGAATGGTGCGGTGCCGATGTACGGCCAGACATGAATCCCGGAGTCCGCATGGGGCTCGTCCTTGGACTCGCCGCCACGCAAGGCCGTGACAAGGTTACATTCATCTTGCCGCCCGCCCTTGAGGCCCTGGCCGGGTGGCTGGAGCAGCTGCTGGCCGAATCGACCGGCAAGGCAGGGCGCGGGGTGATTCCGGTCGCAGGGGAGGCGTTTGATGCGCCGGAGCGCTATGGTGACGACCGACTCTTTGTCGTGATGCGTCTGGCCGGCGCGCCTGGCCCGGACCCGGCATCAGTGGACAGGTTGATTCGCGCGGGACATCCCGTGGTCGAGTTGACACTGGAGGATCCGCTGGACGTCGGGGCGGAGTTCTTTCGCTGGGAAGTCGCGACCGCGGTGTGTGGAGCCGTCCTTGGCGTCAATCCGTTCGATCAGCCGGATGTTGAAGCGAGCAAGGTCGAGACGCGGGAACTCGCCGACGCCTACGAACGCGGTCGTGCGTTACCGGTCGAGACCCCGCTCGCGCGCGACGGGAGGCTGGCGCTGTTTGGGGACCCGGCGACCGGTGCACTCCTCCATGAGCAGGCGGGACCGGATGCCGGACTGCGGCAGCTGTTGGCGGCGCACCTCGGTCGTGTGCGGCCCGGTGACTACCTGGCGCTCCTGGCGTACATAGATATGAGTCGCGCCAACCAGGCGGTGTTGCAGCGGATACGCCACGCCGTGCGCGAGTGGCGAGCGGTCGCCACGAGCGTAGGCTTCGGACCCCGCTTTTTACATTCGACGGGCCAGGCCTTCAAAGGGGGGCCGGACAGCGGTGTGTTTCTACAAATCACCTGCGACGACGCCCGCGATGTGGCTATCCCAGGCCGTCGATACACATTCGGGGTGGTCAAGGCGGCGCAGGCGTTGGGAGACTTTCGGGTCTTGACCCACCGCCGGCGGCGCGCACTGCGGGTTCATGTGGCTGGCGATGTGGAGGCCGGTCTTGAGGGGCTCGAACGGATCGTCCAGACGTGTCTGGTGTGATCGCGCCCTACCGCCGCGTCCCAGCATCAGACACCGGTCCAGACAGGCGGACGCTTGGCCAGAAAGGCTCCCACTGCATTGTGAAAGTCGTCGCTCGTGTAGCAGGCAGTGACCAGGTCGTCACCGGCGTCGGCTGCGCTGCGGCGTTGGGCCTGCAGGCGTCTGACCATCTCTTTTGTCGCAGTGATCGTCAGCGGAGCATTGGCGGCAATCCGGTTCGCTGTGTCGGTCACGACACGGTCGAGAGCCTCGGCCTCGACAACTCGGGTGGCCAATCCCGCGGCCAGCGCCTCCTGCGCGTCGAGCAGACGCGCGGTAAACATCAGATCCTTCAGTCTGGCTGGTCCGATCAGTTCCATGAGGCGCGAACAATTGGACGCCGACAGGCAGTTGCCAAGCGTGCGAGCCACCGGAATGCCAAACCGGGCAGACGGACCGCAAATCCGGAGGTCGCAGGCCATGGCCATGACGCACCCGCCGCCGACGGCGACGCCGTTCACGCAGGCGATCGTTGGTTTCGAGACACGCTCAAGGCGTCCGATCACCTCTTCGAGGCGGGTCTCGTAGGCCAACGCCTGTTCTCGCGTACGGAGATCCTGGAACTGGCTGATGTCGGTACCGGCGACGAACGCGCCGTCATCTACCCCGCGGAGCACGAACACGCGGATGCCTGGGTCGGCGTCGACGGTGTCGCATGCCGCGGCCAGCGCGTCGTACATGGCCCAGGTCATGGCGTTTCTGGCCTCGGGACGGTTGAACGTGAGGACGGCGGTCGGACCATCGACGGCGAACAGGGTGTGCGACGTAGACACGGTTGGTTTCTCCTTAAGGGGCCTGGTGGGCCATGACGACAACACGATCGCTCGACGGCGTACGGGTACTTGATGTGACGCAGGTGATGGCTGGGCCGTTCTGCGCAATGCTACTGTGCGACATGGGCGCCGACGTAATCAAGGTGGAGCCGCCTGGGGGAGACTCGACCCGTCGGATGCCCGGTGCCGTTGGCACCGACAGTCCGAGCTTCAACGCGGTCAACCGGGGCAAGCGGGCCGTGGTGCTCGACCTCACGCACGCCGAGGGTCGAGACGCCGCACGTCGACTGGCGCTCGCGTCCGACGTGCTCGTGGAGAACTACCGACCTGGAGTGATGGCGAAGTTCGGATTGGGCTATGAGGAGTTGTCGCAGGAGCATCCCCGTCTGGTGTATGCATCGATTTCAGGATACGGCCAAACGGGGCCCGCGGCGGCGAAGGGCGGTTTCGACCTGGTCGCGCAGGGGGTGTCTGGATTGATGTCGATCACTGGTGAGCCGGGACGGCCCCCAGTGAAAGTCGGTGTTCCGATCACCGATCTTGGTGCCGGACTCTTCGCGGTGACGGGCATCCTGTCCGCGTTGCTCGCACGGGCCACGACCGGGCGTGGGCAACGTGTCGACACCTCCCTGGTCGATGCCGGTGTCGCGCTGTCGGTCTGGGAGGCCACCCAGTATTTCTCCGGTCGCGGCGTGCCGGAACCCTTGGGCTCGGCGCATCGGATGAATGCGCCCTACGAAGCGATCCGCTGTGCCGACGGGTATGTCACGATCGGCGCCGCCAACGACCGCACCTTCCAGCGATTGTGCGACGCGCTGGAGCACCCCGAGTGGACGACCAACCCTGACTACGCGGACAACGCCCGTCGCGTCACGCACCGGGCGGCACTCGCCGCGCGGATCGAAGAGGTGATGGTACGGCATCCGCGTGACCACTGGCTCGCCCTGCTCGAGCGTCACGGTGTGCCGAGCGGGCCTATCAACACCTATGCAGATGTCATGGCGGATCCGCACGTGCTGGCGCGCGAACTGGTCGTCGACACCGATCATCCGACGTTGGGGCGCATCAAGACGCTCGGGACCCCCGTCAAGTTATCGGATACGCCCCTGACGCCAGGGCGTCCAGCGCCGCTCCTGGGGCAACACACCGACGAGGTGTTGGCTGGGGTGGGATTCTCGGACGCCGAAATTGGAAGCATGCGCGCACGGGGAACCGTGGCGTAGCGAGAGGAGCATCATGACCGACAGAGTGCATCGAATTGCCGTGATTCCCGGTGACGGGATCGGCCAGGAGGTTGTCCCAGCCGCGCGCACCGTCATCGATACCGTGGGGCGACGGCTACACTTCACGTGCGACTGGACCGATTTCGATTGGTCGTGCGAGCTGCATGCCAGGACCGGTAGCATGACCGGGGACGGGTCGATTGAGGAACTGGCTGCGCATGACGCCATCTTTCTGGGCGCCATCGGCTACCCGGGGGTGGCCGACCATGTGTCGCTGTGGGGGCTGTTGATCCCGATCCGCCGGCGGTTCGCCCAATACGTCAACCTGCGGCCGGTCCGCCTGTTACCCGGCGTGCGGACCCCCCTGGCCGACCGTGGCCCTGCAGATATTGACTTCGTGATCGTGCGCGAGAACAACGAAGGCGAGTACTCCGAGATTGGTGGCCGATTGTACGAGGGCACCCCGGCTGAACTCGCCGTACAACAGTCGGTGTTTACCCGCGTGGGCGTCGACCGGGTGCTGCGTTTCGCATTTGAACTCGCACGAACCAGACCAGCCCGTCATCTCACCTCGGCGACCAAGTCGAACGGCATCATCCACACCTTGCCGTTCTGGGATGAGCGATTCCAGGCGATGTCGGCGGAGTACCCGGATGTGCGCACCGACCAGTTTCATATCGACATTCTGTCGGCGCATCTCGTTCAGCATCCGGACTGGTTTGACGTCATTGTGGCCAGCAACCTATTTGGGGACATCTTGTCCGATCTGGGACCGGCCATCGCCGGCTCGATCGGGCTTGCGCCGGGCGCGAATTTGCATCCAGACGGCAGCCAGCCCTCCATGTTCGAGCCGGTGCATGGATCCGCGCCGGATATAGCGGGTCAAGGGGTGGCCAATCCGATCGCGCAAATTTTGACCGGAGCGATGATGTTGGAGCACCTCGACGAGACGGCCGGGGCTGCCGCGTTGGTCTCTGCGGTGGAGCGGGTGCTGGCGGCGGGGGACGTGCGGACCGGTGACTTGGGCGGAACCGCCACGACGGCCGAGATGACAGCCGCGGTGGTCGCCGCATTGGGGTAGGAGCCACCGCCGGCGGAAACCTGTAGACGGGGACCGGCGTGCGCCGGCCCACGCCCACAGGCGCCAGGAGCACCGGTCTACAGGTTGAAGCCGGCTTCGTTGTGCTGCGACAGATCGAGGCCGGTGTGCTCCTCCTCGTCAGTCACTCTGATGCCAATCAGGGCGTCGACGATTTTTACGAGTATCACGGTCACCACGCCCGAGTACACCAGCGTGACCACCACGCCGACCACCTGCAGCCAGACTTGATTCGCGATGTTCAGGTCGGGTATTGCGCCGCCGAGGGTGCTGGAGGCGAAGACACCGGTCAGGATCGCGCCGACAATCCCACCGACACCGTGGACGCCGAAGACATCAAGAGAGTCGTCGTAGTTGAACCGCTGTTTGAGACTGTTGGCGCCCCAATAGCACAGAACGCCTGACGCCAGCCCTATCGCCAGGGCGCCGACCGGTCCGACGAAGCCGGATGCCGGCGTAATGGCGACGAGTCCACCCACCGCGCCGGTCGCGATACCGAGCACGCTCGGTTTCCCGCGACTGGCCCACTCAATCAACATCCAGGTGAATCCTGCCATGGCGGCCGAGATGTGGGTGACCGCCATCGCCATGCCGGCCGTTCCATCGGCCGCCAATTCGCTGCCTGCGTTGAATCCGAACCACCCGACCCACAGCATCGAGGCGCCTATGACCGTCAGCACGAGGCTGTTGGGGGCCATCGGGTTCCCTGGGTAGCCTTTCCGTTTGCCGAGAATGACGCAGAGGACCAGCGCCGCGATTCCGGCGTTGATATGCACCACCGTGCCTCCCGCAAAGTCGAGCACCCCCATCGCGCCGAGGAACCCGCCGCCCCACACCCAGTGCGCGACGGGCGCGTACACGACCGTCAACCACAAGGCCATGAAGACCATCATGGCGGAGAACCGCATCCGTTCCGCAAATGCGCCGACCATCAGCGCCGGTGTGATGATGGCGAACGTCAACTGAAACATCTGGAAGACCGATTCTGGAATGGTGCCGGACATCGTGTCGACCTCGACCCCAGAGAGGAACAGCTTGCCGAAGCCGATGAAGCTGTTCATGCTGCCGCCGTCACCGAATGCCAGTCCGTAGACATACACGGTCCAGAGGACCGTGACCATGCAGGTGAGGGCAAAGCACTGCATCATGACCGAGAGCACGTTTTTGGAGCGGACCAGCCCGGCGTAGAAGAGCGACAGGCCGGGGATGGTCATGAAGAGCACGAGAAGACTCGAGGTCAACATCCAGGCGGTGTCGCCGCTGTCGAGGCCGTCCTGGGCCGAGGCGAGGTTGGGAAGGCAGAGCACGAGCGCAGCGGCCAGCAACGGCGCGCTGTAGTGTCGTGCAAGGATGGTCATCGGTCTCGCTCCTGGGTCTAAGGTAAATCGCCGGACGGCGTGCACTGCCGGCGTTCGCGGGCGCTCCGGGGACGTGGGGCGCGACGTCTCCGACTAGATGGCGTCGTCCCCTATCTCGCTCGTCCGGATGCGGATGGCTTGCTGCACATCGCTGACGAAGATTTTGCCGTCGCCGATGGCGCCTGTTCTGGCCGAGCCCTTGATTCCTTCAATGACCGCTTCTGCCTGTTCGTCGGTGACCACGATATCCAGTTTGATCTTCGGAATGAAATCGACGGTGTATTCCGCGCCCCGATAGATCTCGGTATGGCCCTTCTGGCGTCCGAAACCTTTGACTTCGGTGACAGTCATGCCGGTAACACCGAGACGAGAGAGGGTGTCGCGGACCTCGTCGAGGGTGTGCGGTTTGATCAAAGCAGTAACGAGCTTCATAGAGCACTCCTTGTTTGTCCTGGGCAAGTCGCGAGGCCACACAAGGCCAGCGCCCGCCGACGTACGACATCGAGTGCGGCCACTATACTGCGGCCGTTGCGGGTGGCCAAGGGCTGGTGTTCTGAAACGTGATTCGCACGCTGGGTCGTCAGTCAGCGGGTCCCGTCTGACGGCGTTGTTCCACGGTGACCGTGGTCAGACGGGCCCTTGTGGCACGCGCGGTCAGCCGGGGCCGCGCAGTGACCCTGAGGCTGCGGTCCGCGGTATCGCCCGTCGCTCGGTCGGTTACCTCAGGACAGCTCACCGTGGCGGGCGACGAGTTCCCGGGCTACGGCGGTCCGGATGTCGAGCAGTCCGACGGGAGTTGGGAGGCAGGTGGCCATCCGTTGCAACGCGTCGGCCCGTTGCGACGGGGCGAGCAGTGCGGCGAGCACCTCGGTCCCCTCTTGTCGGACACGATCGGCGGCGACGTGGAACACCAGGGTGGCCAATGCCGTTTGAAAGTCCACGTTCGCCGTGGGTCGGGTGCGTGTGAGCTTCGCGACGCGAAGCGTGGTGCTTTCGGCTCGGTATATTTCGATGGCGATGTCGGCGAGGCTGCCCAGGTACTGCTGGTGGTGCGGCGCCAGGAGCTCATCCGCATCGATGTGCTCCCAGACGTGACCGGTCACGAACAAGAACAGCTGCTTGAGTCGACCAACGCCGGTGCGAAGCGTCTCCAGGTCGGACCCTGCCGGTGCGGCCGTTGGCGGTGTGAGACCGGCGACGGCCTCGCGAAGAGGCAGTCGTCCTCGAGCAGAGCGGGTGAGTATCGTCTTCGCGATGCTCAGCCGGCAAATCTCGCTGGTGCCTTCGTAGATGCGAGTGATCCGGGAGTCGCGGTACCACCGCGCGGCCGGATACTCCTCGCTGTACCCATTGCCGCCATAGACCTGCAACGCCTCGTCGGCAAGTCCGTGATAGGTCTCAGACCCGATGACCTTGGCCATCGCGCACTCGGTAGAGAATTCAGCCAGCGTCTCGATCTTGCGATCAAGCGAGCGCCCCCCCGCCGCGCCTTCGGCTTCGGCTTCCCGGTATACGAGTCCCGCGGTACGGTATGCGACCGATTCGGCGCCGTAGGTCCGGGCCGCCATATCGGCGAGTTTCCGTTGAATCAGGCCGAAGTCCGAGATGGGGCGGCCGAACTGACGCCGCTCGACAGCGTATTGTGTGGTCGTGGCCAGTATCTTCTTGGAGGTGCCGGCGCAGTTCGCTGCCATTTTCATCCGGCCGAGGTTCAAGGTGCACAACGCCACCTTGTGGCCCTTCCCGACCTCCCCGAGCACGTTGTCGACAGGAATCGCCACATCGTCGAGTTGCAGGGCGCAGACCGACGATCCCTGAAGCCCCAGCAGCTTCTCGTGGTCGCCCACGGTCAGTCCGGGTGTCTGACGGTCGAGCAGGAACGCAGAGAACGCGGTGCCGTCCACCTTTGCGAATAGGATGAACAGGTCAGCCCAGCCGGCGTTGGTGATCCACTGTTTGGCGCCATTGACGATGTAGTGGGTGCCGGCGTCATTCAGGACCGCGGTGGTGGTGATGTTCATCGCGTCAGAGCCGGAACCGGGTTCCGTGAGCGCGAACGCCGCCATCAGGTCGCCTTCCATGCAGCGTTTCAAGTACCGGGCAATCTGGTCTGACGTGCCGAAATTGATGAGAGGCAGCGTGCCGATGCCCTGATGCGCGAAGACGGTGGAGGACAGTCCCCCCAAGTAGGACCGGCACTCGCTCATGCCCGCGATGGCCAGCACGCTGAGGCCCAGACCGCCCAAGGCCTCGGGCACTTCAGCCATGAAGAGACCCAGGTCAGCGGCTTTCTTGAAGAGCGGCCGAATCACGTCGATGTTCCGGCGGTCGATCTCGTCGTAGAGCGGTATGACTTCCTGTTCGGCGAACTCCCTGATTGAGCGCATGAGCAGTCGTTCGTCATCGCTCATATCTTCGGGGCACACCACATCGTCTGGGACAATCTGATCGACGAGAAAGCTGGCGCCGTACTGCTCTGGTCGCTCGGGCATGGTGGACTCCTGCGGCCTGCAGGGGAGGGCCGTTCCCCTCGAGGTGACACCTCGAACGAAAAAAAGGGGTGACCAATAAGGTCACCCCTTTTTCTTGCTACAGCCTTCTAATGTGGTTGCGGGGGGGGGATTTGAACCCCCGGCCTTTGGGTTATGAGCCCAACGAGCTACCAGACTGCTCCACCCCGCGTCAACTGGTTCAAAACGTCAACGTTCGAGCATGGTACCATGCCGTCCGAGTGCGGTCAATCAGTGCCACGTTGCGGGTAGATGACCCGGCGACGGGGGGAGGCCTCACGGACCGGGGACCGGCCGGTCCGTGACGATGAACAGGCTCTCTCCGGGACGTATGAGGCCGAGTTCGCCGCGGGCGAGTTCCTCGATCGCGGCCGGGTCATCTCGCAAGCGGGCCGCCTGTTTGGCCAGGCGACGGTTGTCCTCGTGAAGCCGCGCGATGGCGTTAGCCATGTCTTGGCGCTCTCGCCTCATCTTGATGGTTTGAATGAGTCCGCGATCACCGGCCACGCCGTTGGCCACGATGACCACGAGCGTGAGGACGATGGCCGCAAGCATGACGCGGCGTGCGGCCGGCGGCGGCGCATCGGCTGCTGGTACTTTTCGCGCCTGGTTGCGCCCAGGGCCCAGCGGGAGCGTGCCTTGTGTTGGTCGGGCTGTTGCTGACGGACGTGCCACCCGTCGCGTACGGTTCGGACGAGGCGGTCTGGGCGTTCGCGGCATGCAGAACTAGTTTCGGCCGGAGTGGCCGCCGGGATTAGGAGTGGTGTCGAAAAGAGGAGTGCGCGGTTCGATCGACGCAGGGGGTGTGGGTGACGACGTGCGATGTGGTGGTGGTGCTGATCACGTTTCCTGACGACGGTGACGTCGCGTCGTTTGCCGCGAGCCTGGTTGACGAGCGGCTGGCGGCCTGTGTCACCGTGTCTCCGGCCGTGGAGTCGGTGTATCGCTGGAACGGGACCGTGGAACGGGCTCGGGAGCGCCAGCTCATGGTCAAGACGACCCAGGCCCGTGTCCCGTCGCTTCGGAGGCGGGTGCAAGAACTCCATCCCTACGAGACACCAGAGTTCCTGTGTCTCCCGGTGTCAGGTGGCGACGAGCGATACCTGACATGGATCCAGCAAATGGCGACGTCGGTTCCGCCGGCGCCGGCCGGAGCTGGCGGCCCGCCACGAGAGGCACCCCCACGAGAGTGAGCGTGGACGTGACAGGCAGTGCAGACCAGCGCGTGACGGCACCCGATGGCTCCGGGGGACCAGTCGGTGCGCCCGGTGACGGTGACCGGCGGTCGCCTGGCGCCGGGCGGTCGATGCGATGGAGCCGCCTGCGTGAAGCCGCGACGTCACGAATTGGCCGAGTGTGGCTGGCCACGGTGGCAATGAAGCTGTGTGTGGTGATGCTGGGTGCGCGCACACCGGTCTGGATACGGGTGGTCGACTCCATCGGCACCATTGTGGTGGCCATCGGACTGGGCTACCTCTTGTTCCGTTTGCTCGCGTCGTTGCAGCGTGGCCTGTTGTGGCGGGTGCGACGGAAGTTGGTCGTGTCCTACCTGCTGATCGGGTTCGTGCCCATCTTGTTGCTGGGATCGTTCTTCGTGCTGTCCGGCACGTTGCTGCTCCTGACCGTCAGCTCATCGCTGGTTCAGACGGGGCTAGGCGAGATGGTCGAGGATGCCACCACCCTCGCCACCATTACTGCGGTCGACCTCGGCGCTGCGGGTGCCTGGCCAGACGTCGGGGCCGTGCTCTCACGCCGACTTGAGGCGGTCGATGGCCGGTATCCAGGCGCATCCCTGGCTGTGGTGGGGACTTCCCCTGCCGGTGCGGCTGACACGACAGCTGGCTTGTGGGCTCACGCGCTGGGCCCGCCGTCGACGCCTGACTGGCTCACGCAGGACATTGGGGGCATGTTGATGACGGGCGCCGCCGATCGGCCGAGCATCGTCGCACGCGCAGCGCTACGAATCCGCGTGGAACGGGAACTCTATCTTATCGTGGTAGATCTGCCGTTGTCCGAGCAGGTCGTGGCGCGAATCCAAGCCAGCAGCGGCACCGTGCTCATTGATATCGGCGGCGGAGCGGGCAGTGGGGATGAAGCGGCGGCCGGCTCGGCATCCGCGATGGCTGAGCAGACTGTAGCGCTCAGCCCGCCGGCTGGCCCGCTGGAGACGGCGGGCGGACTGCCGTGGGTGTCGTTTCTCGACATGCTGGACTGGTCCACCGGCGAGCACCGACGGGGTGCGTTGTCGTTCCAGGTGCGTCCGTCGGTGCTCTATGGACTGCTGGTGAGCGGCGGCGAATTCAATCTCGCAGGCGTGTTGATTATCAGCCTGGTGCTGATCGGCGTGATGTTCCTCACCATTGAAGCCGTCGCGCTGGTGATGGGGTTCGCCCTGGCGAAGTCGATTACCGGCGCGGTGCATGAACTGTTCATGGGGACGGAGCGCGTACGGCGGGGTGACCTGTCTCACCGGATCCGTGTCGACACCCAAGACCAGCTAGGCGAGCTGGCGGCGTCGTTCAACGCCATGACCGGAAGCATTGGTGGGCTGCTTCAACAGGCCGAGGAAAAGCGACGGCTGGAGGAGGAGCTGCGGGTCGCCCGCGATATCCAGATGTCGTTGTTGCCTGACGGTCGTGTGTCGATGCCGGGCCTCGAGATCAGCGCGGTCAGTCGTCCCGCCCGAGAAGTGGGCGGCGACTACTACGATTTTGTGCGGTTGGACGACCGCCGTCTGGGGGTGCTGGTTGCCGATGTGTCTGGGAAGGGAACATCGGCGGCGTTGTATATGGCCGAGTTGAAAGGGCTGATGCTCTCGCTCAGTCATATCTATCAAAGTCCGAAGGAACTGTTGATCGAAATCAATCGCATTCTCGCGACGAATTTGGATAGTCGGACGTTCATTACGATGATGTACGCCGTGGTGGATCTCGACGCACGCACGCTCACATACGTGCGCGCGGGGCACACGCCGCTGTTCTACTTGCCCGCCTCAGTGCCTGCGGACGGACCGGCCTCAGGCATCCAAGTGTTGATTCCAGACGGACTGGTCGTAGGGCTGCAACTCGACGGCATAGAGGAGCGGTTCGCGGAGCTGCTGGAGGAACGCACGCTGCCCATCGGACCAGGCGATCTCTTTGTCCTGTTTACCGACGGCATTACCGAAGCCATGAACGAGGAGTTCGATCTCTTCGGCGAGGAACGCTTCGGTCAGTTGCTTGAGGAGCATGGATCTCTGCCGTCTCAAGACCTCCGGGAGCGAATTCTGGTCGACGTCGACGCCTTTGTCGGTGATGCGGAGCAGCACGATGACATGACCGTCGTGCTGCTCCGGCTCGACGACTCGCTTGCGGGTCCCGTCAGGACGCCCTCACAGCCATGAACGACACGAAGCCAATCGTCGTCTTTCAGACCTCGTCGAGTATCGAGGCTGACGTCGTGCGTGGATTGCTTGAGACCCACGGCATTCATGCCGTCGTGTCGTCCGGCGCTCCCCAGGCCGTGTTCCCCGTCACGCTTGGCGGACTGGGGGAGGTGCGACTGTCAGTGCACGAGAAGTCAGCCGCGGAGGCGGCACGACTCATCGGCGAATTTCGAGACGAGGTCGCCACGCGACTGACACGTATTCGGGACGAGTTTCGCGCGGTGGAGGAGACGTTGGGATATCGCTTTTCAGACCCCGGCCTCCTTGAGCACGCGCTGACGCATCGTTCCAAAGCGCACGAGGACGTGAGCGGCGGCGTGCGTGACAACGAGTCGCTGGAGTTTCTGGGTGACGCGGTGTTGGGTCTGGTCATCGCCGATCGGTTGTTTCGCGAATGCCCAGACTGGAACGAGGGACAGAAATCCAAGGCCAAGGCGATGATCGTGTCGACCGTATCGCTCGCGGCAATGGGGGAAGACCTCGGGCTTGGCGAGTACTTATTGCTTGGGCGCGGCGAAGAAAAGACTGGTGGTCGCCGAAAACGCTCGCTGATTGCCGACACGCTTGAGGCGATCATTGCCGCCATCTACCTGGACGGTGGCATCGCGGCCGCCGAGGGGTTCCTCGAGCGCTGCTTCCGCCCGCAGCTGGATGCGGTGCGCACAGGCGGGCTGATGCCGGGGTTGGTGCAAGACCACAAATCTGCGTTCCAGGAATACCTCCAATCCCACGACATGGGGTTGCCGGACTACCGGTTGATTGGTGAGACCGGTCCGGCCCATCGACGAGTGTTCGAGACCGAGGTGTATGCGCAAGACCGTCCTCTGGCTCGGGGGCACGGGCGCAGCAAGAAAGAGTCGGAACAGCAGGCGGCAGACGAGGCGCTACGACAGCTGGAGGCAGGTTAGGTCAGTCGATCTCGATCAAGCGCAAGGAATCGTCGCGATGGCGGTGTTGGACGGCGACGACGGCGGGTGCCGCCACTGGGCCCGACTCCATGTACGGAAAGCGGGTGACCGCGTACTCCTGCGTTTCCCGTGCGAGGTCGTCCTCGCTCGGAGGCGTGACCTGTCCATGGAGGTGCACCCAGAGACGCAGCATCGGGTCGGCGAAGCTGTAGCGCTTCTGTCGCACGTTGAGCAGGTCGACATCCTCAAGCCAGGAGAGGTAGTCCTTGGTGGAGCCGGGCGTGCGACCCAGGCGGTGGGCGACCTCCGTCAACGTCAAGGGCTCTTCCTGGGAGAGCACCTGCAGGATCGCTTTGAGCGCCCCGTAGCCGCGGGCGCGGTGCAGGCGGAGTTCATAGCAGAAACGGCACGCCATCGACAGCCGCGCGCCGGGCGCCATTTGCGCTGCGAGCGCGCTCACCGGATCGCCCGCCCCAACTTCTGCGGTGGCCTCGGCGAGCAAGCGCACGTACCGCGGGCGTCCGTCGGTGAGCGCGTGAATGACACGGCTCAGCTCGAGTCGCTCGCCGTCGGATTCCCGTAGATGAGTGGCGGCGAGTGTTGCGCTGACTTCAGTCGGGCTCAGCGGTGGCAGATGGACGAACTCGAAACGGTCCGGCGCGTCACGAAACAGCCGCCGCGCTCGGGCGACGAAGCGGGTCGTCAGTACGAAGTTGTTGGGGCTGTCACACAGGGCGCTCCAAAATTCGTGCAACGCGCCACGCAATCCGGGAAAGCTCTGTAACGTCCGTATTTCGAGTACTTCGTCGAGCAAAAAGGTGACGCGGCCGCCAGCTGGTGTTCGAGCCACCGCGAGAAATGCACACAGTCGGTCGAAGGCGGCGCGGGCGGTGCGCGGATCGTCGGTGCCGGGTTCGGCGGCCGGCGCATGGCATCGCGCGGTCTCAGTGACCGCGGCGAAAAAGGCCTCAGGGGTCGTCGCGACTCGCTCGACATCGATACGTTCGGTGTCTGTGCCGAGCCGCACCGCGAGGCGATTCAGCAGCGCCGTTCGGCCGCTCCCGCAGCCACCCACGACCACGGGAATCCGCGGCGGAACGGCCTCGAGCGCGGTCAGGATTCTCTCTTCGATGACAGGTCGCTTGGGCGGCACGCGATCTCTTCGGGGTGACACGGGTACGGCAGCGTAATGGTGGAACTAGCTGGTGGCGACTCGGAAAGATAGACGGTAAAGACAAGTGCACAGATTGTCAAACGCGCACCACGGTCTCGGTTGAAATCCGTACTTGACTTCCGCGCTGGGGGGAGATGCTGGTACTCGTGCGCGCAGGGAGGCGCAGACTCGTGCCGTGCGCACCGTCCGGCCTTCTGTTAGGATCGACGGCTTGCGTGCGATCACGACGGTCGCACTCTTACGAATCGGGGATACGAGTGAACATCGCGGTCATCGGTGCGCAGTGGGGCGACGAGGGGAAGGGCAAGATTGTCGATCTCCTGACACGACACGTGTCGGTTGTGGCCCGCTATCAAGGCGGACACAACGCCGGGCATACGGTCAACGTGGGTGACGCGCAGTTTATTCTGCACTTGCTGCCATCGGGCATCTTGCACCCCGACGTGCGGTGTGTGATCGGGAATGGCGTCGTGGTCGACCCGGACGCGCTGTTTGCCGAAATCGACACCCTGGCTGGACAGGGAATCGACGTCGGCGATCGACTGTTGGTCAGCGATAAGGCGCACGTCATCCTGCCGTACCACCGTGAGTTGGAGGTGCTCGCCGAGGCGCGCCGCGGTGACCGGAAGATAGGAACGACCTCCCGCGGCATCGGGCCGAGCTACGAAGACAAGGTGGCCCGGCGGGGTATTCGGATTGCCGACCTTGGTGATGGCTCCGAAGGAGGCCCGCTGGCGGCGGCGATTCGCGAGAATGTGTCGGCGCGTAACCGGGCGGTCGGCGGCGCCGAGGCGGACTGGCGTGTCGTCCATGCCGAGGCACGAGCCGTGTGGGATCGCCTCGCGCGCTGGGTTGGGGATGCGTCACTCTTCCTGGCCCGTGCGATGGAGGAGGGCGCCTGTGTGCTCTTTGAAGGCGCCCAGGGCACGATGCTCGACATCGATCACGGCACGTATCCCTTTGTCACGTCGTCAAACGGGACCGTCGGCGGCATTTGCACCGGCCTGGGTGTGGGGCCCAAGGCGATCGGCGGCGTGCTGGGTATCGTCAAGGCCTATACGACTCGGGTCGGCGAGGGCCCGCTCCCGACTGAGCTGCATGGCAGCATGGGCGATCAGCTACGCGAGAGTGGCCGGGAGTATGGCGCATCGACGGGGCGACCTCGTCGATGCGGGTGGTACGACGCGTTGGTGGTGCGATACGCGGTGCGCGTGAACGGGCTTGATGCAGTGGCCGTGACCAAGCTCGACGTGCTGGATGCCCTCGACGAAATTCCGATCTGCACCGGATACCGGTACAACGGCGAACTCTTGACGGAGTTTCCCTCGAACGCGGCGGTGCTGGCCGCTTGCGAACCGGTGTATGAGACGCTTCCTGGGTGGTCCAGCCCCACGGCTGGTGTGCGTCGCTATGAAGATCTGCCGCCGGAAGCGCGTGCTTATCTGGATCGAATCGAGGCCGTGAGCGGGGTGCCCATCGCCATTGTCTCGACGGGAGCTGATCGCGCCGAGACGATCGTCGTCCGCGATGGTTTCATCGACCGGTGGCAGGCCGACGCCGGCGTTCCTGTCTCGTAACACCGGCGCCAGGCGGAGGACAACGAATGCGACTGGGTCGCGCGGGAAAGTGGGCGTCGCGTCTCTTGGCGCTGCCGGCACTCTTTGTCCCCATGGCCGTCGGATGTGCCGTATCGGGACCGACGCCCGATGAGGCTCGGGTCTTCCTGGCCGGGGCCGAGGAACGGTTGCTCACGCTCTGGGTAGACGCAGAACGGGCCGCCTGGATCCAGAGCACATACATTACCGACGACACAACTGCCCTGTCGGCCGACGCGCAGACCGCGCTCATCGGGGCCACGATGGAGTTGGCGGCCGAGGCCGCGCGTTTTGACGGGCTGGATCTGCCGCAGGACCTCCGACGCAAATTGTTGCGACTGAAGACCTCCCTGGGGGTTGCGGCGCCGTCGGACCCCGTATTGCAAGCCGAGTTGTCGCAGATCACGACGGGCCTGGAGAGCACCTACGGGCGAGGCACCTACTGTCCCGGTGGTCCGGCGGAGCCCTGTCTCTCGTTGCCCGAGATGGAGCGGACATTTGCGGAAAGCCGCGATACCGACGCGTTGCTCGACCTCTGGGCCGGTTGGCGTGCGGTCGCGCCGCCGATGCGTGACCAGTACACCCGGTTTGTTGAATTGGCCAACGCCGGCGCAAGGGATCTCGGGTTCGCCGATCTGGGAGAGTTGTGGCGGTCCGGGTATGACATGCCGCCCGATGAGTTCACCCTGGAATTGGAGCGGTTGTGGGACCAAGTGCGGCCACTCTATACATCGCTCCACTGTCACGTACGCGCGAAACTGGCGGAGGAGTACGGGTCTGCGGTCGTGCCGCCAGACGAGCCGATTCCCGCCCACCTGCTGGGCAACATGTGGAGTCAGACCTGGGCCAACGTGTACGACCTCGTCGGACCAGCCCGGTCGGACCCCGGTTACGACCTGACTGAGTTGCTCACTGCCCGCCGGGTCGACGAGTTGGACATGGTGCGCTATGGCGAACGGTTCTTCAGTTCGCTCGGGTTTGACCCGCTCCCGCCCACGTTTTGGGAACGGTCGCTCTTTCTGCAGCCTGTGGATCGTGATGTCGTCTGTCATGCGAGCGCCTGGGACCTCGACTATGAGTCGGACGTGCGCATCAAGATGTGCATCGGGGTCAACGATGAAGACTTCGTGACGATTCATCACGAGCTAGGGCACAACTACTACCAGCGCGCGTATCAAGCGCAGTCGCCGCTATTCAGGACGAGCGCGAACGATGGGTTTCACGAAGGAATCGGCGACACGATCGCCTTGTCCATCACGCCGGAGTATTTGGCGGAAGTCGGTCTGCTCGCTCGGGTACCTCCGGCTGATCGGGACTTGGGATTGCTGTTGCGGAGCGCGCTCGACAAGGTCGCCTTCCTGCCGTTTGGACTGATGGTGGACCAATGGCGCTGGAAGGTGTTTGCCGGCGAGATTACCCCAGAGGCATACAACGAAGGCTGGTGGGACCTCAGGGCCGAGTATCAGGGCGTGGGCGCACCTGTGCCCCGGAGTGAAGCGGACTTCGATCCGGGTGCGAAGTACCACATACCGGCGAATACGTCGTATACACGGTATTTCCTGGCCCACATCCTACAGTTTCAATTTCACCGCGCCCTGTGCGATGCTGCCGGGGTCGAGGGCCCCCTTCACCGGTGCTCCATCTTTGGAAGCGACGAGGCGGGAACGCGCTTGAACACGATGCTTGAAATGGGAGCCAGCCAGCCTTGGCCCGATGCGCTTGAAGTGATGACGGGGCAGCGCGAGATGGATGCCACCGCGATTCTTGATTACTTCGCGCCGCTGCAGATCTGGCTTGACGAGCAGAACGCCACCCGCTCCTGCGGCTGGTAACGGTTTCCTGGCGAGGCGTCCGCCCGGCGGCGTTGCTTCATCGGTCACAGCCTGCCCGGCTGCTCCCTCTTCGCGCCTTGCCAGGCGGACGCCTCGCCAGGAAACCTCTCCTGCGATACGGATCTTCGGCTCAAGCCGCGCGGCCTCATCGCTCACGGCCTACTCGGCCGCTCGCGCTTCGCGCCTTGCCACGCTGGCGCTTCGCCAGGAAACCTGTTCATCCCGTGGTCGCGGGATGGGCCCGCGGTCTGGTGTGCCTGGTGGATTGGTTAGGCTGGGGCGTACTGCGCGTCTGTCACGGCTTCGAACCAGCTGGTCTTGGCTGCCAGATTGATCGCGACATGAGTCATCGGACTGTCTGGGGCGGCGCCGTGCCAATGGCGCTCATCCGGTTCGATGACAATCAGGTCGCCGACACGGGCTTCTCGAATCGGCTCCCCAGCGTTCTGATAGCGGCAGACGCCTTCGATGATCTGTAGGAGCTGAGGGCCGGTGTGACTGTGCCAATTGGTGCGGGCGCCCGGTTCGAATTTCACCCGGTAGACGTTCGTGTGAGGCGATGTGGCCGCGTCTTGCATCCGTGTGAGCCACGCCTGACCCACGAATGTGTGTGGGTCGGCGGCCTCGGCGTCGAGCGTGGCTAGGGTGAAGACTTTCATGTCTTGGCTGGGGCGCGCCCGTAGCGCGCGACGACATACACGGCGAGGCCGACGATGGTGGCGACCAGAACCGTCCCCATGTTGGCAAAGCCGGTCTCGTCATACGACAAGATGAGGTATCCGATGGAGCCCGGCAACAGCGCGTAGTACACGAAGGGGATGAGGGTCAGCCGAATGACAGCGCCTTCGCGGCCGAGCAGTCCCACAACCGCGGAGGCCGCGACGACGTTGTGGACGCAGATCATGTTGCCGGCCGCGCCTCCGATTGCCTGAAGCGCGACCATCCAGCTCGAATCCACCCCGATTCTCGGGCCCATCTCGAATTGGAACAGCGAAAACATCATGTTGCTGACCGTGTTGCTACCGGCCACCGCCGCGCCGATGCCCCCAATGAACGGCGCGAAAATCGGATACGCGCCACCGGCGAGCGCAGCGACGCCGTCGGCCAGAGCCACCGGCATCCGCTCGTAGCCCGCCAGACCACCGTTGGTGTTGAGGAATATCTGGACCATGGGCACCGTGAACACGAGCGCAATCGAAGCCGCGGCACTGACTTTCAGTGACGTCGACCACGACCTCGCGTACGCCGACGGTTCAATCCGATGCAGAAAGAAGGTGGCCAGCGAGACGACGATGAAGATCGAGCCTGGCAGATACAACAGCTGCACGCTGCCAGAGATGGTGGTGCCGAAGATGTTCGGCCAGTCGACACTCACTGCCTGCAGCCACGCGCCGAAGGGCAGTGGAATGCCAAGGAGTGGCACTTCCTTCAGGCGGGTCAGCACGAGGAGCAACGCCACCAGCACGTAGGGAAACCACGCACTCACCATACTGATTTCGCCGTGAGGCGACTTCACGTCACGCACCTGCACCGAGCCGGTCCATTCCGATGGCCACTTGGACTTGTCCTCAAAGTCCCAGGCGTCCTCAGGCGCTGGCACCAGGAACCCAGCCTTTGCCGCCGACACGACAATGGCCAGGCCGAACAGTCCCCCCAGTAGGGCGGGGAACTCAGGGCCCAGCAGGTAGGCGGCAGCGAGGTAGGGCATGGTCATGGAGAACGCGGCAAACAATGCGAACTTCCAGACCTGGAGCCCATCGCTCCAAGACCGGGACGGGCCAAAGAATCGGGTCATGGCGGACACCAGAAACAATGGGATCAGCGTGCCGGCGATCGCGTGGAGGAGAGCCACTCGTTGGGCGAGGAACGCGAGAAAATCGAGCCAGATCGGGTAGCCGGCCGCGATCGCGTAGGCCTCGACGGCAGGAGCACCAGCGAGGCCATTGTTCACACCGACGAGAATCGGGGTGCCGGCGGCGCCGAACGAGACGGGCGTGCTCTGGATGATCATTCCGGCTGTCACGGCAGCCATGCCGGGAAAGCCGAGGCCGACGAGCAGGGGGACGGCAACGGCGGCCGGCGTGCCGAAACCGGCGGATCCCTCGATGAACGAGCCGAACAGCCAGGCCACGATGATGACCTGAATGCGCCGGTCGCTGCTGATGTCGGTGAAGCCGCGTCGAATGGTGCGTAGCGCGCCGCTCTCCTGCAACGTATTGAGCAACAAGATGGCGCCGAAGATGATGTACAGCAGTGTGAACGCGACGATGAGACCGTTGACCGTTGCCGCTGCGACCTGCGGAAAGGGCACTTGCCACACGAAAAGGGCCAGCACCGCAGCGACCGCGTAGGTGAGTGGCATGGCCCGGCTCGCTGGCCACCGGAGGCCGACCAAAAAGACTGCGACCGTGGCGATTGGCAACAAGGACAGGACGGCCAGTGTGGTTGTGCCCATCGGGGAGTCTCCCTCTAGAAGCTGCGCAGCGCTTCGGATTCGTCGTCGAACATCTCGAACACTGTTTCCAGCTTCGCCACCTCGAACAGTTCGCGCAGTCGGAGGCTTGGGTTGAGCAGCTTCAGCGACCCATGGTGGTTGCGGGTCGTGATGAACGCGCTCACCAATTCGCCAACCCCCGTGCTGTCCATGTAGGACACGCTGGCCATGTCAATAAGCACCTGCGTCCGTCCCTGCGCCAGCACATCAGTGACGGCCGCCTTGACAGCGCCGAAGCCGTCGTTTCTCGTCATTCGCCCCTCGAGCGAGATGACTGAGACCTGATCGGCGGTTCGTTGCGTCGTGCGCATCGTCATTGGTCCAGCAATTGGTGGTGTCGGCCGCGTCATTGTAGCGCAGGCGGGTCCGGGGTTCACGAGGTTGCCTGCGGGGGCGCTGGCCTCACGGGGACCGACGAGCGAGAATAACGGGGGAGACGGCGCTCGTCTTGACGGCCGCCACATGCTATCGATGCGTGTTGGGATACCGACGGAAGTCAAACCGGACGAGAGCCGCGTGGCGTTGACGCCTGCCGGGGTGACAGCCTTCCACGCCGCTGGCCACGAGGTTGTGGTGCAGGCGGGGGCCGGGCTCGGCAGTGCCCTCCCAGACGGCGCGTACGAGCGGGCCGGGGCCACCGTGGTGTCGACGGCGGCCGCGGTCTGGGAGCGCGCCGATCTGGTGCTGAAGGTCAAAGAGCCGATGGAGGTCGAACTCGGGCTCATGCGGCCGGATCAGGTTTTACCTATCTGCATCTGGCCGCCTCGCTGCCTCTCACCGAGCAATTGCTCGAGCGCCGAGTTGTCGCCATCGCCTACGAGACGGTGCAACT
>CAWWAF010000052.1:0-26539 GCA_963934795.1 uncultured bacterium
GCATGGCGGCCCTGCTGGCGACCCGCGCGGCGCCAGACGCCGGCGAGAGCGCTGTGGGCGGGTCGAGCAGTCAGTACGATGCGGCCGACCGCCGGCCGCTGGCTGAGCGGTGCATCCTGGGCTTCGGCTCCACGTCGGGACCACCGACGTTGCCCAACTACTTCTACAACAACCTGAAGTTCATCGTGCAGTCGCCAGGCTGGGTGTTGATCTACAACGAGATGGTCCACGACACGCGCATGATTCGTATTGATAGCGAACACCTGCCGGCGCAGGTCACGCAGTGGATGGGCAACTCGATTGGTCGTTGGGACGGCGATACGCTGGTGGTTGAGACCACGAACTTCACCGACAAGACTCGTTTCCGCGGCTCGGGCGAGGACCTGAAAACGACCGAGCGCTTTACCCTCACCGAAGACGGGACGATTCTCTACCGCTTCACGGTCGAAGACCCCTCGACGTGGGAGCAGGCATGGACCGGCGAGTACCCCTGGAACCGGAGCGAAGAAGAGATCTTCGAGTACGCCTGCCACGAGGGCAACTATGCGCTGGAAACCGTGCTTCGCGGCGCTCGTCGCGGTGATGCGGAAGCGGGTGCGAACGGCCGCTAGCTCACCACTGTCCGTACGAACGCGTAGGAAGCTGTAGACGTTGGTAGGACTGCGGCGCCGGCCGTCACCCCGCTCCGCGCGAAGCTTCGTGGGGCGGACGGCCGACGCCGACAGGTCGCTCAGTCGCCGCTGTTGCGGCCACCATACACGACCACCTTCGAGTCGGTGATGGCATGGAGGCGCTCATCGCCATCGCCGGCCGTGTAGTACACCCGCGCGCTCACGCCGATCTCCGGCCGCCGCGACCACACGATCGCCCGGCCCTCATCAAAGACCAGTTCGGGGGTCGGCACGGCATTGGTGACCGTCAAGGCGTCGAGGCCAGTCTCGCGCGCGCTAGCGCCCTTCCCGAGCCGCCGCCGCTTCATCCGCGCGCGCGCCGCCCAGGATGCCGGCCATCCCGATGTTGCCCTCATGGCAGGCGTACTCGAACAGGGGATCGTCGCTCTGAGACATCGGCACCATGGCCGTCCACGGCTGGGTCCAGGTCGTCGGATCGGACACGGTGATCTCGTAGTGCAGGCGACCAGGGCCACCCAGCGTGAACCGCTCGATCAAGTGCAAGTTCTCGGCCGACCCACGGTAGCCACTCTTGGGCGAGTAGTTCGTGGTCTCCACCACCAACGCGTCACCGTCCCAATGGCCACGGGAGTCGCCATGCCACAGCCGGATGTCGTCGTCCGCGTGTGGCATGTCCCCGATCGGAATCACGCGTGCGTCGTGAATCATCTCTCCGAGCATGACGAGATGGTCTGGAGTTTGAAAAATCTGATAATAGCTGTTGTACCCGGCGCCGAGCCCGCCAACCCGTGGAATACCGTACGTGACGCAGCGCACCTGCCGGGTCCGATCCTCTGGGCCGTCCGCGGGATGCGCTTCCCGATACACCCGGACGGCCTCGATGCGCGCCTCGGCCTCCGGCGTGAGCGCCGGCACCTTCCCATCTGGAGGGTCAGTAATCAGAGATGTCCGGTTCTCGAACTCTCGATCAACCATCCAGACGGAACTGTAGTTCCCGGTCCCGCCATCGCCTGACACGTTCTTCTCGACGTCGGCCAGCACGGCGTTGAACACGCCGTCCGCGAACGCCGCGTCATCTCCGCCGCCGAAGAGCCGCTCGGCCGCCACCCGCAGTTGCGCAACTTCCTCATCAGAGAAGGCGGCCTTCCCTGCCAGCGAGTCTGGCCGCTCGAGCGGGGTCGCCGCGTTGTTCGCCCACACGCCGTTCAGATCGATCCTCCCGTCGGCGGTGCGCGGCGGGGTCCACCCGGCCGGCTGGGCGTCAACGGCAGGCGCTGGCATTAGCATGGCCAGCGACAACCCGCTACAGAAAGCCAACCGGGAAAATGGCTGAAGATGATGCATTGAGGGTCTCCTCCTCGGCATGCCCAGCACGCGAGGACGTCACAGGTCCGCCGTCTGGCGCCCGTTCGCACCCATTGTAGCAACCTCCGCGGCGTCTCGTCGCTCATGTTACGGTTGCGCATGCTGGCGCAACATCAATCCCGTGCCCCCGCGCTGTTCCATGCGCTGGTCATGTCCGCCCTGGCGCTCTCCCCCGGGGTGGTCTCCGGTCAGACGCCGTCCGCCGGCGTGTTCGTCCCGGTGACGGACGCCATGCTTCAGCACCCAGCCGACGGCGATTGGCTCTCGTGGCGCCGCACGCTGAACAGCTGGGGCTACAGCCCACTGGCCCAGGTCACCCGCGACAATGTCGATGACCTTCAGATGGTCTGGACGCGCGCCCTGGCCCCCGGGAGACAGGAGGGCACACCGCTCGCGTATGGCGGCGTCCTGTACATGCCGCAGGCGAGCGACGTCATCCAGGCCATCGACGCCGTGACCGGCGACCTCAAATGGGATCACCGTCGAGATCTGCCCGACGACGTCTACGACTTCGTTGGCGGTAACGCCCGGAACAACCGAAACATCGCGATCTTCGATCGGTTCATCATCAACACTAGCGATGACGACTTCGTGTTCGGGCTTGACGTGACGACCGGAGAGCTCGCCTGGGAAACGCAGATTTTCGACTACCGCGTGCAGCCCGTCGGGCACAGCTCCGGCCCCATCATCGCGGATGGGAAGGTGATTTCTGGGCGCAGTTGCCGGCCGCAGGGTGGGCCCGAGTCGTGCGTCATCATCGCGCACGACGGGCAGACAGGAGAGGAACTGTGGCGCCGCCGGACAATTCCGGCCCCGGGAGAACCGGGCGATGAGACCTGGGGCGGTGTGCCCTACGAGCAACGGGTCCATGTGGGCGCCTGGATGCCGCCGAGCTACGACCCCGAATTGCGGTTGATCTACGTCGGGACGTCGGTGACCTCGCCGGCCCCAAAATTCATGCTGGGCGGTGTCGAGAATACGCACCTGTATCACAACTCGACCCTGGCGCTTGACGTGGACACCGGCGACATCCGCTGGTACTACCAGCACCTGAATGACCACTGGGACCTCGACCATCCGTTCGAGCGTCTGCTGCTGGACACCGTCGTGGCGCCGAATCCAGAGGCGGTGAGCTGGATCAATCCACGGCTCCAGCCGGGCGAAGTGCGCAAAGTGATGACCGGTATCCCGGGCAAGACTGGCGTCGTCTACACGTTGGACCGGGAGACCGGCGAGTTTCTCTGGGCCACCCCGACGGTCGCGCAGAACGTGATCAACGACATAGATGGCGCCACCGGCGCCGTGAGTGTCAACTCGGAGGTGGTCTTCACCGCCGAGGGGCAAGAGGTCCTGGCGTGTCCGAACATGCACGGCGGCAAGGACTGGGAGGCGGGCGCCTACAGTCCACTCACCAAGACGATGTACTTCCCGCTTCGCAATATGTGTCAGCGACTGCTGGCGACGACGTCCGCCGATGCGTCACACCGCATCTATGCGTTGGCCGTGCGACACGAGTTGGCGCCGGGCACCGAGCAACTGGGGGCCGTGCACGCCATCTCGGTCGAAACCGGCGAGACGACCTGGCTCCATGAACAACGGGCGGCCACGCTGTCGCTCGTGGCAACCGGCGGCGGGCTGGTCTTTGGCGGTGACGCGAATGGCCGGTTCCGGGCCTTCGACCAGGTTACCGGCGACATTCTGTGGGAGATCAACCTCGGCTCTCCCGTGTCCGGCTTCCCCATCAGCTACGCGGTCAACGGCCGGCAGTACGTCGCCGTGAGCACCGGAGGCGCCGCCACCACCCCCAGCTTCCTCCAACTGACGCCGGAACTGCGACCGAGCAACGGCAACAACCTGTTCGTCTTCGCCTTGCCCGAGTAAGGCGACGGGATTCGAAGACGAGCACCACGGGATGATAGGGTGTGCTTTTTGGCGCGGCGGCACCGTCGACGCCGCGGGCCCTGACGATGCAATGGATCAGCAGAGAGACGTCGACATGACCGGAAAACCTGGCCGGCGCGAGCCCGCGCCGTATGGTCCTGTCGTCGACTGGCGTGCTCCTGGACTGCGAACGGAAGCAGCCAGAAGCATCGCGAACATCACATGATCGGTTTGGCGGAGATACTCGTGGTGGCTGCGGTTGTGGGGCTGATCTACGTGTCCCGACGACGCGCCGCTCGCCCGTCCGAGTCCCCACGCGAGCGCAACGTCGTGCAGGACGACAGAACCACCATCACCGTCCCCAAACACCTGGTCACGCTGCTGGTCACCGTGGCCCTGGCCGTGGGAGCCGCAGTTGGGACGCTGTATCTGGCGCTTCCACCCTGGGCCGGCGCTATCGCTGCGGGGATCGTGGCCGGAATCGCCGCCACGGCGCTCGCCACCCGCGGCTTCAGCTGACGGCACCCACATCGGTGGTCCGGTGTTGCACCCGAAAATGCAGCGATCGACCGTGCTGCGTCCGCAGGGTCCGTTCGCCACCGGCTTCACCAGACGGCGGGCTAACGAGCGGTCGCGCGCCGGGTAATCACAACCACCTCTTCGCCCCCGAACGTCGTCTCACCGACCGACACCCCCACAAGCTCAAAGCCGCGCTGGCCGGCCCGGTTCAACTCCGTATCCAGCGTCGACGTCTGGGAGGTCGCCAGCAGCAGATACTCAAACGTCATGGATGGCGCATCGTTGTCCTGTTCCATGATGACCACCACTTCGTCGCCGCCGAAGAGGGACGAGTACACCGTCTGGCCCCGGTAGTCGTACCCCTCGCTGCCCGCGTCCGTCATTTCATCCTGCATGGTGGACGTTTGCGAGGTGGCAAGCACCCGATACGCGAACCGTCCGGAGGCGCCGGCCCCACGCATCATGACCGCCACAAGTTCCGAGCCGCCGAACGCGGTCTCTCCCCCCATGACCCCTTGAAAACGATAGGCGTCCTCAGCCCACTCGTTCATTTCCCGTTCCATCGTGGAGGTGCGCGAGGTCGCCACAACGACGTACTCATACGTGCCCTCTGGCGGGCTCTGACTTCCAGCCGCGACTTCCGCCGCGAAGCCCGACCCGGCCTGGGCCAGCGTCGCGACGCACCACATAACGACAACCCATCTCATAGAACGCAACCTCCTCGGGCGCTCGAGCCCAGCATGCCGGCGCGAATGGCGGACTCGGTGCCCGCCACGTCAGGGACGCGGGCGTCAGTATCAACGGATCCGGACCATGTCCAGGGCCACCTGCTTGGGGGGCGCACAGCGCCGAGCGGTCGGACTGATGACTTGCTTCGCACCGCCCCGCCGGCCGATGGGCAATCGGCAGCCGGTCCGACGTTGCCGCGTGGAGCGGCGCCCTACGACTACAACGTGCGAATCCGCACATTGCGGAACTTCACGACGCCAGCGCCATACTGCAGGGCGATCGGCCCGTCGGCGAACTGGGCATCTTCCACGTCGACCACCTGCGTACCGTTGAGCGTCACCATGAGGTGTTCACCGCGAGCGGTGATCTCGTAGGTGTTCCACTGGCCACCCGCGTTGATGACACTCGTAGGACTGGCGATGTGGACGATTCCGCCGGTGCGATAGGACTGGTCAGCCCTGGTGTCGTAGATGTTCACTTCGTACGAGTTCCGATCGGTGACGCTGGTCGCGTCAGCACAGCGGATAAAGATGCCGCTATTGGCCGGCTCGTCCACCCAGAATTCGAGCGTCAGTTCGAAGTCGCCATACGAGCGGGGGGTCACCAGGAAGCCACTTCCGCTATTGGCCTGCACGGCGCCGTCCTCGAGTTCCCAGTTGGCGTCGCCAATCGGGTTCCAACCGTCCAGGGTCGAACCGTCGAAGAGCGTGGTCCAGCCTTCCTGCGCCGAGGCCGGCACCGCTGGCGATGCAACCAATCCGATGGCGACGAGCGAGAGAACGACCGTAAATATGCGCGTCATGGAAACCCCTTTGAATGATGTTGTGTTCCTGGATTCTAGCAGTCTTCAGCGCACCTACCGGCCTAAGTCGAGGGCCCGGATGTCTCTCCGATCGCGAACGTAGAGCGTGCGTCCGACCAGGGTCGGCGCGGTCCACGCGTTCTCCGTGAGCACCGCGTGGCGAGCGTGGACCTCGAGGCCCGCGTCCGTCACCGAGGCCAGGGCGAGTTCCCCGTCCTCATCAGCGATGATCACCTTACCGTCGGCGTGGAGGAGGTGGGCGCGCGCAAAGCTGCGGTCACGCCACCGCTCCTCCCCGGTCTCCGCGTCCAGCGCGGTCAGAAACGCCGGCCCGAAGTCGCCGCTACTCCCGAGCACCAGCCCGCCCACACGCAGCGCGTTGCTGAAGTGCACACGCATCCGATTGGTGGACCAGATCTCCTCGGGCGTGGTGCGTCCGTCAATGAGGCTGAGGGTGAGCATGCGGCTGCCGCCGCCGTACGCCGAGGACATGAACAGCCGAGCGTCACCGCCCCACACCGGCATACTGACGTTTAAACCCAGTTCGTTCTCGTGCGGATGCCGCCACAGCAGGCGTCCATCGCGCGGGTCGAGCCCTACCAGCTCCTGCTGCCCCACGATCACCAACTGTTCTTGGCCGTCGACCCGGATCAGCACGGGTGAGCCAGGGGACACGGGAAAAGCCTCGCTCCGCCAGACCTCCGCGCCGGTGGCCGGATCCAAAGCCACGACCCCGTGCGGGCTACCGCCAAGCGGCACGATCACCGTGTCTCCGAATGGCAACGGACTGGAGGCGAACGCGTTGTATTCGGCCAGTTCGTAGCGCTCCACCAAGTTGATGGCCCATCGCACCCGACCGGTCTCGGCCTCCAATGCATGCAGCGCGCCATCCACACCGAGCGCGAACACGCCGTCGAACGCCAGCAACGGTGTCGAGTACGGTCCAGGGCCGGCCGCATTCAGCCACACGTCAACGTATCCGTTGTGCGCGAGCGGCGCTGGGTAGGCGTGACGCCAGCGGGTTGTCCCGGAGCCGGCGTCGAGCCCGACGATGACCTCATCGTCGTCTTCGCGATACATCGTGACCAGGAGGTCGCCGTCGACCACGATCGACGAGTACCCCTCGCCAAGCGGCCGGGTCCAGAGCGTCGGCGGACCATCTTCAGGCCAGCTTGACGCCAGCGGTGCCGACTGCACCTGGAAATCTCGTGTCGGGCCACCGATCTGCGGCCAGTCGGGCGTGGGCTGCTGGCCCGACGTCGGCGCGACGGCGAGAGATGCCAGCAGGGTGGCGAGGCTTGTTCGGACGAAGAAGGGCACAGTATTCATGCAAACGGATCGCAGTCGTCGATAGTCGAGGGCCAGGGCTCAGCGGGTGGACAAGCGGCCTCACGACGCGGGCATCTTGCGCGCCAACGACCCGCCACTACGCAAGTCTGCTATGTTAGCCGAGTCCGCGGGTGACCCGCCCGGGATGTCAAGGAAGGAACGCCCCGTGGCCAACAACGCGTCTCGCACGGTATGGATGTCAGCGATGGTCGTGGCTAGCCTGGTGCTGGCTCACACACCCGCCTCAGCGCAGGCTCCCGCCCCCCGCACCGCGTGGGGCGACCCAGATCTGCAAGGTGTCTGGGACTACTGGACGTTCACCCCACTCGAGCGGCCAGACGAGTTTGCGGGCCGTGACCAACTGACCGCTGAGGAGGCCGCCGTTGTGGCGCAGCGGAGCAACGCGGAGGCCCTGGCTCGCGACGCACCGCCGCCAGCGGGTGACGTTGGCGGCTACAGTCAGGCTGTCTGGACCGATCGGGCCCGTGCCACCGCGCTCCGGCAGCCGTCGCTCCTGGTCGACCCGCCCACCGGAAAGCTCCCGGCGATGACCGCGGCCGCCCAGGCCCGGGCCAAGGCGGAGGCGACGGCCGGCGGACATCCGGTGCGGCTACGAGTGGGTGGGATCAATGAAGATGGCCCCGAGTCCAGAGGGGCCGCCGAACGCTGTTTGCTCGGCTTCTCGACCGGCCCGCCGATGTTACCCGCGGGTTACAACAACAACGTGCAACTGTTTCAGTCGCCGGGCTGGGTGGTGCTTCTGAACGAGATGGTGCACGACGTCCGGGTCATCCCGCTCGACGGGCGAGACGCGCTGCCCCCAACGCTGGATCAGTGGCTGGGGAGCTCGAGAGCCCACTGGGACGGCGAGACGCTCGTCATCGAGACGACCAACTTCACCGATGGAACGGGCAGCTTCAACACGTCGTTCGTGTCGTGGGGCTCCGCCGAACATCTAACACTGACCGAGCGATTCACACGGGTGGACGACGGCACGCTGCTCTACGAATTTACCGTCAACGACCCCGACACCTGGACGCAGGCGTTCTCTGGGCAGTTTCCGATGCTCCGGAGCGACGACCCGCTCTACGAGTACGCGTGCCACGAGGGTAACTACGGTATGCAGAACATGTTGAGCGGCGCCCGAGCCACTGAGCGCGCCGAAACGAACCAGCCATAGCGGCTGGGTAGAGCCCGCCCGACTCGGTCTCTTGTCATCGCGCCGCCGACCGACGGCCGCGCCGCACCACGCGTATGTGGTTCCTAGCGCGTCCCCGCCGCACGTTCATCGGCGCGATGGCCAGACAAAATACCTTCCATCCCGCGGTTGCCCTCGTGGCAGGCGAATTCCCACACTTGATCCGATGAGCGGGCCATCGGCACCTCCACGCTCCATGGCCGCGTCCATGTATCCGGGTCCTCGACGGTAAATTCGTAGAGCAGCGTGCCGTCGTCCACGCGTGTGAACCGCTCCACGAGTTGCATGTTCTCGGTGGCTCCCTGGCGCCAGGTAAAGGAGTTGAGACGATCAAGATTTGACGTCTCGATCACGAGGGTGTCCCCCTCCCATCGCCCGCGCGAGTCGCCCATGCGCTGCCGTAGGTGAGCGGGAAGCGGTTCACGTGGCCCGAGCGTGATGATGCGCGCGTCATGCACCATCTCGTTGAAAATGACGACGTGGTCCGGCGTCTGAAACACCTGCATGTGGTTGTTATACGCACGCGGCTCAATCGGCGGGCCTGAATTGAAGCCCAGGATGCACCGCTCGTAGATACTCCGGTCGGCCCATGAGTCGGCCGGATGGTCCCGCACATACTCACGCTCAGCGGTGCGTCGCTGCTCCCCAGCCGGTGTCATCGCGGGGATCCGACCGTCGGGTGGGTCCACGACGAGTGACGTCCGTCGAGTGCCGATGACCCGGGTACCGCGATCCATCCAGAACTGGTTGTAGGAACCGGGGGCCCCGTCGACGCCTCGGTCCACGCTGTTCGTGGCCACGGTCCGCTGCGCGGGCCTGGCCGCGAGGCGTGCGTCTCGGTCGACAATGCCCTGCTCGAGGTCCGCGACGTCTTCAGCGGTCAGAAACTCCTGATCGCCGAGCGCCTCCGGTCGTTCCATCGGTGTAATCGTCCGAAAATCCCAGACGCCTTGGAGATCCGGCCGATCCCATTCCGTGCGTGGGACCTCGGCCGCGGTCTGGCTCAGCGCCGACATCGGCCCCAACCATCCGACCGCAATAACGGCTCCCGTGGCTACGATTCGGCTCATACGCCTGCTCCTTGTCTCAGTTCGATGGCACGTGTCAAAGGGGCGAGTATATCGCTCGGCACTACCCGCCCCGTGACCGGACGGGTACGAATTTGTGACGGGCCCACGGCGTAGTCTCACCAGGAGGCACACACATGGCTATCTCGATCAGATCCAGCGAACGCTTCACGGCCACGGTTGGCCCGTTCTTCTTCGTGGTTCAGCAGCAGACGGCCGCCATCGTCCAGCGCCTGGGACGATTCGAGTCCATTGCGGAGTCGGGGCTCCACTTCAGGCTCCCCTTCGTCCAAAAGGTCGCGGGCACCGTGAATCTGCGGATCCAGCAACTGGACGTCGAGGTAGAAACCAAGACCCTCGACAACGTCTTCGTGCGGGTCATGGTGTCCGTCCAGTACAACGTCCTGCCCGAAAAGGTGTACGACGCGTTCTATCGGCTGGACGACCCGGTCAACCAGATCAAAGCGTTTGTCTTCGATGTCGTGCGCGCCCGGGTGCCGAAGATGAAACTGGACGACGTGTTAGAGAAGAAGGACGAGGTCGCAGGGGCCGTCAAGAGGGAGCTCTCTCAGGTGATGGATGACTTCGGGTACGGCATCGTCAAGACGCTGGTGACCGACATCGACCCAGACGCGATGGTGAAGACCGCCATGAATGAGATCAACGCGGCGCAGCGGATGCGGGTGGCCGCCGGCGAGAAGGGCGAGGCGGAAAAGATCATCAAGGTGAAGGCGGCGGAAGCGGACGCGGAGGCGAAGGCGCTGTCGGGCAAGGGTATCGCCGACCAGCGACGCGCGATCGTCGACGGACTCCGCGAATCGGTCGACGACTTTCAGCGCACCGTCGAAGGCACATCAGCCGCCGATGTCATGAATCTGATTCTGATGACCCAGTACTTCGACACCCTGAAAGACCTTGGCGACGCGTCCAAGACGAACACCATCCTGATCCCGCACTCGCCAGGTGCCCTGGGCGATCTGGCGGGTCAGATGCGCGATTCCGTCATGACCGCCAACGCCGCCGCCAAGTAAGACGCGCTGCGCGCGCGCAGCTACCCCGATCGTCGAGTGCGATAGACTGCCCCAACACTTCGAGGGAGGGTTCAGATGTTGCAATCGGGGTTCCGGACTGGGGTGATCGGGCTAGTGGCCGTTGCGGTTGGAGCCGCGGCGTCGATAGGGCCAGACGCAGCCACCGCGCAGACAGTTGAGTGGCCCAGCTATGCCGCAGACCAGGCGGGCAGCAAATATTTGCCGCTCGACCAGATCAACGCGGACACGGTGGCCAGCCTGGAGATTGCCTGGCGCCAACCGGTCATCCCCGACGCCATTCGCAACGGAATCACCACACGAGGTCCGGTCGGCTCACAAACCACACCCCTGATGGCCGGGGACTTGCTCTACGTCAGCACCGGCCTCGGTACCATCGCAGCCCTCGAACCGACCACGGGCGACGTCGTCTGGAATACCGGCCCAAGCGACGACGAGCGGGTTCGTCAGACGCGCGGCGTCGCGTATTGGACCGATGGCGACTCTCGCCGGGTCATCGCGACGCTCGGCCCGAAGCTCGTCTCGCTTGACGCGAGCACCGGCGAACGAGACCCGGAATTCGGCGAGGACGGAGAGGTCGATCTTCGGGAGGGGCTGCTTCGGCCGTTTCCGAATTACTACTGGAACGCGGCCCCGGTGATCGTGCGGGACGTGGTCATCATCGGGTCATTCATCGAAGACATCCTGTCGACTCAGAGCACCGCCAACAAGGAATCGCCACGCGGCGACGTCCGGGGGTTCGATGTGCGGACGGGCGCGGTCCTGTGGACATTCCACACCATTCCGCTCGAGGACGAGTTCGGGGTCGAAACCTGGGGCGCAGACCCGGTTGACGACCGTGCCTCCTGGGAATACAGCGGCAACACCAACATGTGGGCGCATCCCACCGCTGACGAAGAGCTCGGCATCGCCTACCTGCCCCTCTCAACTCCGACCAATGACTACTACGGCGGTCATCGGCCAGGAGACAACCTCTTTGCCGAGAGCCTCGTCGCCGTTGACGTCACGACGGGAGAGCGGCTGTGGCACTTTCAGGCGATCCACCACGGCGTCTGGGATTACGACTTCGCGTCGTCGGCGGTCCTGATGGACATCACGGTCGACGGCCGCGCGATCAAGGCGGTTGCGCAACCCAGCAAGCAGGGGTTCGTCTATGTGTTCGACCGCGTGACCGGGGAGCCGGTCTGGCCGATCGAAGAACGCGCGGTCGCAGCATCGACCGTGCCGGGCGAGCGCATGTCGCCCACGCAGCCGTTCCCGACCAAGCCGCCAGCGTTCGAATTGCAGGGGGTGCGAATCGACGACTTGATCGATTTCACACCGGAGCTTCGCGCCGAGGCCATCGAATTATTGAAGCAGTACGAATGGGGCCCCATGTTCACCCCCCCCATCGTCATCGACCCGTCGTCGGACGGAAAGAAAGGCACCATCTTCAGCCCGGGCACCGCCGGGGGCGCGAACTGGAGCGGGGCCGGGGTGGACCCGGAATCCGGCATCCTCTACGTCCCGTCCGCGTATAGCCAGAACGTGATCGGGCTCGTGCCCTCCGAGCACCCGCGAGCCGACGTACGGTTGGTGCGCGAACGGTACAGGCCGCTACCGGGACCGCAGGGCCTCCCGATGTTCAAGCCGCCCTACGGCCGTGTGACGGCGATCGACCTGAACCAGGGCGACATCGCCTGGCAGGTGCCCAATGGACAGGGCCCTCGTGACCATCCGGCCATCCAAGATCTCGATCTCCCCTGGTTGGGCCAGCCCGGGCGAGCCTCGGTACTCGTCACCAAGTCGCTGCTGTTCCTCGGCGAAGGCGGCAACACCGGCGTCTCGGCGCTGCCCCAATGGTACGGCGGGCCGGGTGGGAAGATGTTCCGCGCCTACGACAAGGCGACCGGCGAGGTTGTCTGGGAAACCGAGCTGCCCGGCGGTGCAAGCGGCGCGCCGATGACATACATGTTCAATGGGCGGCAGTACATCATCGCGACGGTCGGTTGGGATGACATGGCCAGTGAATTTGTCGCGCTGGCGCTGCCTGAGTAGGACGCTGGCCTTGTCGAGTACCCACGGAGAGGTACATCCTGGAGGCGGTACGACGCCTTCTGTGATCTTGACGTAGGAGGCCGCGTGCGGCGCTACGCCGAGGACGCGTGCCACGCGGCAATACGTTCCAGTGCCTGGGATGTCATGGCCGCCTCGCCGGCGGCGACCGCTTTCGAGAGCGACTCACGCGGAGCACGGAGCGCCGCGGTGTCGTTGAGCTGAGGCCTGACGTAGACAAGATCCTCGGCCGCCTCTGGCGCCTCACCCCGGCTCCGGCAGTCGGACGCAATCACGTGGGTCGCACCGAGCAGTGGTCCTCGCGCGAACGCAATGGGGAGCGCGTCGCTCACGCCTCCGTCCGTGCATTCACACATGTTCCCATCGACCTCCAGCGGCGTCGTCGGGAACATGTTGGGAATGGACGCGCTCGTGGCCACCGCGTTATATAACGGGACCGTGCCATGGGCGCCGGTGGCGAAGTACCGGGGACAGTCGTGCGTCAGGTCGTGACAGACGATGCCGATCGCCGAGACCCCTTGGTGCAGGCGATCGAATCGTCCAGATTGGAGCTGACTGAGGCGACGCGGGATGATCCCGGCGAAGGGCCGCCCAAGGGGCCTGAGCCACTCAGGGAGGCGGAGCGACAGGCTGTGGGCGATGAGATGACGTCCCTTGAAGACGTCCGCGTCAGCCAGCAACTGGTCGATCGTCAGACCCGCGGCCGCGTAGTAGCCGGCCACGATCGCCCCCGCGCTCGTCCCAACCATGACGTCGATCGGGACCTTGGCGGCGGCCAGGCGTCGGAGGACACCGAGATGCGCCGCTCCACGAAGCCCGCCGGCCGACAGGACGAGGGCAATGCGAGGACGTGTGTTCACCGAGGGTGCTCCAGCATGACGGTCTCACACAGCTTAGACGGAATGACGGGGCATCGACAGCGCCCTGGTCTCTGACGCATCATTCAACATGGACGCGGCGCGTGCCCGTCACCCCCTTATGAGTCGGCATCTGCGAGCGCTGCTGGTCATCACGCTCTGTTGCGTCACCGTCGTGTCCGCCCAGTCGGGCCGGCGCCGGTGGGGCACACCGGCGGTGCCCTATGACGCGGGCCTCACCTTTGTTCGGCTCCGCTGGACCACTGGCACCTTCGCAGCGCCGCCCGTCGGGATGGGCGTCAATTTTTGGATGCACGAGTATCCGGGCGCGGAGGCGAATCTGATGTCTGTGCTGGGCAACTTCACATTGGTCGACGCGCAGACCGACGGCAGCCTGATTCTCCCGTTCGACGACCCCGAACTGTTCAGGCACCCTATCGCCATGTTGTGGGAACCCGGGTTCTGGGTGATGACCGACGAACACGCCGCGTCGCTGCGCGCCTACCTGCTCAAGGGCGGGTTCGTGATCTTCAATGACTTCGAGGGCGGTCAGTGGGCCAACTTCGAGGCACAACTGAAGCGCGTGCTGCCTGATGCGCAGCTCATGACCCTCGACGAGACCCATCCCATCTTCAGCACGTTCTTCCGCATTGACCAACTCGATCGTCCAAACCCGATGAACCACCACCTAGGCGGTCTGACGCCCGAGTACTTCGGCGTGTTCGAGGACAACGACCCCAACGGGCGGCTGATGGCAGTGGTGAACTACAACACGAACCTGGCCGAGTTCTGGCAGCTGGCCGGCCGCGGATTCTTCCCGATTGACGCCGAGAATACCGGGTTTCAGATTGGCGTGAACTACATGATGTATGGATTGACGCACTAGTGTCCCTGCGCACGTCGCACGCGGCCACATCGGTCTGGCGGTCTTTCTAGTCCGGCAGGGCGAACACGTACAGCGCGTTTCCCGTCTCGGCCGTGAAAATCTCTGGGCTCAGCACGTTCGCCACGTTGCGAAACAGGCCGAGTCCCGTCGGGACGGCGACATACTGCTTCCCGTCGACCGCGAACGTGGTGGGATACCCATGGGCGGCGTGCCCCAGACGAGCCTCCCAGAGCACGTCACCCGTCGCAACATCGTATGCACGGAACCAACGGTCGACATCGCCGACGAACACCACACCGCCGGCGGTCGTCACCGCCGAGGTCAGAAAAGAGGCCCGCTGCTCGCGGCTCCACAGTTCCTCGAGCGTACGCACGTCATACGCGGCGAGCTTACCCAGGTTGTCGCTCGTGCCCGGCATGTGGAGCAGCGAAGGAATGCCAGCCACGCCGCCGCCGCCCTCCTCCATATCAACCGGCCGTCCCGTCATCGTCATGCACATCTGCTGCAGCGGAATGACCAACGAGCCCGTCTCGGGGCTGTAGGCCGACGCCTGCCAGTTGTGGCCGCCAAATAGCCCCGGGCACGCCTGCACCTTCTCCCCGACCTTGGCCTCCCGGATGTCCTGCCGGTAGGTCACCCTGCCGGTGCGTTTGTCGATGGTCTCGAAGATGTCCTGAAAGACCGTCTCGCGAACATCGAGGAACTGCCCGGTGCGCCGGTTCAGTTTCCAGAGCAGACCGTCCTTGGCAGTGGTGAACAACAACGGTTGGTCGTCGACATCGATCAGCACCCGCTCGTACACGCTGTCCAGGTCGAGCGTCTCGGCCGGGATGTGCTGGAAGTACCACGCGACCTGCCCCGTGGACGGCTTCAGCGCCAGCGTCGAATTGGTATACAGCGCGTCGTTCCCGGTGGCCAACCCGCGGCTGGCGGCCACCCACGGCTTGGCCTGCGCCGTGCCGATATAGAACAGGTCGAGCTCTGGGTCATAGCTGCCTGGGATCCAGGTGTCGCCTCCGCCGCGTAGATGCGGTGGCATGTCACCCCATGATCCGTTGTTGGGGTCGCCGGGCAGCGCAATGGTTGACGTGCGCCACAGCTCCTCCCCCGTCGCTGGATCGTGGCCGGTGATGAAACAGCCGTCGTCCGTGAACCGCTCACAGCCGTTGATGCCACTCACGACGACGCCGTTCGCGATCACCGGCGCGCTGGTTTGCGTGAACCCTTGGGTGTAGTCCGCCTTCACGGTGCGCCACACCTGTTCGCCGGTCCTCGTATCAAGCGCGACGATCGCGGCGTCGTAGGTCGACAGAAACACCTTGTCGCCGTACAGCGCCAGACCACGCGTCGCCCCCACGCCCGTCACCGCATCGGGTGGCACGTCGTACTGGTATTCCCAGATCACGTCTCCCCTGGCTGCGTCGATCGCCTGCACCACATTGCCAGGGTTCGCCAGAAACATGACCCCGTCGTGCACCAGCGGCGTGGTCTGGTTCACGCCGTCCCGCATCGATAGCACCCAGGCCAACTGGAGGGCTTCGACGTTGTCCCGGGTGATCTGGTCAAGCGGGCTATAGCCGTGATTGTCCAGCGTGCGGCGCCACGTCAGCCAGTCGGCAGCGGGCGGATCTTGCAACATGGCGTCGGTGACCGGCGTCAGGCCCGTGGCCTCGCGGTCGCCGAACCTCACCGTGCTCCCGCCAGGTTCTGGCGTCTCGGCATCGGCGGGCGGCGCCGAGACGCGGTTCGCCTGGGCCCCGCCTGACTCCAACATGAATGCCACGACGCTCCGATACGCCGCATCGGCGAGCGGACGCTGTCCCGGAGGCATCTCCCGCCGCACGAACTCGAACAGGTCATCGGCGCTTCGCGTGCCCCACACGCTGGTGAAGCCGACGCCTGTCAGCGCCGGACCATGAGCGCCACCCTGGAGGCGTGACCCGTGACACTCGGCACAGGACTGCTGAAACACCGTCTGCCCGGCCGCCACATCCTGACCGGACACGTCGACTGCCCCACCTAGCAGCAGGACGCCAAGCGCGGAGACGACGCACGCTGCGCGCGCCCGTCCGGCCCGTCGCGCCTCTCTGTGCACTCCGACGCAACGCCCATGGTCGATGCCGCTAGTCATATCGCCTCCCCTGCTCATCACGAGCCTGGCGTGTCGTCGCACCGTCGCCAGCGCATCGTGTCCGGAAAAGATGGCGTCACCATTGGGGTCGTCCGCGTCAGTACCCTCCACGCGGCCGAGTCATAGCGCGCCGGTCCCCGCAGTTATACACCGGGCGAGGCCGCACGTGACCCGTCGAGAAGACGCGACGCCGCACATGGTCGAACAAAACCTGAGAGAATCGGTGCGCACCGACTGGAGGGCATCAGACACATGAGGAAGCGCACGAGCATCGGATTACTGCTGGCGACATTGGTCGCCGCTACCGGATGGGCGCAAGGGCTGCCCAGCACGACCGCCGCCACGGCCGGCCTGTCAGAGGCGCGGCTCGACCGGCTCGAGTCGGTTGTGCAGGGCTACATCGACGACCAGGCAGTCGCCGGCGCCGTCACCTTGATCGCCAGACGCGGGCGACAAGTGCATCTCCAGGCCTACGGCATGGCTGACCGGGATGCCGGCACGCGGATGCAATCCGATTCGATTGTTCGCATCGCGTCGATGACAAAACCGATCACCAGTGTGGCGGTGCTCATGCTGTACGAGGAGGGACACTTCAAGCTGAATGACCCCGTGGGGCAGTATCTGCCTGCGCTGGCAAATCTCGACGTCCTCAGCTCGACCGACGACGGGACGACGTTCACCCGAACCCCGGCTCAACGGCCCGTCACCATCCGACATTTGCTCACGCACACCTCAGGCATTGGCTACCGGTTTCTGGGCGACCTTGGCGGCGACGCGAAGTTGCGAGCGCTGGCCGCGCTGTATGGTGAGGCGGGTATCGCGGACGGGTTGTCCGAGCACGACGGCACCATCGAAGAGCTCGTGACCGCGCTCGGGCAGCTCCCCTTGCTGCATGAACCGGGTGAGGCCTTCAGCTACGGCCTGTCGGATGATGTCCTCGGACGACTGGTCGAGGTCGTCTCCGGGCTCTCCTTCGACGAGTTTCTTCAGACGCGGATATTCGATCCGTTGGGAATGCACGACACCGCCTTTTACGTGCCCGACGACAAGGCCGGGCGGATGGCGGCGGTCTACACGCCGGCAGCCGGAGGCCTGGCTGAAGTTGAGGGCACCGTCGAGGGCGACCATCTCATCTACTCGTCCACCTACTCGACCGGGCACCCTCGACGAAATTTCTCTGGCGGGGCCGGACTCTCGTCAACCGCGCAGGACTACTCGCTGTTCCTCCAGATGCTGTTGAACGGCGGTGCATTGGACGGCGCGCGGCTCCTCAGTCCGATGACCGTCAACCTGATGACCACCAACCAGATCGGCAGCGCCCCGGCCGGCTCGATTGTGGAGCCCGGCAGTGCCGGGTTCGGACTCGGTGTAGCCATCCGCGGCGGTCCGGAGGTGGACGGCGAGCTCGGCTCGGTCGGCGCCTACTACTGGAGCGGCTTCTTCAATACGGTCTTCTGGGTTGACCCCGAGGAGCAGTTCATCGGCGTGCTCCTGACCCAGGTCTTTCCGGGCACCTCCGATATTCAGGACAAGTTTCGACTCATGGCCTACCAGGCCATCGTCGAACGCCAGTAACACCGCATCAGGAAGCGCGTAACGACGACATGGCGACACGGTCGCAAAAACCAGAAGGATTGGCGCCGGCGCTCCGCGGCGTCGTGCGAGGGGTGGAAGGCGCGCTCGGGCAGGTGATTGCGCGAGCAGACGGCCAGAAGGTCTTCGACGCGGTGGAGGCCGTGCGCCTCGCCATGGTGGCGGTGCGGGAAGGCAAGACGCGGAGGCTCGCCAGCGCACGCCGGCGCCTCTCCCACCTATCGCTGGCGAAGCGCACCCTGGTGGAGCGCCGCCTGAGGAACATCATCACGCGAAACAGGAAGCGCAGTTAGCGCACTCACTCGCCGGGCGCTGCGTCTTCTCGCTTCACTACAGGCCAACATCGTGGTCTACGGGCCCGGCGGCTACTGCTCAACGCGGCCGGTTACCCGATTCGCTCGGAAGCCGCCTTCGCGAAACTCTGCGGCGGGTGTCCCATCCCCGCCTCCTCCGGCAGGACCACGGGGCGGCACCGCCTCTACCGGGGGGGGGCACCGCCAGGCCAACGCCGCCCTCTATCGGGCGGTGATCGTCCGCATGCAATACCACCAGCCAACGCAAGACTACGTCGTACGACGCACGTCGGACGGCCGGACCAAACGGGAGATCATCCGGTGCCTCAAACGGTTCCTCGCGCGCGAGATCTACCAGCGCGTCATGACAGACTTCCGCGTTCGGCTAGACGTCCCACACGCGGCCTGAACGTGTGTCGTGGCATATAGGAGCGTCAACACCGTCCGAACGGCGACCACGATCGCCCGCGCGGGACCGCACGACCCGGCAGGTGCAGCAGGTGGGACGGCGACAGTGGAAGAAGGACTCGGACTACCATCAGCAGGCCCGGTGGAGACCCCCTGCTTCCGGTACAGGGCGATCATCGGGGAGAGCCTTCGAGCGCGCAGTCGCGCGAGGCAAGAGACTGAGGCCCTGCTCGCCTGTAACCTCTTCAATCAGCTGACTCAGCTTCGTAGGCCGGCGTCGTACGCGACCGGTCGTTGGCGGGTCTCGGGGTCGGGGGCGTTGCGAGTCGGTTGTCGAACCGCGCAACAACGCCCCAGAACAGTGCACCGACCTCGCTTCATGCGACAACGCCTTCCCGTGCCCTCACTACACTCGCCTGGCCGGCAATCGCCCGGAGCATCCCGCGGAAGACCCGCGCATGCAGGGGGTAGATGGCATACCAGTAGATGAGACCAGCGAGCCCGATCGGATCGAACGTGGCTGTCTGCCGGATCGTCGAGGTGGTCGCATCCACTGCCCGCACCTCGAACTCCAGCCAGGCACGTCCGGGCAGCTTCATCTCGGCGCTCAGCCGTAGCCGCGCATCGGGCTCGTAGACCTCGACGCGCCAGAAATCCAAGGTATCGCCGACCCTGAGCCGCTCAGGGTCGGGGCGTCCCCGGCGTGTGCCGACGCCACCGACCAGCAGGTCGATCCACCCGCGGAGTCGCCAGAGCCAGTTCAGGTGATACCAGCCGCGGGTCCCACCAATGCGGCGGATCGGTGTGAACGCCTCGGCTGGAGACGCGGCCACCTCGATGGTGCGTGTGTCGACCAGACGGGAGCCGAATCGGACACCACCCCATTGCCGCGGGGCTCCGGCCGATGACACCGCATCGGACCATCGTGTCGCGGCAAAATCCTGGTCTTCGGTCTCGCGCGCACGTCGGATCGCCTCAGCCATCGAGACCGGCCTCACAGGAAACACGTCTCGGGCCGAGGTCTCGTGGACAACGGTCGGGTTCTTCAAACTCTCGACCAGCTTCCGGCCCACCCGCGCGTAGACCGGGGTCGCCAGGCCTAGCCACAGGCTCGACAAGTGTGGCGTCAGGAGCGGTACGGGGATCAGGTAGCGGCGCAGGCCACGCTGACGCGCATACTCCAACATGATCTCGCCATACGACACCTGCTCGTCCGCTCCGATCTCGAAGATGCGACTCTCTGGATCCGGTAGCTCGAGCGCACCCAGGAGATACGAGACCAAATCATCCACCCCGATGGGCTGGGTGGGGGTTGCGACCCAGCGCGGACAGATCATGACCGGGAGCCGCTCGACGAGGGCCCGGAGGAGCTCGAACGAGAGACTGCCGGAGCCGAGGACAATGCCGGCCCGGAACTCGATCACCGGGACACCCGACGCGCGGAGTATCGCGCCGGTCTCGTGTCGGCTCCGCAGATGCGGCGAGAGCGTGTCATCGGCGCGTCCCAAGCCTCCGAGATACACGATCCGCTGCACCCCGGCCGCCTTGGCCGCTGCGCCAAAGTTGCTGGCGGCTACCCGGTCCTGCTGCTCGAAATCAGCCCCCGAGCCCATCGAGTGCACGAGATAGTACGCCGCGTCCACACCCTCCAGCGCAGGAGCGAGGGAGGAGGCGTCGAGGCAATCTCCTTTCACCACTGTCGTCCCGGGTGCGACGCGTGATGCGAGGTACTCGGGGCGTCGAGCCAGACATCGGACCCGGCCACCCGCCTGCTCAAGCGCGCGCAACAGGCGACCGCCAACATACCCGGTTGCGCCGGTGACGAGCACCGTCCGATCGCGGCCGGTGGTCGCCGGCCCGTGAGCAGCGGTCGGGATCACCGGCCTCGTGGCGTCATTGGGTGAATGGATATCGGTGGATTCGGTCATCGTCGCTCCCCATCGCCCAGCCACCGCGCGACATAGGCCTTGCTGTCAAACTTCCGGCCCGTGCTGGCAAAAGACATGTACCGCACCTTGCCGTACACGGGTCGCTCCGGCCCCCACGCCCGATCGTGCTTGCCGCCCATCGCCCAGGCGATGCCGGTGTAGCCGTTTGGGTCCCGCCCGTCGAGCTCGTACCGGTCGTTGAGCCGAATCGCGATCTCCATCGCGGCCTCTGGCGACTCACTCCACTCCAGGATCTTCTTCGCCCAGTACATCCGCAGGTATCCATGCATCCAGCCGACCTGGACCATTTGCCGCTGGGCGGCGTTCCAGAGGGGGTCGTGCGTCTCGGCTCCCTCTAACACCGTCTCGGCGTACTGGTACTCGCGGACATCGCCCCGGTGCTCGTCGAGCGTTCGACGAGCCCAGGGCTCACATCCGTCGAGGCGGTCGTATCGCGGATTGAACCGGACGAAATTGATGGCCAGCTCACGGCGGACGATCAGCTCCTCGAGAAACGCCTCCTTGTCCGCGGCGGGCACGTCGGCGTCGCGCACTGCAACCGCCACCGTCCGCGGCCCGATGTGCCCGAAGTGCAGATAGGGTGAGAGCTGACTGGTACCGTCACGTTCGGGACGATTGCGGCCGGTCGCATACCCCTCGAGGCGATGGCGGACGAACCGCCGCAGGACGGCACGACCAGCCGCCATACCGCCGTGGACACCCGCCACCGGGGACACGTTTCTGCCAACCGGGAACGCGTCTGGGATCTGCGCCGAGGGCAGCCGGCTCTGAACCCGCCGTGCGGTCACCCAAGGAACCCGAGCCCTTGATGTCACCGGCTTGGCGAGAAACTGCGGGAGCAATCTGGAAATACGTGGACGCATGGTGCGCGCGGCATACTGCTCTTTCTCGAGCAGCGCGCTGGGCACGATGACGTCCGCGTCTACCGTCCACAGGGGCGCGCGGAGACGCGCGGCCACGCGCTCGCGCCAGACTGACGGCTCGCGCAGCGGATTCTCGTCACCAACCACCAGGCTAGCGCCAACCTCGTCCGCGAACGCCTCGATTCGGTGGTCGGGCGCGAACCGGAAGACCAGGCCCACGTGCCTCCGGGCGAGCGCCGTTGCCAGCTCTTCGAACCCCTGAAACAAGAACTGGTAGTGCCGGAGGTTCCCGTGTGGATAGAACGGAATCGGCGCGAGAAACACCACCACGGGCTGTCGCAAGGCATTGCCGACCGAAATCGCCGCGTCCAGGGCCGGATTGTCAGTGGCCCGCTGCGCCCGCTGCATCCAGTAGACGACGCAGCGACCGTCCGCGTCTGGAGGGCCCGGCCGCCGACGGTGGACACGCGGGTCCGTCACCACCTGGCGGAGCGGATCAGGCATCGCCTAGCACGCAGCCTGGTATGGAGCGCACGCCCCACGTGTGTGCGGAGTGGTGGATCGAACGGCGTAACCGGGAGGCGTCACACATGATTGCGCAACATCAGTTCTTTTAACTCCGGGTCGAGATAGCGCTGGCCGAGGAGATACGACACGTTGAGGCGCCGGGCGTGATGGCGAATCAGCGTCAGCGGCACAATGAGCGGAACGAGCGCGTGGCGGTAGTCTTCGATGACCGACGCCAATTCCTGGCGCGACGCCTGGTCGAGCGTCTGCTTGAAGTGGCCGACCGCGTGTTGCAGCGTGTTCGTGTGGCGCGCTCGTGTGGCCGGTTTCGCCATCGCGGACATCAGCTCGTCCTCGTAGCGCCGCATCAGCTCCGCGCGCGGTACGCCCTTCGCCTCGCCGACCAACCGGCCAATCTCCCGGTAGCCCTGGGGGGAATGCGCCATCAGCGCGAGCTTGTGCGCGGTGTGAAATCGGATCAGGTCGCCGATGGTCCATCGACTGGACAACAGCGCGCGGAGACGACGATACATGAAGACGCGATCGATGAAGTTCTCGCGCAAACGGGGGTCGTGGAGACGCCCTTCTTCCTCGACCGGCATATTCGGGTACTGCCGAAGGAGCTCAGCGGCAAAGAGTCCCCGCCCATTCCGCTCTGGCATCCCCTGGTCGCGCCACACCTTCACTCGAGCCATGCCGCAGCTTGGGGAGTCTTTCTTTAAGATGTAGCCACTCAACCCCTCCCGTGCCAGCGCCCGCACGCGCGTTCGCGCGTAGCCGCGCATCTGCTTGGTCAGGTCCACGCCGGTCTTCCCGGTCATGAGCCGCACCTCGGCGAGGTCCTTGGGATCCCGCACGAGACGGATCGCCTCGCGGGGCGTACCCAGCCCCACCTCCACCTCGGGGCACACCGGAACCCATTCGACCATCGGTCCTAAGGTCTGGACGAGGAATGGGTCACGTTTGTGTCCGCCGTCGTATCGAACCTCTTCACCAAGCAGGCAGCTGGAAATGCCGAGCCGAATCGATGGTAGTGCGCTCATATCCTCCACCTGGTGACCGCCGCGACGGCCCCACCGCTAGGACGCCACATCGCCCGCATGCTCCGTGTCAGACCGGCCGAGTAGATGGCGCAACGCGCCCTCGAGCGTCGGATGGGCGAACCGAAACCCCGACTCGGTCAGTCGAGTCGGCACGACGTTGGCGCCGGTCAGCAGCAGCGCCTCCGCCATCTCGCCAAGCACCAGCCGCAGTGCTAGCCCCGGGGCCGGGAGCACGGTCGGTCGGTGCAGCACCCGGCCCAACGACTTTGTGAAGACCCGGTTGGTGACCGGCGCTGGCGCCACGACGTTGACCGGTCCAGACACCGCGTCGGTGGCGAGCACGTGCAGCACACTACCCAACACGTCGTCGAGCGCCACCCAACTCATGACCTGCTCCCCAGACCCGAGCATGCCGCCCACGCCCAGCCTGAAGAGCGGGAGCATCTGCTTCAACGCCCCGCCGGCCGGCGTCAGCACGATGCCCAAACGCAGGTGGACCACCCGAATACCGCAGGCGCGCGCCGGCGCGGTCGCCTCTTCCCAAGCCTGACACACCTCCGGCAGAAACCCCTCCCCCGGGGTGGACGATTCATCCACCGTCTCGGCCCGGTCACCATAGAAGCCGATTGCCGAGGCGGTCACCAGCGTCGCCGGTGGCGCAGGCAACCCCGCGAGGGTCTCGCACAGCCGCCGGGTGCCGTCGACCCGGCTCTCCAGAATTCGCTGCTTGCGCGCCCCCGTCCAGCGCCCACCCGCGATATTCTCGCCGGCCAGATGGATCACAGCGTCGGTGCCCTCGAACGCATCCGCCGGCCACGTCCGGTTGTCGGCATCCCAGGGCACGGTGTCCGGTTCGTCGGTCGGTCGCCGGACGAGCTGCGTGACCTGATGGTTGCCACTGCGCAGAAACGCGGTCAGCGCGGCGCCCACCAGCCCGCTGGCTCCGGTCATGGCCAGACGCATCGGTCGAGCCGCGTAGTGCTGATGCCAGGCGATGTCATCTGCCGTGACCCGATGCCGGTAGCGGAACATCCGATCGATCTGATGCCGTGCGTATCCTCGGCCAAGAGCCCCCGCCGGCCCAAGTGGCAGCCGGTAGTCAATGATGTCGTCGAGTCGTGTCGTGTTCTTGGTCATAGCCTCAAACCGATGAGTGTGGTGCCAAGCCGCAAACGGGCCCGACACTTGCTGGTCCGTGAACTCGTCATCCGGTGCCCAGTCTCCGTGTTTTGCCGTCCAAGGAAGCCAAAAGGGGCCGATCTTGACCCGGAGGCGCACCTCGGCCCCCGGCGTGGGTGGCGTGCCGGTCGTCCCCACAACCCGCGTTGGCTGCCAGGGGGGCGCGAGTCGCTCAAAGGCGCCGCGACGGCTGTGCCAACTGAACACATCCTGTTGTGGTGCGCTGATGGTCGCCGAACGGCGATATTCGCTCATGCTGAAATCCCCCTGCTCCTTCCAGCCCAGCTCACTTCGTGGAGCCCGGCCTACGCCCACGAATACTCGGACGCCCCCCGGCGAGACGCCGTCAGCCCGCTCGAGCGGCCAGGACGACACCACGAGGCTAGCCGATCCGCTTGCGCAGACCGGCGCAGCTTGCTCAAGGCGCGGGCCTGAATCCCCCGCACTCCCTCCCGGGTAAGAGACAGTTTGCGGCCTATCTCCGCGAGCGTAAGACCGCGTGCCCCACCTAATCCGTAGCGCAAGGCCAGAATCTCCGCCTCTCGCCGGGTCACGCTTCGAAGGGCCTCGAGGGTATCTCGATGGATCCCATCGGCGATGAGTCGCGCCTCCGGGGATGGAGCACTTCGGTCTTCAATATCAGCCACGAAGGTGGTTGGCTCGTCGTCTTCGCCGATCTGATCGATCGACCAGACCTGCGATACGGTCGCATCGATGCGCTCCAGAACGCTCGGAGACACCCCGAGGGCATCCGCCACCTCGGACGAGGTCGGCTGACGCCCAAGCACACCTTGCAACCGCTCCCGTGTCTGTCGCGCCTGCCGCACCTGGTCAGCGCGATGGCCTGACACTCGAATCGTCGACGACGTGTCGATCAATGCTCGGACGATGCCCTGTCGTATCCACCAGGCGGCGTAGGTACCGAACCGGACCCCGCGTTCCGGATCGAAGCGGTCGGCCGCCTTCATCACGCCGATATTCCCCTCTTGGATCAGGTCGAGCAGCGCCATGCCCCGATTCCTATACGCTTTGGCGATCACGACCACCAGCCGAAGGCTCGACTCGACCAGCCGACGGCGCACCCGTTCACAGGCATCGGGGAACCGCCGCGTGCCCTGGACCTCGTCCAGCTCGGCCATCAGCGCCGCCTCCGCTTTCCGAGTCAGCACCGGGTAGCGGGACACGTCCTTGAAGTAGCGTGCCACGAGATCGGCCGGTTCGGCCGACCACCCGGCGCGATGTTGATCACGTTCGTCACACTGCATCCGCCACCTCCACAGTGAAGCGCCGCGACCGGGCCTGATGTGACGCCCGGCCGCAACGCCAGCTATTGGCTCACGCCGCGTCGTCGTAACGCAGCTCGAACCCATCGCGCATCGACAACCGTTCGGGCGAAGGTGTCGCCGGCTGAAGCCGTTCGTGTCCGGCCTGACAACCAAGGCATCGAGTAGCCCACGGCAGCGCGGCGAGACGGGCGTCCGCGACCGCGTGCCCACAGCTGTCGCACAGGCCATACTGGCCAGACCGGACTCGGTCGAGGGCGACCTCGATCTGCCGCCTCTTCTGCCAGTCCGCTTCAAGCGCCTGTACGGCAACCGACAGATTCTCACTCCAGACCGCTTCGTCGATTGCGTCGCCATGTCGATCGGCCTGGATCGACCCAAGTGTGCGTCGCAGATCCCGCTGTAGGGTGTGAGCCAGTGCTTGTCTAATGTGTGTCGCGTCTCTCATTGCCCTGCTTCCTTTCATGAGTCAGTCAACGATCTGTATTTTAATACTATTCAAAATAATTTTAATATTAAGAACTACACGAATTTTCTTATGACGAACAAGAATGGCGATTCCATGACCCACAGGACGGTAATTGAACCGACACGTAGTCCAGGCCTCTCAAGAACTGCGACGTAGTGCCCCTCCCCGTCGTCGGCGGAATGGAGCCGGAACCCAGCCGATGTAACCTGGGCCAACACCATCGCGCCCGCTGCCCTGCCCGCCGGTCTGACGGGATCGGACGCTCCGTACCTGGCGCTGACCACTGCACGGTGTCGCAGTACGTCTAGTCATGAGGGTTGGGATCGGTTGCGGATTGCCTTCGACCGCCAACCGCGGGGCCGTCAACTGAACGGTGAGGTATCGCGCCATGGCCGAGAAGCGGGCAGTCGGACACGCCTACAACATCGATTTCCTGAACGTGGTCTTCGCCG
>CAWWAF010000053.1:0-25690 GCA_963934795.1 uncultured bacterium
GATGGACGGCGTCGACATCAAAGACAACCTCTTCGGCGATGCGGACAACCTCTTACACGAAGGAGTTCACGGCGTCCGTCGGTAGAGCGCTCGGCGACCGCGGGTATGCCAAGCTCACCTATATCAACCGACGGGCCGGCAACTTCGTGGAAGACTTCGTGACCCTCGACGGCGGTTCGACCGACGTCACCGGGAACGACGGCACGGAGTTCGGGACCTTCTCCAACGTCAACTTTCGCAACTCCGACGCGCTCTTCCGCGACTACGATGGGTTGGAGTTCCAGGGGCGCTATCAGGTTGACAGCAACTTCCTCGTCGACGCGTCGTACACCGTTCAGATCCGGAACGAAGGGAACTTCGCGGGTGAAGCTCGGAACCAGCCGGCTACCTCGTCGGCGGCTTTCGACTACCCCGAAATCACGCCTGAGAACCGCTATTTCCCAACCGGCCGGCTCGACGACTTCCAGCGACATAAGGTCCGGGTGTGGAGCATCTACAACCTCGATATCGGCGCCGTCGGAAGAGTCGATATCGGCGGGGTCTGGCGATACAACTCTGGACTCGCCTACAGCATCACTACGGTGCTGGACCCCACCGCGGAACAGAACGGGACCCTTGCAACGCTTGGATACGTCGATGGTTCTGCCAACCGCAGAGTGTTCTTTGGCGATCGTGGGACGGAGACGTTCGACGGCTACGGCTTGTTCGACCTGTCGGTCAACTATTCGATTCCGGTCTGGGAGTCACTCGGTCCGTGGATCAAGTTCGATCTGTTCAACGCGTTCAACAACGACAAGCAGATTCGGTCGAACATCGCCGTGAGCGCTGACCCTAGCAGTCCCGTCGACGAGTTCGGCATTCCAACCGGCTACATCGCAGGGTCGCGATTCGGCGAGGCAACCTCGGCGGACCATTTCCCGCAGTACCTCCCCAACGTGGATGGCCGACGGTCGTTCCTGACGTCGTTCGGCGTCCGCTGGTAGAGCGGCGGCGCGGCCGTCTGGAGGCCCGACCACAGTCAACGCTTCACAGGGGGCGATGCCATCCGGCATCGCCCCCTTTTTTCAAGACCAGGGGCCCGTCGGCGTTGACACCAGGGAGTTGGTTGCCGGACAATGACCACAGAATGAATGAATGTTCATTCATTTTACCATCCACTGACCAATGCCCGTTGCCACCCACACCTCGCGACGACACGCGAGGGCCCAGGCCCCCGAGGACAAGCGTGAACTCATTCTCCGCGCCGCGATCAAACTGTTCGCAAGACGAGGATTTTTCAACGCGCAGGTCGCGGATGTGGCGCGCGAAGCCGGTATTGCGGCCGGCACGGTGTATCTGTACTTCAAGGGCAAAGATGACCTGCTCATCTCCATCTTTGAGCGCACGATGCGAGAGGGCATGGAGGAGGGACGGAAGGTCCTCACCGACGTCACCGATCCGGTGGAGCAACTACGCGTGCTGGCGCGGTTGCACCTGGCTCGCCTCGGAGAGGACCGAGACCTGGCGGTGGTCTTCCAGGTCGAACTGAGACAGTCCATCAAGTTCATGGAACACTTCTCGTCGACCCTGTTGCAGGACTATCTCAAGACGATGCGCAACGCGATTGCCGAGGCTCAGCGCGGCGGACGGTTCCGACAAGAGGTGAGCGCCACCTTTGCGGCAAAGGCGTTGTTCGGTGCCCTCGACGAGATGGCAACCAACTGGATACTCAGCCGGAAGCGCTATGCGCTGGCCGGCCAGGCCGACGAGGTAGTCGACCTGTTCGTGCGGGGAATGACGCAATGACCGATACGGAAACCGCCGTGCGCCCTATCCGCTCCGTGGCGGTCCTCGGCGCGGGCACCATGGGAGCGCAGATCGCGGCCCACGTCGCCAACGCCGGGCTCCCTGTCCTGCTGTTGGATCTCGACGCGCCGGCGGCCGCCGCTGGGCTGAAGCGGGCGGCCGCCTTGAAACCGGTGCCCTTCTTCACCAGAGACGCCCAGCGTCTGATCACGCTGGGCGGATTCGAGACGGATATCAGCGCCATCGCAGACTGCGACTGGATTGTGGAGGTCGTCATCGAGCGCCTCGACGCCAAACAGTCCCTACTCGAGCAGGTAGACGCGCATCGGCGGGCCGATGCCATCGTCAGCTCCAATACGTCAGGAATCCCGATCGAGACCATCGCGGAGGGCCGCTCCGAGGGATTCCGCCGACACTGGGCCGGCACCCACTTCTTCAATCCCCCCCGGTACCTTCGCCTGGTCGAGATTATTCCGACGCGCGAGACGGACCCCGCCGTCGTCGCGGCGCTCTCGAACTTCGTCGATCGACGGCTGGGCAAGGGAGTGGTCGTCGCCAAAGACACACCTAATTTCATTGCAAACCGGATCGGGTTGTTCGGGGTCATGCGGGTACTGGAACAGCTCGAGACAGGGCAGTACTCGATCGAACAGATCGACGCGATGACCGGCCCGGTTGTGGGCCGCCCCAAAAGCGCCACGTTCCGGACGATGGACATCGCTGGAATCGATATTCTGACGCACGTGGCATCCAATCTTGCCGAACGACTCGAATCGGCCGAGGAGCGGAACGCATTCACGGTACCAGCGGTCGTCGGTCAACTGGTGGAGCGAGGGTGGATCGGCGAAAAGGCGGGCCAGGGCTTCTACAAGAAAACGCGAGGCCCAAAAGGCAGCACCATCCTGACTCTTGACCCGGCGACCATGGACTACCGCCCCCGGGAGTCATCCCGACTGCCGGCGCTGGATGCGGCGCGCACCATCGATGATCCGGCCAAACGGTTGCGCGCGCTCTTCAGTGGGCGCGACGGCGTGGGCGCGTTCATGCGAGCGACGCTGGGCGAAACGCTACTGTACGCGGCAGAAGTCGCCCCCGACATCGCGCACAGCCCGGACGACGTCGACCGCGCGATGCGATGGGGATTCGGGTGGGACAGCGGGCCATTTGAATTGCTCGACATGCTCGGGATCGACACGGTGCTGGACGCGGGTGGAAGAGACGACCTCGGGGCGCACGCGCGCGATTGGGCCGGCCTGCCCGCCCGTGCCGACGGCTCGACGCGTCGGATTCGGAGCAGCCCGCTTCCGCCGTCGGGACCAGGCCTTCAAACGCTGGAGCTGGCCAAGCGAAGCGACGGGGTGGTGAAACGCAGCGCCGGCGCCAGCCTGGTCGATCTGGGCGACGCGGTGCTGGCGGTGGAATTCCACTCCAAGCTCAACACCATCGGCAGCGATACGGTCCAGATGCTCACTGGAGGTGTCGTCGAAGCGTCCGAACGATATGCGGCACTGGTCGTCGGCAACGACGCCCCGAACTTCTGTGCAGGCGCCAATCTGATAATGGTGCTCCTCGAGGCCCAGGAGGGCAACTGGGAAGAGATCGACTTGATGGTGCGTGGCTTCCAACGAGCCATCATGGGACTGCGGTACTCGCCGGTGCCAGTTGTTGTGGCACCGGCCGGACTCACACTCGGGGGCGGCTGTGAAATGGTCCTGCATGGCGATCGGGTCCAGGCGGCGGCCGATTCCTACATGGGCCAGGTCGAAGTCGGCGTGGGTCTGATTCCGGCCGGGTGCGGCACCAAAGAACTGACGATGCGCGCCATCGACGCGACGGTCCGAGGCACTGACCCGCTGCCGAGACTGCAAAAGGCGTTCGAGCTGATCGGCTTCGGCACCGTGTCGACCAGCGCAGCCGACGCGAGACGGTTGGGGCTGCTCCGCGATGTCGATGGCATCACCATGAACCGCGAGCGCCTGATGGCGGACGCGAAATCGACGGCGCTTGGCCGCGTTCGCGACGGCTATCAGGCCCCCCCACGGCGGATGAGTATTCAGGTCGGTGGCGAAGATCAGCGAGCTGCCCTGGACCTGGGCATCCACCTGGCGTGGCGCGGTGGCCGGATCAGCGACCATGACGCCCTGATCGCGCGCAAGCTCGCGCGCATCATGACCGGTGGCGACCTGCCGCACCCGACGAGCGTCTCAGAACAGTATCTGCTCGATCTCGAACGCGAGGCGTTCTTGAGCCTGTGCGGCGAGCGGGCAACGCTCGAACGAATCGGCCACACGCTAAAGACCGGCAAGACGCTGCGGAACTAGGTCCTGTAACACGCTTGCGGGATGACGCACACATGATTGACATCGGCTCCGGGCCACCACTGCTCCTCATTCCAGGCGTCCAGGGACGTTGGGAATGGATGGGCCCGGCGGTCGACAGCCTCAAGGACCGATGTCGCGTGATCAGCTTCTCACTGGCTGGCGACACCGGCAGTGGTCGTCCTTTCGACCCGGCCCGCGGCTTCGACAACTACGTCGACCAAATCGAAGAGGCCATGGCGTACGCCGGCACCGACGACATTGCGGTCTGTGGCGTGTCGTTCGGGGGACTCGTGGCGCTCCACTGGGCCGCGCGACGACCAGAGCGGACCAACGCGTTGATACTTGTCTCCACGCCGTCGCCCGACTTCAAACCCGGCTGCCGAGTCGAGTGGTACCTACGCGCACCACGCCTCCTCTCGCCGCTATTTGTGGCGCAGTCGCCGTTCCGACTGGGACCCGAGATCTGGCGCGCCTTCGACGGAGTGGGCGACCGCGCCAAATTCGCGGGACGTCACCTCGCGCGGATCGCGCGATCACCGTCTTCTCCGACTCGGATGGCCGAGCGGGCGCGATTGTTGGCGGCAATCGACTTCAACGAGGCCTGCGCACACGTGTCCGCCCCCACCCTCGTGGTCACGGGCGAACCAGAGCTCGACCGGGTGGTCCCGGTCGCCGGCACGCGCTCGTATGCCAATCGCATCAGCGGGGCGCGCCACGCGACGCTGACGCGAACGGGCCATATCGGCCTCGTGACGAGGCCTGACCGCTTCGCGGATCTGGTGGGACACTTTGTCGACGAGACCGCCGGTCGGGCTCAGCCCCCGGACCAGACGTCGGACCAGACCTCGGACGAGATGATGAGGCGGCCAGCCTAGCGGGCATCGGAATCATGGAACGCAACACGCATCGGCTGACGACGGTTCGACAGTTTGCCGGACCCGCCGGCACGCTCGAAGCCTTGTTTGAACACCCCCTCGACAGCCCGCGCGCGGTGATGGTGTTCGGTCATCCGCACCCGCTGCACGGCGGGACCATGCACACGAAGGTTGTGTATCGCGCGGCCAAGACACTGTTGGAACTGGGTTGTGCCGTCCTCCGGTTCAACTTCCGCGGCGTGGGCGCCAGCGAAGGACAGTGGGACAACGGTCGTGGCGAACAAGACGACTTTTTGGCCGGACTCGACGTCGCGGCGACCGCCTATCCCGGAGTGGAGCTGTGGGCTGGTGGGTTCTCCTTCGGCGCCTGGGTTGCCCTGTGCCGTGGCATCGCCGACCCACGAATCACGACGCTACTCGCGATTGCTCCGCCGGTGGGGCGCTACGACTTCACCGACGTGGCCGCGAGTCAGAAACCGATGCACTTTATTCACGGCGAGCAGGATGAACTCGTCCCGATAGCCGAGATGCGGGCGCAATACGAAGAAATCCGCGCGCCCAAGACACTGACGGTGATCGAAGGCGCCAACCATCTCTTTGATGGGCGTGTCGTCGAGGTCGGTAACGTTATCCGGGCCCGGTTTGGGGCCCATCCGGAGGAGCACTCATGATGGACGCGGTAATCGTGTCGGCGGTTCGGACGGCGGTCGGCAAGGCGCCGAAAGGCACGCTCCGAGCGACCAGACCAGATGAAATGGCGGCCACCGTTATTGCCGAGGCGCTCAAGCGGGCCCCCGGTATCGAACCGAGCGAGGTGGAAGACGTCATGCTCGGCTGCGCGATGCCGGAAGCCGAGCAAGGACTGAATGTCGCGCGGATCGCCAGCCTGCGCGCCGGCGTGCCAGTTGAAGCGTCGGCCGTAACCATCAATCGCTTCTGCTCATCTGGCCTCCAGGCCATCGCGTTCGCCGCCGAGCGGATCATGGTTGGTGCCTCGGAAACGATTGTCGCGGGTGGGACCGAGTCGATGAGTCTCATCCCGATGGGTGGCCACAAGGTCGCTCCCAATCCCGGGCTGATGCGAGACTATCCAGATGTGTATCTCTCCACTGGTCTGGTAGCCGAGAACCACGTCCGTGAGGCCGGGGTCTCCCGCGAAGAGCAGGACGCGTTTGCACTTCGAAGTCACCAACGCGCCGTCGCGGCGATCGAAGCCGGACGCTTTCGAGACGAGATCGTCCCGCTGCAGGTCCAACAAGCGGTGCCTGCCGACGGGAACGGACACGGGCACGGTAGCGGCCCCACCGTACGCACGTTTACATTCGACACGGACGAAGGGCCCCGCTCAGATACCTCGATCGAGGCCCTCGGCGCCCTGCGCCCGGCCTTCCACGTCAAGGGCAGCGTAACGGCCGGCAACTCATCGCAGACCAGCGACGGCGCCGCGGCTCTCGTGGTGACGTCGCGTGAACGGGCCGAGCGCGCGGGCCTCACGCCGATGGCCCGCTTTATCGCATATGCCACGGCTGGGGTAGAACCGGAACGTTTCGGGGTCGGTCCCGTCCCGGCGATCAAGAAGGTCCTGGCCCGCACGGGGTTGACCTTGGATGATATTGACCTCGTGGAGCTCAATGAAGCGTTCGCGGCACAGGCGTTGGCGTGTCTGCGCGAACTGCCGATCGACCCTGACAAGCTGAATGTCAACGGTGGCGCCATCGCGCTGGGGCACCCGCTTGGATGCACCGGTGCCAAACTGACGACCTCTCTGCTCTACGAGCTTGCTCGCCGCCAGGGCCGCTATGGGTTGGTAACCATGTGCGTCGGTGGAGGCATGGGTGCGGCGGGAATTTTCGAACGATTGACGTAATGCTCGCCGGCCGTGAATCGCTGCGAACCGTCATCGCAGGTCACGTCGCCGGGCACCAGTGTCTCACCAACCTTTCCGATTCGGCCAGGCCGGATCCGCGTTTCTCACACGAGGTATGACATGGCCACCAGCACACCTGCGGCACCTGCGACCACCGGCGGTATCTGGCTTCTTGAAGACACCCAGACGGGCTCGATCTTCACCCCCGAGCGCTTGAACGATGAGCATCGGCTCATTGATCAGACGGCGGAGGAGTTCGCCGTGAAGGAGGTCGTGGCCAACCACGACCAGCTCGAGACCAAAGACTGGGAACTTGCCCGACGTCTGTTCCGACGCTCCGGCGAACTCGGCTTAATGGCCACCGACGTGCCCGAAGCATATGGCGGCCTCGAACTCGACAAGGCCTCGTCGGTTGTCGTCGGTAGCCGGATCGGACAATGCGGTTCGTTCGGGTCCAGCTTCGGCGCCCAAACGGGCCTGACCATCTTGCCGCTCGTCTGCTTTGGCACCGAGGAGCAGAAGCAGCAGTATCTCGGAAAACTCGTCAGTGGCGAGTGGATTGGCGCCTACTGCCTGAGCGAGTCGGGTTCCGGCTCCGACGCACTGGGCGCGAAGACGCGCGCCACTCGACAGGATGACGGCAGCTACGTGCTGAGCGGCGAGAAGATGTGGATCACCAACGGCGGCTTCGCCGACCTCTTCGTAGTCTTCGCCAAAGTGGACGGCGAGCACTTCACGGCGTTTCTGGTGGAACGCAGCTACGCAGGGGTCAGCAGTGGCAAAGAGGAGCACAAGATGGGCCTGCATGGCTCATCGACGACGCCGGTCATCCTTCAGGACGTTCGGGTGCCAGCGGACAATGTCCTTGGAGAGGTTGGGCGAGGACACAAGGTCGCCTTCAACACCCTCAACTACGGTCGATTCAAGCTGGCGGTTGCGGCGAACGGCGGTGCCCGCGTCGCCATTGGCGAGTCCGCGCGGTATGCGGCCGACCGACACCAGTTCGGCCGTCCTATCGCGAGCTTCGGCGCCATCAAACACAAACTGGGCGAGATGGCGGTGCGGGCATTCGCGGTCGAGAGCATGATCTATCGTACGACGGGGCTTCTGGACGAGACACTCGCCGATCACGACGCGACCGACCCGACGCTCCTCCGTCAGACCCTCGAGGAGTTGGCGGTTGAGTGTTCGATTCTCAAGGTGGCCGGCAGCGAGATGATCGACCATGTGCTCGACGAGAACGTCCAAATCCATGGCGGTAACGGGTTCGTCAAGGACTATCCGGCGGAAGGCCATTACCGGGACGCCCGGGTAAACCGCATCTTCGAAGGTACCAACGAGATCAATCGGTTGCTGATTCCGGGCACGCTCATTCGCCGCGCCCTCAAAGGCGGTCTGCCATTGATTGCCTCCGCCAGGAGCCTGCAGGACGAGATCATGGCTCCCCCGTCGCTGCCGGAGCCGTCCGACGATCCGTTCGACGATCAGCGGCGGGCGGTGTCGGCCTTCAAGAAGGCCTCGATCATGGTGCTCGGCCTGGCCATGCAGCGCTACGGCGAGCAATTGACCGACGAACAGGAGGTCTTGTCGTGGGCCGCCGACATCCTGATCGACACCTACGCCGCCGACAGCGCGGTGACGCGGGCGACGCAGGCCACTACCGAGGCGCCCAACATCGCGGCGCTGCAACGGGACGCTGCCTGTGTCTATGTGAACGAAGCGACGAACCGTATTGAGGCGGCCGCTCGCTCTGCCCTGGCCGCAATGTTCGAGGGCGACGACCTCCGTATGAACCTCGCCGCACTACGTCGTTTGCTGAAAGTGGTGCCCGTCAACACGGTGGCCATGCGACGTCGACTTGCGGACGCCGTTGTCGACAAGGCAGGATATATGCTGAGTTAGTGGCTTGCAGCAGGCCAAGAGGACGAGTGGCACACCCAATGGCAGGTTCGAGACTCGATACGTTGCGTCACGCGCGCCCGGTTGGCGTCCTGGCGCTGGCGTGTCTGGTGCTGGCGACGTCTACCGCGTGCACCAGCGCACCGCCGCCCGATGAATCGGGCTGGCTGGAACAACTCGTCGACGACCGCGGGCTGAAGGATGAATTCTTCCGCGAGGCATCAGACTCCCCGATCCCCGTCGAACGACGCGGCGCGCTGCTCCCGATCAACTACTACGAGCCGGACCAAGCCTTCCGCGTGCCGGCGGCGCTCGAGGTGTCGCCTGAGGAAGAGATTTTCGAAATCCCGTACTCCACCGGCGAAATATTTCCGATGCAGCGGGTGGGCGTGCTCAAATTCGCCATCAACGGCCAGCCGATGCAACTGGCCGCGTTGGCCGAAGCTCCAGTTCGCTCCATCGAGGCCTTGTTCATCATGTTCAAGGACGACACCAACGATTCCGACACCTACGGTGGCGGGCGATACATCGAGTTGCCCCGCACCGCTACCGGACACTACGAACTAGACTTCAACCGCGCCTTCAATCCGAATTGCTACTACGACGAGTCGTGGGAATGCCCCGTGCCGCCGCGCGAAAACTGGTTGTCCATTCCGATTCATGCCGGTGAACGGCTGGCCCCGGGCTTCGGCGTGCCCCACGCCGCGCCACCCCAGACCGAGAGCGACGCCCCCGCGCCACCGACGCAGCAGCCCTAAGCTTCACGTGCCCCTGTCAGGCGTAATTTTCGATTTCGACGGGGTGCTTGCCGACAGCGAGCCGCTGCATCTGCGCGCCTTCCAGCACGTGCTCGCGCCCCGCCAGGTCGCGCTCGAGACGACCGACTACTACGAACAGTATCTGGGGTTCGATGACGAGGGCGTCTTCCGTGCGACCGCCCGTGCCGGCGGGTGGGAGTTGACGGAGGCGACCTTGGCTGAATTGATCACACGCAAAGGCGAGTACTTCGAAGGGCTGGTGCAGCAGGGTGCCGCGCTGTTTCCAGGTGCCGCCGACGCCGTCCGCCGAATCGCCAGTGAAGTACCAATTGCCATTGCGTCTGGCGCGATGCGATCGGAAATCGAGACGTTGTTGTCGACGACCGACCTACGACGTCATTTTCAGGTCATCGTGGCCTCGGGCGACACCCCCCGCTCGAAACCTGCCCCGGACCCGTATGCAAGGGCGGTCGATCTGCTGCGCCAGTTCACTGAACCGGCCGGACTCGACCCGGAGGGTTGCTTCGTCGCAGTGGAGGACTCCAATTGGGGGATCGAGTCCGCACTCGCGGCCGGGCTCCGGTGTATCGGCATCGCTCAGACCTACCCCGCCGACGCCCTGCGCGGAGCCCATACGGTGCTGGCTTCCATCGACCACCTCGATATCAAGGCCGTCCAGCAAGTCTGCCGAAACGCATGAGCACCGCGAACTTGCTCGCGTCGGAACTGGTCGAGACATTCCGCGAGGCCGCGACCAGTCCAGACCCGGACCTGGCGACGCCAGCCCTGCTCATCGCGCGCCTTGCCTACCCGCGGCTTGACCCAGAGGCCCACCTGGCCGACCTGCAGGACATGGGCGAAGCGGCCGCCACCCGGCTGTCGAACGAGGACGGTCCCGATGCACCACACGGCCCGATCGATTCTCTCAACCGCTATCTGTTCGACCAAGAAGGATTCACAGGAAACAGCACCGATTACGAGGACCCCAGAAACAGCTTTTTGAACCAGGTGCTCGAACGTCGCACCGGAATTCCGATCACGCTTGCCATGGTCTACATCGAGGTCGCGAGGCGGGCCGGCGTGCGGGTCGACGGCGTCAACTTCCCCGGGCACTTCCTCCTGCGATTCCCGTTCGGCCCAGAAGACGACCATGGCGGCGCGGTCTTCGTCGACCCGTTCCATCGTGGCGCAGTCATGTCCGACACTGACTGTCGGGCATTGCTCCAGCAACAAGGCGCCGGTGCGGTCGGGTTCGAACCGCGGATGCTCGCCCCGGCGACCAAACTGCAGATTTTGATCCGGATGCTCTCGAATCTGAAGCGCATCTACGTGGGGATGCGCTCATTTCACCTCGGTCTGGCGCTGACCGAGCTACGCCTCGCCATCGAGCCGTCCGCGCTGAGTGAGCTCCGCGATCGCGGGCTCCTCGCCTATCACCTCAATGATTTCACCACCGCGTTGCGAAGCCTTGAAGCGTATCTGCGGTTCGCGTCTCGCGGAGACTCGGCGGAGACCGGCCAGGACGAACGTGCGGAGATCTGGAAACACGTGAAGGCGCTGCGCCGCCGGGTCGCGAGCCTGAATTAGCGCCACCGGTGGGCGTGCGAAGCGGAGACGGTCCGATTAAGACTATCGGCGCCCGATGCGACGGCTCAAACGCTGCCACATCGACGACGTGCGCGTCGGTGACACCGAGAGTTGCCTCAGCGTGATGAGCGCCTCGCGCACCGAACCGACCACGTGAATACCGAGCCCCTCGGCTCGCGTCGTCGTCCCCGTGTTGCCGCTGCGCACAACCAACATCGGCTTCGTCTTCGACTCGGCGATGACGTCGACGCAGTGCTTCCGTGTGTCGTCGACAAGCACGTCCAGTTGAAGCAGATCGGCGAGGCGCCCACGGGAACCGTGCATGACGATGACCGTTGGAAGTTCGAATCCTTGCTGAATCAGCCATCGCTGCGTCTGGCGCTGCGTGGTCTCTCCGGCCGAATCAGGGCGCTGGGTCACAAAGAAGACATCCCAGTGATATCGCGTCGCGAGTGACTGGCTCCCGCGCACCACGCCGGGCTCGAGTGGATCGAGCGTGGTCCAGAAATCGGACACCCGGGCGATGCGCCGCCAGATGTCGGACTCCTGGTTGTGTGTCAGGCCGCGCCCCCGAGAGCCGTTGGACGTGCTCGCACCTGACTCGTCTTCCGCGTTCGCGTCTGCGGCCGACCCGTCACGGGGGGCATCGGCTCCGAATAGGGCCTGCTTCGCCGCTCTGTACGGCTTCTCGAGATTGGCCAGCACCCCGTCAAGGTCGAACGCGACTCGCAGCCCTTTCATAGTTCGTCGTCCTGCCGGCTACCGCGAGACATCGACGCGGGTGCGATAGACGCCGCGTTCATCAGGCTGACTCTCGATCGCCACGAGGGCACCCGATGCGTACACGAGCCGACGCTCCGGCTGACCGTCCCCATCCTCGTCAAATGACGCGGTGGCGACCCGTCCCCCCTCGCGCGTCTCCCACTTGTCGGGGCGCCCGTCGAGGTCGACATCCTCTTCGTCCCGGACCAGCGCACCAGCCTCGTAGAATTCCCACCTATCGACAGCCCCGTCAGCCAGCGTCGATACCTCGATACGAGCCACTTCGCCGTCCTCGTCCTCGAACGCCCAGGCGTCAACCACCCCACCACCTGACCTGGAGAATCCAACCTTTTCGAGTGTCCGATCCGCTCGGTAGTACTCCCATCGGTCGACCGTCCCATCTTCGTCCTGGTCAATCTCGGTATGCAGAACGGTGTTTCCCTCCATATAGCTCCACGTATCAATGGTCCCGTTGTCATCCGAGTCGAACGTGATGAGCTCCAGCCGTCCGGTCTCGACGTCATACTCCGCGTCAACCGTCCGCTCTACCCGACGTTGCTCCGGGGCTGGCGCGCAGGAGACACCCGCTACCAGGGTGACCACCAGCGCGCAGGCCGACCACGGCGCGGTGATTCGCCGTGCCGTCGGCCAGTGCTGTGGGGGGATTCGCATCCGAAACCTAGCGGACGACCGCGGGCATCTCGATCGGCAGATCATCCCGGTCCCCCCACTCTTTCCAGGATCCGATGTAGTTCCGTACGCGCGGATAGCCAATGAGTCGGAGAGCCAGATAGCTGTGCGCGGCACGATAACCGCCCTGGCAGTAGGTCACGACCTCTTTGTCTCTTGTGACCCCCGCCTCGCTGTACATTCCGTTCAATTGGTCTGCTGACTTGAACGCCCCGGTCTCATCCAGGTTCCGCGTCCACTCGATATGAACCGCCCCTGGCACCGCACCACCCCGCTTGGCGCGCACCGTCGTTCCGCAGTACTCACCATCTGTCCTGGTGTCGAGGACAGCGACATCCGACGCCTCCAGCCGATCGCTCAGGCCTCGCCATGTCGCAAGCCGCGCTGCGTCGGCGCCGACGACCCACCCACTAGCGCGAGGCTTGACCGCCTCCACGCTCTCGAGGCCTCCTCCGCGCCGCCACGCCTCGACTCCCCCGTCCAGCAGACGCGGGTTGGGGTGCCCGAAGTACTCGAGAAACCAGAATGCGCGCGCCGCGCGTATACCAGACTGCTCGTCGTAGACCACAACCGGACGACTCGGCTCGACGCCCCGCGACGCGAGCAGGTGCCCGATCATCCAGGAAAACGCGGCGAGCGGAGCCGGGCTGGTGTCGATCAAGCTGAGCCCGAACAGATCCAGATGCACGGCTCCCGGGATGTGGCCAGTCGCGAACTGCTCAGCCGGTCTGAGGTCCAGCAAGACCGGTGCGGTGGGCGCATCGATACTCTCGGCCAGCTCCGCCGGGGCAATCAGCAGGTGGGGATTCTCGTATCCCTTCGGATTGTCGTGTGGTGTCATTCGGCAAAGCCCGTTTCTGAACTAGTACTTCGGCCATTTTCGCACAAGGCGACCTGCCCGGGTTCTGCAGCGTCTGGTCGAATGCGGTTACAGGAACGCATATCTGATTACGAACAACACGGCAAAGACGTAGACGAGCCCGTGCGCTTCGCCCGTCCGTCCGGTTGCGATCTTGAGCAGTGCGTAGGAGATAAAACCGAACGCGATCCCGTCCGTGATACTGACGGCCAACGGCATGATGGTCAGTGTCAGGAACGCTGGTAGGGCCTCGGTCGGGTCATCCCACTGGATATGCCGCACCCCCTTGGCCATCATTGTGCCGACCAGGATCAGCGCAGGCGCGACGGTCGGGTAGAGCGTGACTCCACCGCCGGCATCGTAGCCGCCGCCGATCATGCTCACCAGCGGCGAGAAAAACAGAGACAAGAGGAACAACGCGGCGATGACGACGGCGGTCAATCCCGTGCGCCCGCCGACCGAGACCCCGGTAGCACTCTCTACGTAGGCCGTGACCGTGGACGTGCCGAGGGTGGCTCCGATCACGGTGCCCGCCGCGTCAGCGAGCAACGCGCCCCGCGCCCGCGGCAACGTCCCGTCGCGCATCAGCCCTGCCTGCTCGCCAACCGCGACGAGCGTCCCGACCGAGTCGAACAGCGCCAAGAAGAAGAACACGAAGATCACGGAAGCAAATTCCAGGCGAAGCGCGCCAAAGACGTCGAGCTGACCGAGCGTGGGCAGGATCGAGGGTGGAAGCGCCGCCACACCCTGAAAACTCGTCAGTCCGCAGGTCCATGCCGCGGCCGTGGCGACCCCGATGCCGACCAGAATCGCGCCCTTCATCCCTCGGGCCCACAGCACTGAGGCCACGACCAACCCGAGCAGCGCGATCAGGGCCGGAGGTGTGCGCAAGTCGCCGAGGGCTACCAACGTGCCGGGCGCGGCGACGACGACGCCCGCCCACTGCAGCCCGATCGTCGTGATGAGGAGACCGATGCCGGTCGCCATCGCGTGCTTCAGCGAGACCGGAATGGCGACGATCAGCCGCTCCCTGAGCCCGAAGCCAGCGGTCACGATGAAAAGCAAACCGGCAATCGCCACGCCACCCAGCGCCACCTGCCAGGGCACTTCCATCGCCACCACGACCGTGAACGCGAAATAGACGTTGTGGCCCATCGCAGGAGCGACCGCAATGGGATAGTTGGCCAGACCCGCCATCAAGAGAGTCGCCGCGGCCGAGGCGAGACACGTGGCCACGAAGACGGCTCCGAGGTCGAGCCCGATCGAGCTCATGAGTGCGGGCTGCACGAAGAGGATATAGGCCAGCGTGACGAAGGTCGTCACGCCGGCCAAAATCTCGGTCCGCGGGGTGGTCCCGTGCTCGGACAAGTGAAACCAGCGTTCGAGCACGCCGCCGGTCACATGAGCGTCCATTCGTCCTCGTCCTTGTTCTCCCGCACCCGCTCCTCGTCGCGCAGCTTGATCAGATGCGCGAGAACGCTCTCGCGGGCGAGCACAAGGAGTTCCGGCTTGAGGCCCTGGTACAGACGCTCCACTATCGCATCCGGCAGTCGTGCGCCGGCCCGAATCGCGTCGACGATCTGGTCCTCCCGCCGTTGCCGGTGTGCGATGTATCCGTCGATGACCTGTGCCGGATTATCGATGACGGGCCCGTGGGCCGGCAGCATCCGCGCCGGCCGCAGGTCGCGGATCCTCCGAAGCGAATCGAGGTACAGGGCCAGGCTTCCCCCACGTGAACTGGGGATGACGACCGAACTCCCGAGTATCACCAGGTCGGCGGAAAACAGCGTGCCATCCGTCTCGTCGAAGAAACACAGGTGATCCGGCGCATGACCCGGGGTATGCACGGCTCTCAGCACCCCGCTCCCGGCCGGAACCAGGTCGCCATCCGCGATGGACCGGAATTCAACCGACTGTCGGCTGTCGCGTTCAGGCCACGGCATCTTCCAGAACGCGGCCGCGGGCCACCGCGACGCAATCGGGTCGCAGCCTTCGGCATGATCGGGATGGGCGTGGGTCACCAGCACCTGTGCGAGCGAGGCTGCGCCGAGGGCGCTCGCGAGCGCGTCGAGATGCGAGGCATTGCCGGTAGCCGCGTCTATCAGGGTCGGCGTTTCCCCCGAAATGAGATAGGTGTTGTTGCCGGCGCCGGTGTACGGCCCTGGGTTGTCGCCGGTGACGAGTGTGATGTGCACGGAAGACCTGAGGGGATGTCTTGGACGAAGCGGCGAAAACGATGACAATTATACGCGTGCCTGATCTCCCAGAAGAGTCGTTTACGGTAGACGAGCGGCGTGCACTGACGCCGTACTTCACCAACCTCGACCAGCCGGTCTTTGCCCTACGCAACCTCCCGGAAGTGGTCAAGGGCGCATTGTTCGCCAGATACTCGCGCTCGGCCAAGACGATGCGTCGGCTATTCCTCGACGAATTCCTGAACACCGGGAACAGCGACGCCAGCCAGATCGCGGTCGGCACCGACCGGGCCGACCGGCTCTACGGACGTATGTTCGACGAGTATGGCGACGACTCGGTCGCCCAACTCGGCGGCGCGCACCTGGCCTGCGAAGGGGCGTCGAACGTCTTGACCAAGATCCTCGAGCGCGGCCGTCTCATGGCCTATCTTGAGCAGTCGACCCGGTATGTGCCCTACACCGGTCGCCCCGGAGACCACTGGAAGTATCTGACTCCGCCGGAGCTGAGCCAACACCCACTGCGGGACCGGTATCAGGCGACACTCGACGACGCATTCCAGACCTACAGCAACTGGATTGAGCCGGCCCAGGACTACTACCGGCAGCGGCACCCGCAGTCGCCGACTGATTCAGACGGGGTATACCGCGCCGCCATCCGCGCCAAGGCGCTGGACACGCTGCGCGGCCTGCTCCCGGCCGCCACTCGGTCGAACGTCGGCATCTTCGGCACGGGTCAGGCATTCGAACAACTGTTGCTGCGACTGCGCGCCCACCCCCTCGCCGAAGCGCGTGACTGCGCGGACCTGATGCTCCCAGAGCTCCGTCTGATCATTCCCGCATTCCTGACGCGAGTCGACCGTGAGGACCGTGGAGTTCGCTGGAGCCGCTACCTGACCGCTACGCGGAGTGATACGCGTGTCATCGCGGACCAGCTCCTGCATCAGGTAGATCCCGTCCCCACCCCGGAAGTCGCGCTCACGGAGTTCGACCCCGACGGCGAGGTCAAGGTGGTCGCCGCCGCCCTATACGAATCGTCTCGGCTGTCGGAGAGCCAGTTGCTGGACACGGCGCGGAAGATGGGCACCGACGACAGGGCGGCGGTGCTGCGCGCGTACGTGGGTACCCGAACCAACCGCCGTCATCGACCTGGTCGAGCCTTCGAGCGAACGACGTACTCGTTCGAGATGCTGTCTGACTACGGTGCCTTTCGCGACCTGCAACGCCACCGTCTCCTCACCATTGAGTGGCAGGAATTGACGGCAGAGCACGGCTACACGGAGCCCGCCGCCATCGAGGAGATCGGAGCCGGCGACGACTGGCGGCGGGTGATGGACCGAACGCGTGAGATGTATCAGGCCCTGCACGACGAGTCCACGACGCTGGCGCAGTACGCCGTCCCGATGGCCTACCGTATCCGATACCGCATGCAGATGAATGCCCGCGAAGCGATGCACGTGATCGAGCTGCGGACCGCGCCTCAGGGCCACCCGGCCTATCGCCGGGTCTGCCAGCGCATGCACCGCCTTATCGCGGAAGTGGCCGGCCACCAGGCGATCGCGGATGCGATGGCGTTCGCCGACCACTCGGCCGTTGCCCTTGAACGGCTGGGCGCGGAACGACGCTCAGCGCAACGGCGAGAGGCACAACCGAACGGAGACTAGCGCTACTCCTCGCTATTCGACCAGAATCGGGAATACTCGTCCAGGAACGCCAGACTCTCGAAAGAGGTCATTCGGTCAAAAAACAGCACGCCGTCCAGGTGGTCCGTCTCGTGCTGTATCACCCTGGCCGGAAAGCCGTTCGCCGTCATCGATATAGGTTTACCGTGACGATCAAGCGCTCGGATACGGATATCCACCGCTCGGGACACGCGTCCCCGAATATCGGGGATGCTGAGACACCCTTCCCAGTCCTCCTCGACCGCCGACCCGACCTGGCTCACCTCTGGGTTGATGATGACGACGGGTGACATCGTGCTGTCCTCCCCGTCGACCCCGGCCACGAACAACCGGATGCCCTCGTGAACTTGCGGGCCCGCCAAACCGATTCCCTGGCTGTCGTGCATCGTCTCGAACATGTCGTCGATGAGACGCTGGATCCGAGACGACCCGATTTCGGCGCCGTCCAGCGGGCGAGCTCGCTCACGCAGCACCGGATGCCCCATACGCGCGACCTTCAAAATGGCCATAGATCGGAATTATACGTGAGGACTCTGGGCCACAATACGTTGGAACGGGTGACCTGGCGGGGCCTGGGAAGCGGCATAGCGGGAGTATGCTAGCAGCCCGTGGCCAGAGTGCCGCGGGGATCAGCACTGGACCCCAACATGCAACTTCACGACAAGGACGGCAACTATCGTTATTGTCCGAGCTGCGGCCACAACCTCGAGTCTCGTCAGCTGAAGGCTGGAGACCCGAAGCGCCTCGTGTGCAAGGAGTGCGGGTTCATCCTGTACTTGGACCCCAAGGTCGCGGTCGGCACCATCATCGCCATGCCGGACCGACGTATCGTGCTGGTACGTCGAGCCATTGAGCCGGGATACGGACGGTGGGTATTTCCTGGCGGGTATGTGGACCGCGGGGAGGTCGTCAGTGTCGCCGCGCTCCGGGAAGCTCGTGAAGAGGCGGGGATCGCGATCCGTCTCGAGGGACTTGTCAGTATCTATTCGTACCCTGGGCGACCGCCGGTGATCATTGTCTACGCCGCCACGGCAACCTCCACCGAATTACAGCACGATGAAGAAAGTCTCGAAATTGGAACGTTCAGCCAGGACGAGATTCCTTGGGACGACTTGGCGTTCCGCAGCACCCACGAGGCGCTACAGGACTACTACGATGGTGTCCTGCATCCACATTGTCGGTAGCGGAGCCTGACCGCCGGAGGCAAGAGGACTACTTGGCTGGAAATGTGAGGTCCCGCCGCACGGCTGACGCGACGGCTTCGTCGACAAGGGGGTCAACCCCCAGCGCCTGCTCGGCCGCCTCCACCTGTCGCTCTCTGGCCTTGGTGGCCGGATGTTTCGGTGTGAACAGCGTGCAACAGTCCTCGTCGGGGATGATCGAAATCTCGTAGGTGCCGATCTCACGTGCCTCTTCGATAATCTCCTCCTTATCCATCCCTACCAGCGGCCGAAGCACCGGCATGGACGTGACCGAATCGATCACGGACATGTTTTCGAGGGTCTGCGACGCAACCTGGCCGACGGCTTCACCCGTGACGAGTGCCATCGCGCCGCTCGCACGACCGATCCGCTCGGCGATACGCATCATCAGCCGCCGGTACACGACGACTCGCAACGGAGCCGGCACTGCCAGCACAACCTGACGCTGAATGTCGCCAAAGGCCACGACATAGAGCCGTGTATCCAGTTGACTGCGAGTGAGACGTTCCGCGATCTCAGCCACCTTGTCCTGAGAGGTGTGGGACAGAATCGGATAGCTGTGGAAATGGATCAGCCGCACGCGACATCCACGTTTGACCATCCGGTAGGCCGCCACGGGCGAATCGATCCCGCCCGAGAGCAGGCACGCAACCCGACCGCTGACGCCACTGGGCAACCCGCCGGCGCCCGGTTCCTTGCGAAGGTAGCAGAAGGCCTCGTCGGTCAGGGTTTCCACGCGCACTGTCAATTCCGGTCGCTCAAGATCTACCCGCCATCCACGGGCCGCCTTGATTCGACCACCCAGTTGACGCTCGATCTCCGGAGACCGCAGTGGGAAACGTTTATCGGCTCGCTTGGCGGTGACCCGGAAGCTCTCCACTTCCACATCGGCCAACTCGGCCAACGCCGTCTCGGCAATGACATCGAAGTCGCACTTCGACCTCACCGCCTTTGAGAAATTGGCGATACCCGGTAACCGAGACAACCGCTCACGCACCTCGTCCCAGTGCTCATCTGACTCGTACTGCACCTCGATTCGCCCCATGAGAGAGCGAATCCGGAGAACGCCGAGGTCGGCGGTCGCCGACCTGATATTGCTCACAAGCCGCTCCACGAACCATGGGCGGTTACGTCCCTTGAGGGCGACCTCCTGGTAGTGCACGATCACGGACTGCATGGTGTCTCCTGGATGACGGCGATCTCGATCGTAGCGGGTAATCAGAACCCGAGCCAATCGACTGACAACCGGGCGAGTGGCGACGTCGGAACTCAATCTCCACTGTGCCTGTATACTCCGGCGTCTCGACCAGATCGAGGCCGTGCCCCACACGCGGTAACCTAATATCGAAACATGCGCGACCTTATCGCCGGACTCATCGCGCTCGGCCTGTTCGTTTTCGCGCTCCGTCTGGCGTCGACTCTCCGATTCCATCGTCGGGACCGCCAACGAGAGCGCGACGAATTGTCGACCGCCGGGCGCTCCGTGCTGGCCGAGATTCCCACACGCGACGGCCTCGAACTATTCGTGGCCGACGACACGCACTTCTTCTGGCAGAACACAACGATTGCGAAAGACCGCATTGGACTGGTCCGCGTGCTCATCAACGGCACGCCGCTCGCCTCGTATTCCGCTCAGCGTTTCGCCGCGGACGACCCGGGGGACTCAGGTTCATTCACGGACCGCCCAGAGGGCATCGCCCATGACCGATGGGATGTGCTGATTCGCGCAGACGCTGACACGTTGGTCGAATGTGGGAGCGTCCGAGAGCGAGTCTCCCAGGCGCTAGCGCGCCGCGTGTTCGACGCAGTCAGAGACGACATGGAGCACCGCGACAGCCTCATGAAGCACCGCGACAGCCAGACGCAGACGGGCAGCTCGCCGGCGTAGGGCACCGCACCGCAGGAGGGCCACGTCAGAGCCGCAACTACCACTCCTGTTCTGCGACGCCTGCCCTCACGTTGACGACTCGCGCCAGCACGAACAGCAGATCAGACAACCGATTCAAATACGCGATGACCGTCTCGTCGACTGCCCCCGCGCCCAGCCCGGCCACGCGCCGCTCGGCGCGACGGCAGACCGCCCTGGCGAGATGCACCGTCGACGCGATCGGATGCCCCCCGGGCAAGATAAATCGCTGCAACGGCGGGAGTTCCGTTTCCAAGCGGTCGATCCACCCTTCAAGCCCTAGAACGTCTGCCTCTGTCGCGTTCACCTTTGCATGCCGACTGCCACGAGTCGATGGATCGGCAAGCGAGGCCCCTAGCGAAAACAGACACCGTTGGACCCCCACCAGCAATTCGGCCAGATCGCGGTCGATTCCGGCGCTGAGGACGGCTCCCAGGCACGCGTTCAACTCATCGACTTCACCGTAGGCATCCACCCGCGGCTCGGACTTCGACACCCGCTGCCCGTCCAGCAAACCGGTCTCGCCCGCGTCGCCGGTGCGAGTGTAAATCTTCACCGGTCGATTATAGTGCTCCGGTCATGTCGTCACCTCTGAACTCCGGCACGTCGAAGACGCCCAGCTACACGCTCCCGGACACAGCGATGCGTCGCAGGTTTCGCCGGCGCCTGCTCGGCTGGTATGGCAAGCACGCCCGGGACTTGCCGTGGCGGCACACGCGCGACCCGTACCGGATTCTCGTCTCGGAGATGATGCTGCAGCAAACGCAGGTAGACCGAGTGTTGCCGAAATACGAGGAATGGATTCAGAAGTACCCCTCGCTGAAGGCTCTCGCCTCGGCCCGGCCCGCTGACGTGGTTCGGACATGGCGCCCCCTTGGCTACAACGCGCGGCCACGGAGGCTGCACTCCATCGCTCGCGAAGTCATGAGCCAGTACGGTGGGGAGCTTCCGTCGGACGAACCGACGCTCCGGTCATTCAAGGGGATCGGTGCCTATACCGCCGGCGCGGTGCAGAGCTTCGCGTTCGGCCGCCGCGCTGCGATCGTGGACACGAACGTGGCCAGAGTCCTGTTTCGTGTCTTTGTCGGTCGCGGCGATCGCAAGTCCAGCGTACTCAAGAAACATCTGTGGTCCCTGTCGGCCGCCCTGCTACCCAGGCGCAATGTGTTCGACTTCAACCAGGCGCTGATGGACATTGGCGCCACGGTCTGCGTGGCCCGACATCCCCGGTGTCCAGACTGCCCGATGAGCCCAATCTGCGCGGCGTACCCGTTCGACCCCGAGCTGGAGCACGGAAGCTAGTGGGTGCCAAGCGGGACAACACCCTGGTGGTCGTGGTGGCCGCGGTCATCGAACGAGCCGACCGGATTCTGGTGACAGAGCGTCAACCTGGTACCCACCTCGGCGGATACTGGGAATTCCCCGGCGGAAAGATCGAACCTGGAGAGACCCACGTAGAGTGCCTGGAACGGGAGATACGGGAAGAGTTGGGCGTCGTCTCCGAGGTGGGACCCGAGTTGCTGTCAACCCGATTTGAGTACCCGGGTCGCACAGTGGAACTACATTTTCGACGATGTGTGCTCCGCGGAGAACCGACCGCGATGCTTGGGCAACGCATGGAATGGGTGCCGCGCGACCAGCTGCACGCCCTCCCGTTCCCACCGGCGGATCGAGAACTCATCGACCTGCTCGCCCCGTCTGAGTCGAACGCGGAAGCCGGCTGACCACCCCTTCGCAGCGACGCGCCACCGAACACGCGGCACACGCGAAACGCTTGAATGGGCGCTATCCGCCGGCGGCTGGCACCGACAGGAAGGGCGTCTCAGCCACGGTGGCGGAACCTCCGAGCTGAGGCTCACGCACGGTCAGCGTCGTGCCCACCGCCGCGAAGTCCCGCTTCACATAGCCCAACCCAATCGGCCTACCCAGCGCCGGTGACCAGGCGGCACTGGTCACGGCGCCAACTGGCGCCCCGTCCTCGCCGGCGCCCAGCACGGTGCCAGGCAGGGGAGGTGCGCTAGCTGGCTCGAAGCAAAGTCCCACCAGGCGGCGCGCGACGCGACCCTTCCCGCGATGAAGGATTCGCACGATCACTTCCTGACCAACGTAACAGCCCTTGGTCATCGAGATGGCCCGCTCTTCGACACCGGCCTCCAGGGGAATGGTCTCAGAATCAAGGTCCGCAGGAAATGCGGGCCGGCCGGCCTCAATCCGGAGCAGGTCGAAGGTCGGGGTATCCAGCTCGACCGCGCCGCCTGCGACCAGCGCATCTCGCAACGCAGGCGCACTCGCGGACTCGACATAGAGCACGAAACCCACCTCTCCGATCTCGCCGCTGCGGGCGACAACGACGGCCGCCCCTGAAAACTGACCAGACCTGTGGTGACACTCCGGGAGAGCGGCCAGTTCGGCCGAGGTCGTAAGACCTTCCGCGCTTCCGAACCAGGGTTGCACGACGGCGCAGACCAGACGGGCTGCCTCGGGACCATGGACGCCGAAGGCGGCCCATGTCGACGTGCGGTCATCGACGGTCACGTCCTCCGTGAACACGAACTCGCGAAGCCGTTCGTCGAGCGCGGTCGTGACCGTTGGGTGTAAATCAAGAAGGAGTGCGTCGCTCAGACACAACATCTGGGCATCGCCCTCGACTCGCCCCTGAGGCGTGAGGAACAGGCCGTAGCACCCCTCACCCGTCGAAAGCGCTTCGACGTCGTTTGTCTGCAGTCCCTGCAGATACGACGCGCGGTCGGCACCGTGGACCGCGAGCCTCCCGCGAGCCGACAAATCAATCAGGACCGCGGAGCGGCGGGCGGCAGCGTAGGAGGTCGGTATGTCCATGGGAATGCGGCGTGACGTGGGGTACGAGCAATCGAGATGATATGCTCATGGCCGTGCGCGCCTCCGCGTATTGTAACCTCGCGGCGCTGCTTCTGCTGGGGCCACCGGCGGCCGCGCAAACGCCCCCGATCCAGCCAGAGGCGGCCACCTTCAGCGTGTTTGTCCGCTCGACGCTGGTCGGATTCGAGCGCGTTGAACTGCTCGGTGACGAGGGTGGTTGGACCATTCGCTCGCGTGGCAACCTTGTCCATCCAATCAATCTTCAGAACCAGCTCTTCCAAATCGAGTACGACGAGCAGTGGCACCCTCGGTCTCTCAGCATCCAGGGCGTCAGGCGCGATGTTCCATTTGTGCTGCAAACCACTTTTGACACGGCCGGCGCCACGACCTTCATGGATCAGGCTGGCCAGCGGACGGGCCTGACGCAACCCATCCCAGCGGATGCGGTCGTGCTGCCAGAATATTTCTTCGCCGCCTACGAGGCACTCGCGGCCCGTCTGGCGGACGCGGCCATTGGTGACGAATTTTCCGTCTTCGTACCGCCGAGTGGCATCGCAATGGTCAGGCTCGACTCCGTCTCCACAAGTCAGATCGAAACGCCGTCCGCAGTGATCGACGCTCGTATCCATACGCTCTCGTTCGAGCAAGCGGGGCCAGCCGCACCGGTGACCGTCTGGACTGACGCACACCGACGTCTGGTACGCCTGTCCATTCCAGCCGCCGGACTCGAGGTCGCACGCGAGGATGTGGCTTCGGTCTCCGCTCGTGTCCGACGAGTCAGCCACGCTGGTGACAACGACATCCGCATTCGCTTGGAGGGCTTCGCGCTGGCGGCCACGACCACGACGCCGGTTGACCGCCCGCGACCAGAGGCCGGCTGGCCGGCGGTGCTGCTGGTGCCCAGTTCGACCGCCACCGACCGCGACGGCAGCGTGTCCGGTGTCCCCGTCATGGGTCAGATAGCGAACGCGCTCGCCGACGCCGGCTACTTGACGGTTCGTTACGACAGACGCGGTAGCGGCCAGAGCGGCGGGCGCAGCGAGTCAGCAACCGTGGAAACCCACGCCGGCGATGCAAGAGCCGTGGTGCGGCACCTCGACAAACGGGAAGATGTCGACAAGGACCGCATTACCGTGCTCGGGCACGGCGACGGCGGGTGGGCCGCCATGGTTGCGGCCCGCAGAGAGCGACGGGCGGACAACCTGGTGCTGGTGGGCACACCGGCCGGGACCGGCGCCGACTGGGTTCTGGAACAGCAACGAGCCGCCCTCGACCGACTCGGGTCACCAGAGACCGAGCGCGCCGAGAACATCCAGCTCCAACAACGGATTCACGACGCCGTCATGAACGACCGTCCCTGGACCGACGTGCCCGAAGCGATGCGCGCCCAGGCCGACACACTGTGGTTCCGCAGCTTTCTGGAGTTCGAGGTAGCCGACACCCTGCGACGGACTCGGCAACCCCTGCTCATTGTGAGAGGCTCACTCGACGAGCAGGTTGGCCCGGAGCATGCGGCGGCGCTCGAGGCGACGGCGCAGACACGCAGAGAAGAGGCCACGGTCGAGCTACTCACGTTGGATGACCTCGACCATCGCCTCGTCGAGACGGTGTCCGTCGACCAGCCCAACTATGGCAATCTTTCAGCCGGCTCGGTGAGTCAGGCGTTCACCACCGCACTGACCAACTGGCTGCAGAGGGCGCGCTAAGGATGTGGATATTACGTTCGGATGAGCAGGCGGAGGGCGGTCCGTATCAATTCAGGATGACTGCGGGGCGGGTCCGCACCGTCGGACGCGGAGCGCGGGCCGACTTCGTCCTAGACGCCGCCCTGGTGTCGAGACTCCACTGTCGATTGCTGGTTCAGGACGACGCACTCATTGTCGAGAACCTCGGCAGCACCAACGGCACGTATGTCAACGACAAGCCGGTTGACCGAGCGACGCTTCGCGCCGGTGACAGACTGCGCACGGGCCGCGTGGAACTGACCGTATGTTCCGAGTAACCTGATCTACGTCGCGGTCACACCCCGGCTCCGGTCCTGCGGAGTCCCGCGAGTCAAGACACGAACGCGAACCACAGGGCAGTCGCGAGAGCGGCGACGGCTATCAGTCCGGCAACGCGTCCGGACCACTTGCGAGGTGGTTGAGGAGCGGCGGCCACGAGAGTCGGCGGCTCTCGATCTCCGCTCCTCACATCCAGAATCGCCGCAAGACTTCTCAGTTCAGCCCGGCCGGCCTGACGTCGAGATGCAGGATGCCTGCCCCATGCAAGGCGGTTAGCGCGTCGGCTATCTGAATCCCCAGGTCCACGGCCTGACGAACGCCGAGTGGCTGTCCTCCCTGCGCTTCATCAAGCGTTTGCCCCGGCACGAACTCGAATACCAGAAAGAGCACGTCCGGGCCATCTCCGACCTCAAACAACGTCGCTACATTGGCATGCGACACCGCAGTCGCCGCGCGCGCTCGAT
>CAWWAF010000054.1:0-25447 GCA_963934795.1 uncultured bacterium
CTAGCGAGGACTGACGGCGGAGGAAATGCCGTCCAGGGTGGCCGCCGCGGACTGGGCCTCGGAGAACAGGGCCTGCGGATACACCCCCAGGACCAAGGTACCGAGCACCGCGATGCCAAGTGCGAGAGACATGGCCGGGCCAAGGGTGATCGGAGACCCGGCCGGCTCGTCTTCGCTGATCCACATGAAGACCACGACCCGAAGGTAGTAGTAGGCGGAAATGGCGCTGTTCGCCACGGCAATGACGACGAGCCAGATCTCGCCTGCGTCGATCGCGGCGCCGAACAGCCACATCTTGCCCATGAACCCGGCCGTCGGCGGAATACCGCCAAGGGAGAGCATGAAGCACAGCATCGCAAACCCGACGGCTGGACTCCGTTTGAACAGACCATTCAGGTCTTTCAATTCATCGCCGATGATGTCGCTGCGGCGCATCGCAGTGACGATAGCGAACGCGCCGAGCTGCATGAACAGGTAGACGCCGAGATACACGAGCATCGCGGCTACACCACGCTCCGTACCGACGACCACCCCGATCAAGAGATACCCCGCGTGCGCGATGGACGAGTAGGCGAGCATCCGCTTCAGATTGCTCTGCGTGAGCGCGGCGATGTTGCCCACCGTCATGGTGATCGCCGCGAGCACCCAGAACATCGTCCTCCACTCGTCACCGAGCGCCGGCAGACCTTCAACGAAGATCCGCAGCAGCATTGCAAAGGACGCCGCTTTGGACCCCACTGACAGAAAAGCGGTCACCGGGGTGGGAGCCCCCTCATACACGTCTGGCGCCCACATGTGGAACGGTACGGCCGCAATCTTGAAGCCCATGCCCGCACCGACCAAGATCACCGCCAGCACGAGCACGGCGCTCGTCTCCTGCCCGGCCAGCGCTTCCGCAATCCCAGCCAGACGAGTCGTACCAGTCGCGCCGTAGAGCAGCGACATGCCGTATAGGAGGATGCCAAGCGAGAACGCGCCGAGCAGAAAATATTTGACAGCCGCTTCGTTTGAGCGGGGATTCGGCTTGAGATACCCGGCCAACACGTAAAACGACATCGCCATCGTCTCGAGCCCGATGAACAACGTGATGAGCTCGAGCCCGCTCGACATGAACATCATGCCGACGGTGGCGCACAGAATCAGGAAGTAGTACTCACCGGCCTTGAGCCCTTCCACACGAAGATACGGGGCGGACATCAACACCGTGACCGCCGCCGACAGCAACACGACGACTTTGAAAAATGTCGCGAACCCGTCGATGGCCAGCAGCCCGCGTGAGATGGTTTCGTCAAGGCCGGCGAACGAGAGCACGGCGAGGAGCGTCACCGCGATCGTTGTCAGTGCCACCCCCAGCAGCACCCCGTCCCGCTTGGGCACAATCACCGAGAGCATCAACAACACCAACGCCCCGCACGTGAGGAGGATCTCGGGCAGGATGAAGTAGAAATCGAGTGCGGAAAAGCCAGCCGGCATTATCTGGCGCCCCCGCGCACAGGCAGTTCGGCGCCATCGCCGGTGTCACCCTCGAAAGCCAGCAGGTCGGAAGACACCGCCGGTGACGTCGCGCCCTCATCCGCCGAACCCGCATTGAGCGGCACGTCGGCGCTATTCACGCGCGTCATCACGCGAACAACCGACGAATCCAGTCGGTCGATGAACGGTTTCGGATAGAGGCCGATCCAGACAGCCAGAATCAGCAGCGGAATGAAGGTCGCCCATTCCCGCAAATTCAGGTCCGGCAAGTTCTCGTTCTTCGGGTTGTCGATGGTGCCAAACATCGTGCGCTGATACAGCCAGAGCATGTAGGCGGCGCCCAGCACGATTCCCGTGGCCGCAAACGCCGCCCACATCTTGTTGACCACAAAAATGCCTTGCAAAATCAGGATCTCGCCAATGAACCCGTTGAGGGCTGGCAGCCCGATCGAGGACATGGTCATGACGAGGAAAATTGCGGCATAGGCGGGCATGACCTTCGACAGTCCGCCGTACTCCGAAATCTCGCGAGTGTGGCGCCGTTCGTACACCACGCCAACCAGCAGGAAGAGCCCCCCGGTAGAAATACCGTGGTTGATCTGCTGCACGATACTGCCAGTTATGCCCACCGCGTTGAGCGCGAACATGCCGAGCATCACCATGCCCATGTGACTGACACTGGAGTACGCAACCAGACGTTTCCAGTCCCGCTGAGCCATCGCCACCAAGGCCCCGTACACGATCCCGATAATGCACAAGGTGGCGACCCAGGGAACAGCGGCACGCGTCGCTTCCGGAAGAATCGGCAATGAGAAGCGGATAAACCCGTAGGTGCCCATCTTCAGGAGCACAGCGGCGAGGATGACCGACCCAGCCGTCGGCGCATCGGTATGGGCATCTGGCAGCCACGTGTGGAACGGGAACATCGGCACCTTGACGGCGAAACCGAGGAAGAACGCCAGGAAGACCCACCACTGCAGTTCGAACGGCATGTTCAACTCGTGGAACCGCGTGATGTCGAACGAGTAGATACCCGTCACTTCATGGTGGTAGAAGTAGACGGCCAGAATGCCCAGCAGCATCACGACGCTGCCCACGAGTGTAAAGAGGAAGAACTTGATCGCTGAATACAGCCGGTTGGCGCTCCCCCAGATGCCGATGAGGAAATACATCGGCACCAGCATGACCTCCCAGAACAGGAAGAACAGCAAGAAGTCGAGGGATACGAAGGCGCCGATCATGCCGGTCTGCAGCACCAGCAGAAAAATGTAGTACTCCTTCACGCGGGTGGTGATCGCGGTCCATGAGGACAGGATGGCGATGGAGCCCATCAACGTGGCCAGCAAGATCAACAGCGAACTGAACCCGTCTACTCCGATCAGATACTCGGCACCGATAGACGGAATCCACTCGTGTCGTTCGACGAATTGCCAGTCGGGGGTGGTCATGTCCAGCCAGAACCACAGCGGCAGTGACACCAGAAACCCGAGCCCGGCAAACCCGTTCGCGATCCATCGAATCGCATTGGTGCTGTTCTTGTTCACAAATAACAGCAGCACCGCGCCCGCCAGGGGCGTGAACATGATCAGCGTCAGTAGAGGAAAGTTAGCGGTGTTGCTCATCAGCAGGTTCTCGTAACGGGCCGTCTTCGGCCCACGGTCTTCGCGTCCACTCGGGACATATCTCTGCAGCCCGGCTCACGGGGCTAGCCCATGAACCGGACGACCAGGTACACCGTCGCGCAGGCAAACACGCCGAACAACGATGCCACGGCGTAGTTCTGAATGAGCCCGGTCTGCCCGCGCCTGAACACATAGCTCCCCTCGCCGCAGATCCAGGCAAACAGGTTGATCAGCCCGTCAACGATGTACTTATCAAGCACGTGGGACACCCACGCTAAGGCCCGCGTGAGCCAACCGACGCCGTTCACGGCGCCGTCGACCACGATTCGGTCAACGGCCCATAAGCCTCGTGCCCCGCTCATGGTGCCCTTGATGACGGTCGCGTTATACGCCTCGTCGACGTAGTACTTGTTGGTCAGCACCCGGTGCGCGCCGGCCCACTTGGCGGCGAGCTCCTCGGAGCGCTTCGGCCGCCGCACGTACAGGTGGTACGCCAGCGCAATGCCGAGGCCGGCAATGAGCACCGAAAACGCCATCAAGCCCAACTCGGCCGCATGGGAGAGATGGGCCACGGCGTGCTCGCCCTCCTCAGCATGCGCCGCCGACTGAGCCACATACACGGGCTCGAGAAAATGCTCGATCGCATTGCTCCCGCCGAGTGCGGCTGGAATCCCCACATAGCCGGCGACCGCTGCACCCAGCGCCAGAACCATGAGCGGCGCCGTCATCAAAGTGGGCGACTCGTGCGGCCCGTGCCACGCGTGGGCGCCGTGGTCATCGGCAGCATGGTCACCATCCTTGTGGTCACCGTGCCCCTCGGCGTCATGCCCCCAGCTGGGCCCGCGATACGTGCCGAAGAACGTCATGAAAATCAGCCGGAACATATAGAACGCGGTCATGCCGGCCGTTATCACCGCGAGTCCCCACAGCAGCGGACTCGCGAGGAAGGTCCGATACAGAATTTCGTCCTTGCTGAAGAACCCTGACAGGCCCGGCACACCGGCAATCGCGAGCGCCCCCACGAACATGGTGCCGTAGGTGATGGGCATATACAGCTTCATGTTGCCCATCTTCCGCATGTCCTGCTCGTCGTTCATCGCGTGGATGACCGACCCGCTGCCGAGGAACAGCAGCGCTTTGAAGAACGCATGCGTCATCAAATGGAACGCTCCGGCCGCAAACGCGCCCACGCCGGTGGCCAGGAACATATACCCGAGCTGAGAAACGGTCGAGTAGGCCAATACCTTCTTGATATCGGTCTGCACCAGCCCGATGCTGGCCGCCATCAAGGCGGTCACCCCTCCCACGACCGCGATAGTCGTCATCACCATCGGCGCGTGCGAGAACAACACCGCGTTACGGCCGACCATGTATACGCCGGCCGTCACCATCGTCGCGGCGTGAATGAGCGCCGACACCGGCGTCGGCCCCTCCATGGCATCCGGCAACCAGATATACAGGGGAATCTGGGCGCTCTTGCCGACCGCACCGACAAAGAGCAGCAGGCAGATGGTGGACAGCACACCGAACGCGGCGCCCTCCACCGGCATGTGTGACGCGGCCTCGGCCACTTCGCGGAAATCGATGGTACCGAACGTGAAGAAGATCAGGAAGACGCCGAGCACAAACCCGAAGTCACCGACGCGGTTAACGATGAAGGCTTTCTTGCCGGCATCCGCCGCACTCTTCTTGTGATACCAGAACCCGATGAGGAGATAGGAGCAGAGCCCGACCCCCTCCCACCCGACAAACATGACGAGGAAGGTGCTACCGAGCACCAACGTCAGCATGAAACAGCAGAACAGGTTCAGATAGCAGAAAAACCGGACGTATGCCCCCCTCGGTTCGTGGCCCATGTAGGACGACGAATACAGGTGAATCAGAAAGCCGATGCCGGTGACGATCAGAATCATCATCCCCGACAGGGGGTCGAGACGAAACGCCCACGGCGCCTGGAATGCCCCGAGTCCGTCGACGGTCTGCAGCGGGATCGGCGGAATCCAGTGCCCGAGCGTGACAACGTGCTCACGATGCTCGGCGCCGAGCAACTGGGCAAAGGCGAAGATCGACAGGATCAACGCCGCAGCCATCGTCGCGCAGGCAATGGCCGCCGCGACCGGTTTGCTGAAGTAGCGGATGCCCAGCAAGCCGTTCAGGGCGGCGCCGATGCCGGGCAGCACGGGAATGAGCCAGATAAGGTCCATAGTCAGTCGGGGCCATACCCCGAACCCCTCACGCCAGTCCTACCAGCGCATCACATTCATCTCGTCGATGTTCACGGTCTCCTTGTTCCGGTAGAAGGCCAGAATGATCCCGAGCCCGACGGCAGCTTCAGCCGCGGCGACCGCGATCACGAACACGACGAACGCCTGCCCCACCAAGTTCTCCACTTGCTGGGAATGCGCAACGAGGTTGATATTGACGGCGTTGAGCATCAACTCAATCGCCATGAAGATGATGATGATGTTGCGGCGCACCAGCACACCAATCACGCCGATACTGAAGAGCGCGGCCGAGAGCACCGTGTAGTGGGCCGGGGTAATTTCCATCATTACAGATCTCGCCTCGCGAGCACGATGGCGCCAACCATCGCCACAAGCAGCAGCACCGACGCCAATTCGAACGGAATCAGATAGTCGGTATAGAGCAACCAGCCCAGTTCCTCGGTGTTGCCTTGCACCGGCGACGCGGCCGCCGGGGCCGTGACGGACGAGGTGGAGCGGCTGTAGCTATAGGCGACGATACCGGCCACCTCGAGAAGCATGGCGCCGGCCAGACCGAGTCCGAGGACACTCAAGCGCCGCGGGTCGCGATGTTCCTCTGGCGGTCGGCCTACATTCACCAACATGACCACAAAGAGATACAACACGACGATGCCGCCCGCGTAGACCAGAATCTGGATAACGGCCAGAAACTCCGCCTCCAGCACTACATACAGGGCAGCCACGCACAGAAACGTCATGACCAGCGCGACCACGCTGTGCACGGTGTTTTTCGCGGTCACGACCAGCACGGCCAAACCGAGAATCAGGACCGAGAGCGTATAGAAAGCGATGGTTTCGGCCATGACTTACAGCAGCACCTTGACGACGGCGGTAATCACGACGTTCGCGATGGCGATCGGGATCAGCACCTTCCAGCCGATCCGCATCAACTGGTCATAGCGATACCGCGGCAACGTGGCTCTGATCCAGATAAACAGATACAAGACCATGAACATCTTGAAGAAGAACCAGCACCACTGCGGAATATAGTCCAGCACGGCGAGGGCATCGACGCTGGGAAATGGACGCAGCCAGCCCCCCCAGAAGAGCACCACAATCACCGCCGAAATGACGATCATGTTGGCGTACTCGGCGAGGAAGAAAAGCGCGAACCGCATACCGCTGTACTCGGTATGGAACCCGCCGGTCAGCTCCTGCTCCGCTTCGGGCATATCGAACGGTGCCCGGTTGGTCTCGGCCAACCCGCCAATCAGCACCAGCACGAACGCCACAGGCTGGATGAATCCGAACCAGACCCCGGCCTCCTGCTGAGCCTCGACGATGCCCACCATGCTCAGCGTACCGGCGGTCAGAATCAGGCTGACCAAGGTCATCGTTACCGCAATCTCATAACTAATGAGCTGTGCGGACGCGCGAAGACTGGCCAGCAGCGGATACTTACTGTTGGAGGCCCACCCGGCCAGGATGATGCCGTAGACCCCGATGGAGGTCACCGAAACAATGAAGAGGAGACCGACGTTGACGTCGGCGACGTAGTAGAAGGGGTCTGCCCCGAACGGAATGACCGCAAACACCACGAACGCCGGCACGAGCGACATGATCGGCGCCAGCGTGAACATCAGCTTGTCCGCCTTCGCGGGTGTGATGTCCTCCTTGAGGATCAGCTTGATGGGGTCGGCAATCGCCTGCAGGACGCCGTAGGGCCCGACGCGCATCGGTCCAAGACGCGACTGCGCCCAGGCGATGACCTTGCGCTCGAGCAAGGTCATGAACGTCACCGAGACCATGACCGCATTGAGCAGCACCACGATCTTGACCAGCGGCCAGAAGACGGTATCGATCATGGCTATCTGTCGACCTCGCCGAGTACAACATCGATGGTGCCGATCAGAGAGACCACATCGGCAACCAGGTGCCCGATCACGAGGGGCCGCAAGCCCTGTAAATTACAGAAGGACGGCGGCCTGACGCGGAAGCGATAGGGATTGGTCGACCGCCCGTCGCTGACAATGAAATAGCCCAACTCGCCCTTTGGTGATTCGATGGCGTGGTAGGTCTCGCCCGCCTTCGGCTTCAGCAGGCGGGGCACCTTGCCCATGATCGGTCCTTCGGGCAACCCGTCGACGGCCTGCCTGATGATCCGAATGGACTGTCGAAACTCTTCGAGCCTGATGAGATACCGGTCGTAGGTGTCGCCACGCGTGCCCAGCGGCACATCGAATTCGAACTCGTCGTAGGCGGCATATGGCTCGTCCTTTCGGACGTCGCGGTAAACACCGGACCCACGTAGCGGCGGCCCACAGAGCCCGAGTGCCGTCGCGTCTGGGCCGGAGATGACACCGATTCCCCGCGTCCGTTGCAACCAGATCCGGTTGTTCGTCAGCAGCTCCTCGTACTCCTCGACCTTCGAATCCATGATGTCGCAGAAGGCCCGTACCTTGGCATCCCAACCACTGGGAATGTCGAGCGGGAGGCCGCCGATGCGCATGGAGTTGTAGGTCAGTCGGGCGCCGCAATATTCCTCGAACAGATCGAGAATGAGCTCGCGCTCGCGGAACGCGTAGAGGAACACCGTCATCGCCCCGATGTCCATCGCATGGGTGCCCAACCAGAGGCAGTGACTCGCGATGCGCTGGAGCTCGGCCAGAATGGTCCGGATATACCGGGCCCGCCGCGGTACCTCCACTTCCATCAACTTCTCGACGGTCTCACAATAGCCGAGGTTGTTGGTGGCCGCCGCGACGTAATCCATCCGGTCGGTCAGCAGAATGATCTGCGTCCAGTCCCGATTCTCGCTGAGCTTCTCGATACCGCGATGGACGTAGCCCATGACGACGTCGACATCTTTCACCCGCTCACCGTCGAGCCGCAGCACCAGACGCAGCACTCCATGCGTACTGGGATGCTGCGGGCCCATGTTGAGCACGAGCTCGTCGGTATCGAACATCGCCGCGGATTCGGTAGCCATCGCTAAGTGAGTCGGTTCGCGTGTGCAGTCGAGCCGAACTACTCCATCTCCGTTTCGTCCACCATGTTACGGAGTCGTAGCCATTCCATCGGGCTCTCAAGCAGGAACTCTCCAGGGCCTTCCAGTGGGTAGTCCTTCCGCTGCGGAAATCCTTGCCAGTTGTCCGGCATGAGAATCCGGCGAAGGTCCGGGTGACCTGTCAGGTTCACCCCGAACATGTCCCACATCTCGCGCTCGAGCCAATTCGCCGCTGGCCAGACGTCTGTGACAGACGGGACCGGCTCGGTTTCTCCCGCGCGCACCTTGATTCTGACGCGATGCCGACGACGGATCGAATACAGACAATAAATAACATCGAAACGCTGCTCGCGCGGAGGCCAATCACTGGCGGTGACGTCGCAACAGTAGTCGAACGACGCCACGTCGTCATCCCGAAGGAACCGGGCGACGTCGAGCAACGCGGTCGCCGGCACAATCACCGTCCAGTCGCCGACCCAATAGCTGATGGCCTGCACGGCGTCGGGCAAGGCCTCCTGCAGTGCGACCAGGTACGCGGGGCGTTCAAGGTCGTCCGGCGGCGGCGGATCAGTCGGCCCCTTGGGCGCCTCCGGGGGCGCCTTCGGCTTTGGTTTCGGTTTCGGTTTCGTGCCGGCCGTCGCTGCGGCCGGCTTCGCAACAGCCGGTTTGGGCGACACGGCGGGTGTCACCTCCGGCGGCGCGGGCGCACCCCCATCCGCCGGCTTCGCAGTCTTATCGTCGCCCGGTGTCTGATCGTCAACCATGAGATGCGGACACTACACCCATTCCAGCGCGCCCTTGCGCCACGCATAGACGTAACCAAGCACGAGGATAAAAAGAAAGACGAGCATCTCGATGAGCCCGAACAGCAGCAACTCGTCCATGATGACAGCCCACGGGAACATGAACACCGTCTCGACATCGAAGATCACAAAGAGCATCCCGATCAGGTAGTAGCGCACGCTGTACCGACCACGCGCGTCAGTGTCCGTCTCGATGCCGCACTCGTACGGCTGGAGCTTGACTTTGTTGTACTTCGAGGATCTGACCAACGACGCCACCAGCAAGATGCCAATGGCGACGACGATTGCGACCACCACGAAGATGAGAATCGGTAAATACGCTTCAGGCATTGACGGTCACCGTGTCACTCTGATCAGGTCGTGCACTCGTCGGCGTCGCGGCATCCTACGCCCCATCCAGACGTCCGCCACACAGGGTGGCACCGGCCAAACAGACGGTCCCCCGACACGCATGCGCCCCCAGATCTATCCCGGAAAAGCTCAATGCGACAGGGTGGGTCGTTGGCAGCTCGCTCGACCTGCAGGCCTGAAAACCGGGCTTTTTATAGCATGCGGCCTCTGGGGTGTCAAGGAAGAGGGTCCACACGAGGCCAAGTCGGAAGCGGCCGGCAAACTACCAATTTGGCACCTGGTCCGGGCGTCCGCGCGCGACGCCGCGGCAGGACCACGCGTGAGGCTCGATTCAGCCGATTGCCACTATACTCATGGGGTAACGGGGCCGGTTACCGCCTCGTCCACCACGCCATGTCAAGCGCCTTGCTACCCCGTGTCCGCACCTGTCGAATGGCGTCCGTCTGGCTGGTCGTCGTCGTCGTGGCGGGGGCCACTCTGGCCCCGTCGCGCAGCGCACTCGCCCAACGTGACAACGAATCGATGTTCGTCAGCGTTCTGGATTCCAACGGCGCCCCGGCCCCCGGCCTGGCTGCGGGGGATTTCGTGGTGGTCGAAGATGGGGCTGAACGCGAGGTGCTGGAGGTGCGACCGGCGGTCGCGCCGATGCAGATCGCGATCCTGGTCGACACAAGCGCCAGTCTCACGGGCGCCACGAGTGACCTTCGCCGGGGACTGGAGACACTCGTCGAGCGACTGGCCGACGGCAACGAGCTTGCACTGCTGACGTTCGGCGGCACGCCACGGATCCTCGTCGAATCCACGGCCCGACTGGACCGACTTCGAGACGGCATTGGCCGCGTATTCCCCACGTCGAACGAAGCGGCCTACCTGCTGGACGCGCTGGTTGAAACGGCGCGCGGATTTGAGCGGCGGGAAGCGCCGCGGCCGGTGATCATCGCCGTCACGGGCGAAGGCCTGGACTACAGCAACCGCGACGCCATGCAGGTGCTCGACGCGCTGAAAGACAGCGGGGCTGCGGCACATGTCGTGGTGCTTCAGACGAACCGGGCAGCTCGATTCAATACGGATGCGACCGGGTTCGGGCCGACCGACGACGGGCGCGAGCGAGACCGCTTGCTGGAGCTGGGGCCCCGCGAATCCGGGGGGCAGCGTCGAGACCTCGCCGTGAGTTCGCGGCTTGACGTAACGCTGGCCGAGCTGACGTCGGTGCTGGTCAGCCAATACGAGGTCGTGTATTCGAGACCGGCCATGCTGATCCCGCCTGAGGTCATCACCGTCGAGATGCGCCGTGACGACCTCACTGCCCGGGGAACCCCGGTCAGACGCACCGGAGACTGACCATGTACCGATTCCTCCGTGGCATCGGCTCAGGCGTGCTCGCCATCTCGGCCCTCGGGGCGGCCGCCGCAGAGGCTCAGGCGCCCGACCAGCCGGCATTCCGGGCCGGCGTTGACGTGGTCGCTCTCAACGTCACGGTGACCGACAGCGACAATCGATATGTCACCGATATTGAGCAGGGCGGGTTCCTGCTGTACGAAGACGGTGCGATTCAAGACATCACGTTCTTCACACGGACACAGCTCCCGGTGGCCCTGGCGCTGCTGATGGACACCAGCGCGAGCATGGCGGACAAGATGTCGACCGCGCAGGAGGCGGCCATCGGGTTCGCTGACCGATTGCGTGATCAGGATCTGGCCAGCGTCATCGACTTCGACAGCCGGGTGGAGATCCTGCACGAATTCACCAACTCGCTCGACGACCTGACCGCGGCGATCCGCAGAACCTCCGCTGGCGGCTCAACCTCGCTCTACAACGCCATCTATATCTCACTCAAGGAACTCGCGAAGGTTGCCGCGACAGCGGCTGATACGGATGAGATCCGGCGCCAGGCGATCGTGGTGTTATCTGATGGCGAGGACACATCCAGCCTGGTAGAATTTGAAGAGGTGCTGGAGTTGGCAAAACGCTCCAACACGGTCATCTACTCGATCGGCCTCCGGTCGGACGAAGTCCGGACGCGACGGGGATTCCGCGAAGCCGATTTCGTGCTGCGCCAGCTGGCCCAGGAAACTGGTGGCCGCCATTTCTTCCCCGACACGGTGGACGAGCTTCCGGAGATTTACCAACGCATCTCCGACGAATTGTCGAGCCAATACACGCTTGGCTATGCCTCAAAGAATCCGTTGCGGGACGGGCAGTGGCGTCGCATCGTCGTGCGCATTGACCGCCCGGACGTCGCGGCCCGGACGAAGCAGGGATACTACGCCCCTCGGGTCCAGTAAGCCGATGAACGGCCTGTGCAGAACGGCCTGAAGTAGTGACCCGCGACGGGGTCCTTGGCGTGGACCGCTCCCGGCGCACGCAGCACTCGACACGCCACGAGACAGACCGATGAACCTACTTCCGCTTGTGCTCTACACCGCGGCCGGGGTGGCCTATGGTCTCCACTTCGCGGGACGCAGTCCACGCGCCGGCCGGATGGCAACGGCGACGCTGGCGGCGGCAGCGCTCGTCCACACGTTCGTCATTGGCATGCAGACGATGGAGGTCGGACACCTCCCGTTTGTCGGCGCCGCTGCCGCCATCTCGGCATTCGTCTGGCTACTCGCCGTGGCATACCTCTACACGGAAGTGTCGACCGACGAACGAGCGATGGGCGTCTTCATCGTGCCGCTTCTCGTCGTGCTCCAAGCGGCCTCCGCGTTGGGCGAGCGCGCAATTGAACCAACACCCGTGCTGGACAGTCCGCTCTTGGCGGTACACGTGATGTCCGTCTTGTTCGCATACGCCGGCTTCGCGCTCGCGTGCGTCGTCGGGATCACGTATGTGCTCCTGTTTCGTGAGCTCAAGGCGAAACATCTGGGGTTCTTCGCGGCGCGCCTGCCCTCATTGCAGGTGCTGGACGCCATGAACGGGCGAGCAGTCGGCATCGGTTGGCTTTTTCTGACCGCGGGGCTCGCGGTTGGAGCCCTGTGGCTGTTCCAGCTGCAGCCCGACACACTCGACCCACGGGTGCGCGCCATGTCGTTGCTGGATCCAAAAATCTTCGTCGTCCTGCTGAGCTGGGTCGTGTACTCGTTCGAGCTCTACGCGCGGCGCGCCATCGGATGGAACGGAAAACGGGCAGCGTGGCTCTCGGCGTTGGGCTTCTCGATCGTCTTGCTGAACCTCGTACCGGTCGGCTACTTCCTGACGGAGAGCCACAATTTCTAATGCGGTCCAAGGCTGCCGACGTGGGCACCCGACAGACGAGGACTGAAGCGGGGCGCACAGAGCGACCACAGGGAGACGGGGCGCACGCAGCCCCGTGAACACGGGCGCGCGACAATGCGCGCCCCGCGGACGCGGAGTGGGGCCATCGGGGCCCCCGCGAAGCGACCGCGTGGGGGTCGGGGCGCAGCCCCATCTAAGAGTAGATAGACAGCCACACATGGATCTGCTGTTGTTGGGCGTGAGCCATCACACTGCGCCGGTCGATCTGCGCGAGCGCGTCGACTTCTCACGACGTGGCGTGGTCGAGGCTCTACGCGAACTGGCCATCCGCCCGGCACCCCCAGAGGCGGTCGTCGTGACGACCTGCAATCGGGCCGAGATCTACGTCGCGTGCGAAGACACCAGCACGACGCGAAGCGACCTCGGCCTGTTCATGAGTCGTTTCCACAACGTCCCCGAGTCCGAGCTGACGCCTCACCTGTACGCCCACACCGGCGCTGACGTCGCCAGGCACCTCTTTCGGGTGGCAGCCGGACTGGATTCACTCATCGTCGGCGAACCGCAGATTTTCGGACAGGTCAAGAGCGCGTTTGCCACGGCATCAAGCGAGCGATGCACCGGCTCACTGCTGAACAAATTGTTCATGTCATCGTTCGCGGTCGGCAAGAAGGTACGAGCCGAAACCGGACTGGGCGAAGGCGCGGTATCAGTCAGCTACGCGGCCATCTCACTCGCGCGCAAGATCTTCGGCAACCTGCAGGAACGTCGGGTCCTCGTCGTTGGTGCGGGGGACATGGCGGAGCTGACCGCGTTGCACCTGCAGTCGCAACAGGTTGCGCAGATCGTGGTCACCAACCGGACACTGGCGCGGGCCGAGGCCCTCGCCCGCAAAGTCGGCGGCACCGCGGTTGCCTGGTCCGCCGTCGATGAAGAGTTGCTCCATGCGGACATCGTGGTGACCGCGACCGGTGCTCAGACCCCGGTGATCAGCGCCCCGTCGATTGACCGGGTTATGCGCGCCCGCCGCAACCGACCATTGTTCGTGGTCGATATTGGGTTGCCGCGCGACGTCGACCCTGCGGCCGGTGAGCTCGAACAGGTGTTCCTCTACAACATCGACGACCTCCGGGCGATGATCAGCGAGAATCTCGTCCGCCGCCAGGAACAGACCACACAGGCCGAGGTGATGATTGGCCACGAAGTGGACGACTTCGTCGTCTGGCAGCGGTCCAGAGGAGCCATTCCCACGCTTGTCGCGTTACGTCGTCGTTTCGAAGCTGTCCGCGAGGCAGAGCTCGAGCGACTGGCGCCCAGACTCAATGGACTCTCAGCCGATGCCCGTGCCCGGGTGGAGGACGTGACGCGGCTCCTGGTGCAGAAGCTGCTGCTGGAACCGACCGAGCGATTGAAGACCACGCCGGACGAGGCGACGGCCGCTCAGTATGCGGACGCCTTGACCCAACTCTTCGGTCTGGGGGAACCTCACCCGTCCGAGGGCTCGAACGACACACGCTCCACCAGCCATGACGGCCACCACAGCACCCGAAGACCGCCCTCGAAGAACCCGGTGACATCGTGACCCTGCTCAAACTCGGCACGCGCGGTAGTGCACTCGCACGTTGGCAGGCAGAAACCGTGGCGGCCGAGATCCTGGCCCGGAGCGGACGGAGTTGCGAACTCGTCGTCATCAGCACGACCGGCGACCGGCTGACCGACGTCTCCCTCTCGACGGTCGGTGGGAAAAACGTGTTCGTCAAAGAGATTGAGCAGGCGCTCCGTGCGGGCGACATCGACCTGGCGGTCCACAGCGCGAAGGATATGCCAGCAGAGCTCCCAGCGGGGCTTGCCATTCCCGCGGTCCTGCCGCGTGCCGACGCGCGTGACGCGGTCATCCTGCCAGCCGGATCGACACCGCTCCCGGTGGTGCCGACTTCCGATCTCGGCGACGCACTGGGACCGTCCCCACGTGTCGGCAGCGGCAGCGTCCGCCGGGTGGCGCAACTGAGCCGAGCCTGGCCGACGGCCCAGTTCCAGCTCATGCGGGGCAATGTCGGCACACGTCTTCGCAAGCTCGATGCCGGCGACTGCGACCTGCTTATTCTCGCCGCGGCGGGTCTCACGCGTCTGGGATTTCAGCACCGCATCTCCGCCACAATCGATTCAGACACCTGTGTGCCGGCGCCAGGCCAGGGGATAATAGCGATCGAGTCTCGTGGGGACGACGAGGAGACGATCGAGGTGCTCGTGGCCATCAATGACAAGCCCACCATGGCGGCCTTGAGCGCCGAGCGCGCGGTGGTCGCCAGACTTGGCGGTGGATGCCAGGTCCCGATCGGGGCGTTCGCGGAGGGCCTCGGCGACACGCTGACGCTCCGAGCGGTCGTCACATCTCTTGACGGAACCCGCGTGCTGCGACGCAGTGGCGCAGGACCGGCTCGCGACGCGCACCAGTTGGGCCTCGCCATTGCCGAAGGCCTCTTGGAAGACGGCGCCGGACCGTTGTTGGACGTGGCCAGAATGAGCACCACCGCAGGCGATTCAGCACCATGACCGAAGCCTGTATCTACCTCATTGGCGCCGGCCCTGGCGACCCCTCGCTGTTGACGCTCAAGGGGCATCGGTATCTCACGACAGCCGACGTGGTGGTCTACGACCATCTGGTCCATCAGCGCTTACTACGCCTGGTTCGCCCAGACGCCGAAACGATTGATGTCGGTCCGGCGGCGCCCCAACCGCTCGAACAGGACGCCATCTGCCTTCTGCTGGCCGAGAAGGCGCGTGAGGGAAAAACCGTCGCACGCCTCAAGTGGGGCGACCCGTTTGTCTTCGATAGCGGAGGCAAGGAGGCCCTGTTTCTTCACGAACAGCGGGTGCCATTCGTAGTCGTGCCAGGGATTCCGTCTGGTATCGGCAGCCCGACGTTCGCCGGAATCCCTGTGACCTATCCGGACGCCGGCGACACCCTCACGCTTGTCAGGGGTCATGAAGGTGAAACGGACGCACCACCGAAGGTGGCGTGGAACCACCTGGCTCAGGCCTCGGGCACGATCGTCACCTACGGTGCAGGCCCCCAGCTGGCCGCGATGACGAATGCGCTGCTACGTCATGGTCGCTCGGACAGTGAACCCGCCGCCTTGATCTATCGGGGGACACTTCCCACCCAGCACACCATTCAGGGATCACTGGCCGAGATCGCAGAACTCGTGAGTGGCCCGGACCAGCGAGAGGCGGCGGTGCTGGTCGTCGGACGAGTCATCGGACTCCGACAGCATCTACGCTGGTTCGATTCGCGTCCCTTGTTCGGACGCCATGTCGTCGTCACCCGCCCGCGGGCTCAAGCCTCCGACCTGGTCGACAGACTGGAGCAGCTAGGCGCCAACGCGGTGGAGGTGCCAACCATTCAGATCGTCGCCCCTGAGAACCTCGCGCCGCTCGACGAGGCGTGCGCCCGCGTCCACACGTTCGATTGGGTCGTCTTCACGAGCGCGAACGCGGTCTCATCGTTCATGCGACGTCTGATGGCCGGTCCCACCAGGGACGTGCGTGCATTGCATGGCGTGCGCCTGTGCGCGGTCGGACCCGCCACCGCCGACGCCCTGTCGCAATACGGCCTCAAGGTCGATCTGGTGCCGGAGCAGTACCGTTCGGAGGCCATCGTCCGAGTCATGTGTCGCGACCACGACCTAACCGGCCATAGCGTCCTCCTCCCGCGTGGTGACCTCGCGCGTGATCTACTCCCCACGGCGCTGCGTCAGGCAGGGGCCAAGCCGACAACCGTGATCGCCTATCGGACCGCCCCGGTTGACCTGGACGCCTCTGGCAATCCAGACATCTACCGTCTTCTACTCGAACGCCAGATCGACATCGTCACCTTCACCAGTGGATCGAGCGTCAAGAATCTGGTGAAAGCGCTGGGAGGGGACCAAGCGGCCGACCTGCTGGCACGCGTAGATGTGGCCTGCATCGGGCCGGTCACCGCGGATGTCGCACAGCGGCTCGGCGTCACGACCACGATCATGCCGTCCGAGTCCACCGTGCCGAGTCTGGTCGACGCCATTGTCGCGCATACGCAACGGACCGCACCGCAAGGCGAACCCCGATGAGCGGGCTCAATCTGGTTCGCCGACCCAGACGACTTCGCGCCTCCGCTGGCGTGCGATCGTTGGTGCGAGAAACGCGGCTGAACGCCGACGCCCTCGTCTACCCGTTGTTCGTGGTGGAAGGGCATGGCGTCCGACGGGAGATTTCGTCGATGCCCGGCGTTTTTCAACTGTCGGTCGACGAAGCCGTGCGCGAGACCGCGGCCGCACGCGAAGACGGGGTCCGCGCGGTCATCCTGTTCGGCATTCCGGCATCCAAGGACGAGACGGGGTCCGCCGCGGCCGACCCCACGGCGCCGGTACAGGCGGCCATCCGGGCGCTGCGCGCACAGTGTAGCGACGTCACCGTCATCACCGACGTCTGTCTCTGCGAGTACACCTCACACGGCCACTGCGGAGTCCTCGATGGCGAGCGCATTCTCAACGACCCCACGGTCGAGCATCTGGCCCGCGTGGCGGTCTCTCACGCGGAAGCAGGCGCACACATCGTCGCCCCATCTGACATGATGGATGGTCGGGTCGCGGCACTGCGTGCGGCGCTCGACGAACGGGGATTCGACGAGGTCGCGATCATGTCTTATGCTGCCAAGTACTGCTCCGCGTTTTACGGGCCCTTTCGGGAGGCCGTTGATTCGACACCCGCGTTTGGCGATCGACGCACCCACCAGATGGACCCGGCGAACACCGATGAGGCGCTGCGCGAGGTCGAGATCGATCTCGACGAAGGGGCGGACATCATCATGGTCAAACCGGCGATGCCCTATTTGGACGTGATCCAGCGGGTGAAAAGCACCTTCCGCCAGCCGACCGCGGCCTATCAGGTGAGTGGCGAATACGCCATGTTGAAAGCCGCAGCGCGCCAGGCATGGATCGATGAGCCCCGAGCCATGATGGAAAGCCTCACCGCCATTCATCGAGCCGGCGCCGACATCATCATCACGTACTACGCGCGCGAGGCGGCTCGCGCCTTGGCGGAGCCAGGCCGGGCTTAAACGATGTCTACGCGGCGAAGGAAGCGAGCGCCTCGCACTGGCGGAACGACGACCGATGCGAGATCGGACGACACGACGCGCGCGGCCGATGCGATCAGCGCGCCTGAACCTCTGCGTCTCCCACTCTCTCTGGGCACGTTCCTCCCCTACGGTGTCGCCATTTTCGTCGTCGGCCTGCTCATCCGCGTGATCCACATCTGGCAGATACGAGACGCGCCATTCTTTCCGCTGCTCATGGGCGACGCGCAGAGTTACCACGCCTGGGCACAGGGACTCGCGGCCGGCGACTGGATCGGAACCGATGTCTTCTACCAGGCGCCTTTGTATCCCTACGTCCTGGGCCTCATCTACACCGTGTTCGGCGAGGGCCCCATGGTCGTGCGCGTCTGTCAAGCCGTGCTGGGGGCGCTGGCCTGCGTGTTCCTGGCCTTCGCTGGCTGGCGGCTCCTGTCGAAGCGCGTGGGGCTGATCGCGGGCCTGCTGCTAGCCTGCTATGCCCCGTCCATCTTCTTCGACGGCATCGTCCAGAAATCGGTACTTGACGCGTTCTTCCTCTGTCTGGCACTGGCACTCCTGAGCGGTCTGATGCACGACCCGACACGTCGATGGGCCTGGCTGTGGGTCGGCGTGACGATCGGGTTTCTCGTGCTCACACGGGAGAACGCGCTGGTGTTCGTCGTGCCTATTCTCGCCTGGCTACTCTGGTGGCAACGCCATCTCGCGCGGGAGCGCTTCGTGCTGGCGGCCTTCCTGCTCGCCGGCCTCTCAGCGGTGCTACTCCCCGTGGCCACTCGCAACCTGGCCGTCAGCGGCGAGTTCTACCTGACGACGTCGCAATTCGGACCGAATTTCTACATCGGCAACAACGCGGATGCCTCCGGCATCTACCAGCCGCTACGCTTCGGCCGGGGCGACCCCCGTTTTGAGCGCCAGGATGCCACGGACCTGGCCGAGCAGGACACGGGCCGGTCATTGAGCCCGGCTGAGGTTTCGCGCTATTGGACGCAGCGGACCTTGCGCTACATCGGGTCTGAACCACTTGATTGGCTCCGGCTGATGGGACGCAAAGTGGTGCTGGCCTGGAACGCTGGGGAGGTGGCCGACACTGAGGACCAGTTGAGCTACGCCGACCGCTCGTTCCTGCTCCGCATGTTCGGCTCGGTCTGGCACTTCGGTATCCTGGCCCCCCTGGCGCTCTTCGGAGCCTGGGCGACCTGGCCCAGGAAACGTGAATTGACGCTGCTCTATTTGCTGCTAGCGACCTACGCCGTGACCCTCGTCGGGTTCGCCATCATGGCGCGATACCGCTATCCGATGGTGCCGTTCCTCATCCTGTTCGCCGCGGCTGGCCTCGCCAACATCGGACCGCTGGTACGGAGCCGGGCACGGCCAGAGCTGGCCTGGGGTGGCGCGGCCGTCGTCCTCATGGCGCTGTTCAGTAACTGGCCCGCGTTCTCGATGGACCAGATGCGAGCGGTCACAGAGAGCAACGTCGGCACGGAGCTCCAGACACAGGGTGAGCTGGGCGCGGCGATTGCTCTGTATCGCGACTCGCTGGCCCGTAATCCGAACAACGCGGTGGCCCTGACCAATCTAGGCACGGCGCTCGCCGCGAGTGATCAGGTGCCAGAGGCGATCACCCATTACCGCCGGGCACTGGAGCTCGCCCCCACGGATGCGGACGCCTTCTTCAATCTGGGCAACGCCTTGGCCATCGAGGGCGAGTTGGAGGATGCCGCGGAGCAACTCCGGTCGGCGATCCAGCTCATTCCGGACTTCACCGAAGCGCACGTCAATTTGGGCAACGTGCTCGTGGAGATCGGCGAACTAGAGGAAGCGGAACGTCACTATCGGCGGTCAACGGAACTGGAGCCGGGTTGGGTCGAGGCCTACAACAATCTCGGCCTCCTTGCGATGGCGCAGGAACGTCCGGAGGACGGGCTCACGCTGTTTCGCCAGGCGGTGGAGGTCGATCCCACGTTCAGCGACGCCCACACGAACCTCGCGTCGGCGCTACAGGTCAACGGAGAGGTCCAGGAGGCACTCGTCCACTTCCGGCGTGCGGTCGAGCTGTCGCCCGAGTCGGCAGCCGCGCACAACGACATCGGGATGGCACTCGGTTCGCTCGATCAGCTCGAAGACTCTGCCGCGCACTTCCTGCGGGCAACCGAGCTGGATCCGACGTTCTATGACGCGCGCAACAACCTGGCCATGGCCTCGGAGCTCATGGGCCGTCCGGCTGATGCGATCGCACAGTATCGCGAGATCTTGCGGTTGGCGAGAAACCCCGTAACGTACAACGACCTCGGCATTGCGCTGGCGCGGCAGGACGATCAGGAACAACGTGACGAGGCCGTCACCCGCTTCCGGCAGGCCATCGAGATGGCCCCGACCTTCGCCGATGCGCACGGGAATCTGGCGACGGTGCTACAACAGCGGGGCGAACTGGACGAGGCGATCTCTCACTTCGAGGAAGCGGTCAGGCTCGCGCCTGACAACGAAGAGATGCAAAATCGGTTACAGTCGGCGCGCGCCCTGCGCTAGCCCCCGAGCGGGGCCGTCTACCTCGACGGCGGGGGGGGGGCGGACTCCGGCGATGGCGCCGGTTGTTCAAGCATCTGGCAGGCGTCTTCGAGACCCATCGCGCATGCCTGCCGCATCAGCTCGATGGCCCGGGTCGGGTCGGGCGCAAGGCCCTGACCGAGTCGGTACATCAAACCCAGCCTGAGACAGCTCATGGCTTCGCCTGCACCGCACGCCTGAGAGAATCCGTCGGCCGCTCGTACCGAGTCAACGGCGACGCCGTCTCCCCGAAGATAGATCTCCGCCAGCCTGCTGCAACCAGCCGCCCAGCCCAACTCGCACGACCGCGCAAACAGCTCACGGGCCAGCGTCTCATCACGGGGGACGCCGCGCCCGGCTCGATGCGCCGAGGCCAGCAGGTAGCAGGACTCAGGGTCACCCGTATCACACCCCCCGCTCAGCGGTTTGGTGTCCTGATACGCCCATGCATACGCCAGGCTCGTGGAGGCGCGGTCGAACTCTGCGCCGCCAGCGGCGAGCGTCTCCACATTCGCACACCCCGCCGCGAGACCCAGGTCGCACGCCCGGGCAAAGCTGGCCGCCGCCCCTCCCGGGTCCCCGGCAACCAATGCACCCTGAGCCAGGAGAAGCCCCTGTTCGTTACAGGACCAGGCAAACCCTTCCCGACAGTTGTTGGACTGCCTGACCAACAACGTGCGGCAGCCGTCTCGCAACCCCTCCGAACAGGCCTGTTCCCAGAACGCCGGGTTGGCGCCATCGTGCCGCGAGCCCACGGCGTCGGTGGTCAAGAGCCCGACGAACAGCGCGGTCCAGACTGCCATCGATCCCAGGTTGAGCTGTCGGGAAGAGATGCTCGGCCACAATCTGTCGAGCCCCAACGTTTCAGCATTGAGTGCGCGCACGAAACGATCGAGGGCCCGTACGCTCAGATTGAGGAGCGGCACGCACAGCAATTTGTCGTAGAACGTGGGCACCCCGATCGGCCCCAGCAGCGCGAACAACACAAACACGCTGACGCCGTACAGCCCCCCGAACAGCACACGCCCGAACGGCGTTCTTGGGGACGTCGACGGGTCCGTGACCAGCAGGTGCAGTCCCAGAAAGACCGCGATCGGAATACTCGTATCAACAAAGAAATAGACGCCGGTCGCACCGGAATACACAACGCCCAGCAGATACAAGGTCGCTGCGGCTGAGAGCGTCATCAACGTCACCGAGAAGAAATACTGAACCATCAATCCAAGGAGGAAGATGACGAGGTACATGTGCTCCGGGTAACGCAGCGTGAGCGCGATCTCCTGCCCCCATGTCAGGTCGGTCCGGCCGGCAAGGATGAGGACGACCGAGAACACGGACAGTGACAAGCCAGACGGATTGAAAATATGGGTCTGGCGCCCGTCCCGGGTCCACGTCACCAATTCCTTACCGAGGAAGCCCACCGCAACCATGAGGAACTGCAGGGCGAACCAGTCGTCTCGGAACCAGAGAAACAGGTTGGTGCTGAGGATGATCGGGAACGGGCCGAACCCCAGCCGCCATGCGTCGCGTCGTGACCACGACAACAACATGTCAAAGGCGTACGCGAACACAATCTGAGCACCGATGAGCCAGGCGTGATTGGCCACCTCCGGCCAGTACCATCCCCAGTAGAGAAACACCCCGCAGTGCGCCACCAGCTGCAGGTAGTGGTTCTTGCGCAGCGCGACCTCGAACGTCAGCACGCGCCGTTCGCGTCCGATTCGTGCACGCAGAATCATCTGCCAGGCGAGCAACGTGGCGCAGGCGCCCCAGAAGGACCAGACCAGGCCGGTGCTCTCGCGAACACGCGGAACAAAGCTCAGCACCAACAGCAGCAGAATCGGATACAGCGGCAGCCGAATCGGAGAGAGACCGCGCAGGACGTTGGAGAACGTGAGTGGCATGAGTGTGAGCGTCGCTTCATTCTACGCCACGGGGCCTCTCACCCTGGCGAGTCGCTTGACCCCTGGCGAACATCCGTCCCACCATTGGCGGCAGGACGTTCGCGTAATGCAGACCCTGATGCGAGCCCGTCTACGATGACCTCAACGACCGCACAACCCACGCCGGCACCGACGACGAACAGGGGGACGGGCGCTCAGCTCGCGTCCGCGGCGCTGCCATACGCGCTGATCATCGCCGCCGGGCTGGTTGTGTACGGCAACTCCCTGTTCTTTGACTACACGTTTTTCGACGACCAGGAGCTCATTTTCAACAACCAGTATTTTTTTGGGGACCTCTCGAACGTCGGCGCGTTGTTCATGGACGACATGTGGCGGTTTACGGAGGACACCTACTATCGACCGCTGTACATGCTGACCTACATGCTCGACTTCCAGTTCACCGGGACCGACATGTTCGGGTATCACCTCACCAGCGTCGTTATTCATTTGCTGTCCGCCTGCCTGCTCGTGGTGCTCTTTGGCGCCGTGGGTTTCTCCCGGCGTCTGAGCGTCTGGGGAGCGCTGTTCTTCGTGGTGCATCCCGTACACGTCCAAGGCGTGTCATGGATTCCCGGTCGCAACGACAGCTTGCTGGGGCTGTCAGTGATCGTAGCCGCGCTCGCGTGGACCTGGTATTGGCAGGCGCCTGGGCGTAGACGATGGGTCCTCCAATCCGTCGCGTTCTTCTGCGCCTTGCTCATCAAGGAGCCAGCGTTCGTGCTACCGCCGCTACTGCTCGGGTTGGTCTGGGCGCGGGACAACGACGCGAACTTTCTGAGGAAACTGAGAGACCGATGGATGGCGGTGGCGGTCGGGTGGGCGGCGCCGGCGGTCACCTGGTTCCTCTTGCGGTGGCTCGCATTCGACAACCCGGCGCCGGTCATTCCACGGCTGGTGGACAACATCGCGCAGGCCGGGCTCGTACTGGTCCACTACTTTGGCAAGACGGTGATCCCGGTCTCGCTACGAACCGTGGCGGACCTGCATGCGCCGTTATGGCCCGGCCTGGTGGTCCTGACGCTCATCGGCGTGATTCTGGCGCGCGTGCGACCAGGACGTATGCTGTGGCTGGGTCTGAGTTGGTTCGCCTTGATGGTCTTTCCGACGCTGCTGGCGGGGCACGACTTCTTCCTGGAGGAACGGCTCTATGCGCCGCTGGTCGGCATGCTGTTCTTCCTGCTGTACACGCTCGAGTCGACCAGATTTCACACAACCCCAATCGGCCGCGCCATGCTGTCGGCGTGGGTCGTGCTCTTCGTGGTCGTCGGATTCAACAGGTCGCAGCAGTTTGCGGACCGGTGGTCATTGTGGGAGTCGGCGGTCGAGCAGTCGCCGCAGTCGGCGTTCGCGGCGAACAACCTTGGCGCGATGTATTTCCTTGACCAGCGGTACGACGAAGCGAGGATGCAGTACGAGCGGGCACTCGCGCTGGACCCGACTGAACCGATGGTCCGTAACAACCTTGGACAGGTGTACCACCTACTGGAAGATCTTGATACCGCGGCCAGCTATTACCAGGCGGAAATCCAACACAGCCCCTGGTATCCAAACAGCCACTACAATCTGGGGATCCTCTGGGCTCGACTGAACCGGCTCGATGACGCCGTGCGGGAGTGGGAGACGGCGATCACCATCGACCCGGACTACGCGGCCCCCTACGAGATGTTGGCTCGGTACCATCGGGAACAAAACGATCCAGAACGGTTCGAGTACTACCTTAACGAACTGACCAGACTGGGACTCAATCTAGACTGAGCGACCCGGGCAACGGCGTGGCCCAAGCAGGCGGTGGTAGGACCCAGAGCGCCTCACGCTCGGGGCAGTGTGGACCAAGGGGACGCCGGTGTGACCGGTGTCGCGCACGGCAACGCCAGATTCGCTGGCCCTGCTGCTTCCGCGAGCGCCCCCCCAACGCAGCTAGCCGTCCCAAACCGGCTCTCGATGCCAGGCAACACGGCTAATTACGTAGGTGGCCCCCAGCCAGGAGGTCTGACGACTGGGGGCCCCTTTCAAACGCAGTCCGACACGGCACGTGCCGTGCTCGGTCTCCTTAAACGTGCCGGAGGCGGCGTCGGTATCTAGCCGCCGACGCCCCACAAGAATCCGAACCCGACGCGGATTTCGTTGTAGTCCACACCGGCGGTGTGCAACGAGGAGCCCGAGTCAGCGTCGGCACCGAACAGCACGCGGCGGAAGTCAACCTGAAGCCGGAAATCCGTGCCATCGTTGATCGGGACATCGACCCCGAAGCCAGGCATAAAGGCGAAATTCGTCGACGTGTGCGAGAAGAACCCGATCTTCCGGACCGAACGCACGACACCGCCCATGATGTGCACGAAGGGACGCGCACCACCGCCCCCAAATGAGAACCGCGGGCCGAACATGCCGGCGACCGACACCGCCTTCAAGTCGCACTCGGACAACGTCGGGGAGCACCACTGCGCTTCAGCGCGGTTGTTAGAGTACCCCTGGAAATCCTGGCCATCCACCGCCGGAACCACCCCAACGAGGCATTCCGCCGACTGTTGAGACGTCGCAATTCCACGCGCTGCGATACCTCCGCAGACCTCTTTGCCAACCCCGTAGTTGCCGCTGACATCGAAGGCAATCGACACGTTGTCCGACAGCTCCAACTCACCAACCCCGAAGAAGCCAAGCGGCAAGTTCGATGACGTGAGTGCGATGTCATTGTTTCCGAGGAACGAGAAGCCAACTCCAAAATTACCTTGGGCCTGCGCCGCTGCAGGGCGAGCCAAGGTCAGGGAAAAGGCCGTAAGCACGAGACCGAGTATTACCAACCGAATTCGCATATCAACAACCTCCTGAAAACGGGCGATATTCCATCTTTCAACGCGATCGCAAGCAGACGGCTCTCGATGAGCAGTCTGCGGATATCAGCCCTGAGCCGCCAGAGAATATCAGCCATAGGCGGCACAGTCAATTGCCAAGTGCGCAACAAAGGTTCCTGCCGAGAAACGGCCGCGCGCTCGTCCGTCCCCGGCGGCCGAAAATTCGTTCGCGCGACGTCGCGAGCGGACCGCCGAGCCAGCAGGTCGGCAGAGACCGGTGGAGGGGCAGATCCGCCGGCAATGAGGTCGGGCTTTGTCAGTGAGGGCCCCCCGGCCCGGTCAAGGAATCGACCGGGCCGGGGGGGGACGCGCGTTGCACGCACCG
>CAWWAF010000055.1:0-24624 GCA_963934795.1 uncultured bacterium
CGCCGGTGGTGGTGGCGGCGGTGGCGGCGGTGGCGGTGGCGGTGGCGGTGGCGGCGGTGGCTCCGCAGCCGGCGGCGGCGGTGGTGGTGGCTCTGGCGGTGGATTGTCCGCGCAGGCGGCAGCGCCGAAACCGAGCACCAAGCTCAGGCTAACGGCGAGAAAAAAACGATATCGGGACTTCATGATGCGGCGTCTCCTCTGACAGCGCTCCAGACCGGATTCCGACGGCCATAAGTCCTCCCGGAAGGAAGCGCCTATTGGACCAGAAGTGCACAGCTTACAAAGTAACAGCGAAATCTGTCAATTTTCGGTATTTGCAGGGTTTGAAGGCACCATCCGGTTAGCGGCCTCAATCCCACTCGTCGTCGTCCCCGTCCTCTTCGGACGCCTCATCGGACGGCTCGGCCTCGGGGTCCCGAGCGAGAACCACCGGAGCGAGTCCCACCACTCGCAGATTCGCACCGCAATCGGCACAACTCAACAGATCATCGCGGTCGACATCGAATTCGTCGACGTCGATATCGGCCTCGCACTCCACGCATACCGCCACCGGTTCAACCTCCAGGACCTGCGGCCAGAGACGACGGCACCCGCAACGGCGGGACCGTCCACCGCTGCACCCCCGATGCACCCCCGAAATCGCGAAGGCGCGATTATAGCGAGAACCGCCGAACGCTCGCAACGAACCCGCGAATACGTTGTGCAGTTAAGACCTTGACCCTGGAGCGCCGATACACAGGGAGCAGTCTCAAGACCCATGCCCCCCCGCCACCCTTTCCGAAGGAACGTGCGCCATGACCGCGGCCGTCGCTCGTACACTACTTGTTGGAACCGCCGACGTCGACGTGCGTGAGCGGTTCGCTGACGCGTTGCGCCAAGCCGGCCACCGGGCGGTGGGCGTCGGGACCGCGGCCGCATTGCACAGCGCGCTCGCCGGCGAATCCCCAGCCGTCGATCTGGTGCTGCTGGACATCGCACTCGGAGACGGTCCAGCGCTCGTCACGAGCATCCGCGAGCAAGTCGGCAATCTCCCGATGCTTGTATTCAGCGGGTCGGTGCACGGTGCCGCTCACGCGCGGACGCTCGCCGGACTGGGCATCACGGGGTATATCAACGAACATTGTGACGCAGATCACATCCTCCCGGCGCTCGCGCCACACCTCTTCCCTGACAGCTTCGATCGCCGGGCCAACCCCCGTGTCGAACTCGCCGTCCCGGTGTCGTACCGGGTCGACGACGTGGTTGCGGCCGCGCTGACCCTCAACATCGGTCCAGGCGGACTGGCGATCAGAACGATGAATCCGCTCGACGTGGCGACGACAGTGCGCGCGCGGTTCCGGCTCCCCGGATCGACCACCGAGATCGCAGCGGACTCCCGCGTGGTCTGGCGTGATCGGCGGGTCGGCATGGGTCTCCAGTTCGAACGCATGGAGGCGAGCGACCAGGCCACCATTGATGAGTATGTCGACCAACGTCACCGCGGCGGGTCGTCGCCCGCGGGACTCGATGGCGATGCTTGACACCTCTCCGGCCTGGACACTAGATTGAGCGGTGCCGCCCCGGGCCGTGACGAAGCAGACGTCTTTCCCCGTGGGCCCGGCGTCTAATACAATCCAGCAACGTGGCAGGGTCGCCCTGTCGCGCCACACGGTCAGGGCGCGAGGCCCGTGCGCCGGTCTCGGGAGGAACATCGTGGTCGAAGTGCAGCACGTGACCAAGCGATATGGGTCGCTGACGGCGGTCGATGACATCAGCTTCCGTGTTGAGCCAGGGGAGATTCTCGGATTCCTTGGGCCCAACGGCGCCGGGAAGACGACCACCATGCGGATTTTGACCGGTTTTCTGCCGGCCACCGATGGGCAGGCCCGGGTCGCGGGGTTCGACGTGTTCGAGCAGCCGATGGAGGCGAAACGCCGAACCGGATACCTGCCGGAGACCCCCCCCCTGTATCCCGAGATGACCGTCGCGGAGTATCTGCAATTCGTCGCACGGATCAAGGGAATGCCGGCGGCTGAGAGGCGGTCGCAGGTCGGCCTGGCCATGGAACGCACCAGAATCAGCGACATGGCCGATCGCTACTGCGGCAAGCTGTCGAAGGGCTATCGTCAGAGGGTCGGCCTGGCCCAGGCGATCCTCCACAATCCAGACGTGCTGATTCTGGACGAACCCACGGCCGGCCTGGACCCACGGCAGATCATCGAAACACGGGCCCTGATCGCCGAGCTCGCCGGCGACCACACGGTCATCCTGAGCACCCACATCCTGCCGGAAGTTTCGCAGACCTGTCAGCGGGTCGTCATCATCAACCGGGGGCGGGTCGTTGCCGTCGATACGCCGGACAACCTGACAGCCCGACTCCAGGGCTCTCAAACGCTGTACCTCCGAGTCGACGCCCAGGGTGCTGACGTCCTCGCGACCCTCGACCAAGTAGATGGAGTTGCTCAGGTGACCCGCGTTGACGAACAGGACGGGGTCGGTGGATATCAGGTTGAAAGCACGCACGGCGGTGACCTGCGACGGGAGCTCTCACACACGGTCGTGACACGCGGGTGGGGCCTGCTGGAATTGCGGCCGCAACAGATGAGTCTGGAAGATATCTTTCTGCAACTGACGACCGAGGAAACGCCTACGGACGCGGAGCACGAGGTTGCAGACACCCCACAGAACGAAACCGATGTGGCCGAGGAGGACAAGGCCGATGAATAACATTGTGGCCCTCGCTCAGAAGGAGATCCGGGCGTATTTTGTCTCCCCGATGGCCTACGCGCTGCTAGGGTTCTTCGCCCTGCTGTTCGGGTACTTCTACATCGCGAGCATGAACGTGATGTTGCAGTTCAGCATGGGTCAGCTAGGGCAGGGTGGTCCGCAGGTCGTCAACATCAATGAGTTCATGGTGCGTCCGCTGTTCAGCAACACGGCATTGATTCTGCTCATGATGCTTCCGTTCCTGACTGCGCGCGCCTACGCCGAGGAAAAGCGATCGGGCACGATCGAGCTGCTCCTCACATCGCCCCTCACCGATTTCCAGATCATCATCGGAAAGTTCCTCGGGGCGATGACGCTCTACGTGATGATGCTGGCCCTGACGCTGATTCACGTGGGCGTCTTGTTCTGGTACGGAGAACCAGAATGGGGCCCGATCGTCAGCGGGTACCTGGGTCTGCTGCTCATCGGCAGCTCGTTCATCTCGGTTGGGCTGGCGATCTCGAGTATGACCAAGAGTCAGATGGTGGCCGGCCTCGCCACGTTGGCGGTGCTGCTCCTGTTCTGGATCATCAACTGGGTCGGCGACCCCTCCGGGAGCACGACGCAAGCCGTGCTGTCGTATCTGTCGATCATCGAACACTTCGACGACTTCTCCAAGGGTGTCATCGACACCACGCATGTGACCTACTACGTCAGCTTCACCGCACTCGGTCTCTTCCTCACGGCGAAATCATTGGATACCGCGCGCTGGAATGGCTGACCGCCCGAGGCCTACACCCCGATGCTGAACAGACTCTTTGGTGCTCTCGGTTGGCTTGGTTCGCTCCTCGTCTTTGTGGCGGTGGGCGCGTGGGTGGCACGCCCGGACCTCGAAACGTTACGTCGAACTCTGGCGATGGCGGGGCTCGCGTGCATCCTTCTCTACGGCGCCGGCCATTGGAGACAGGCTGTCCGATCCCTCGGGCGACGACAGACCCGGTACGGCGCCCTTGCCGGCACGGGCCTCGTGTTCGGACTAATCGCCCTGGTGGCTCTGAACTACGTGCTGGCCAGACAAAACACACGGTGGGACCTGACCGCAGCGCAGCAGTATTCGCTCTCAGACCAGACCAGACGGGTCCTGGCGAGTCTCGACGCGCCGGTCCGAATTCTCGTCTTCACCCGCGAGTCGGACTTCCCAATTTACGAGGACCGGCTCGACGCGTATGCCTACGAATCGTCCCGCGTCACGGTTGACTACATCGACGCGGATCGGGACCCGGTGGTGGCGCGCCAGTACGACGTTCAGTCCTACGGAACAATCGTCTTCGACTACAACGGCCGCGTGGAGCGAGTCCTGTCCGAGTCCGAGCAGGACCTGACGAACGCGTTGATCAAGGTCGTTGCGGGCGAAGAGACGACGGTGTACTTCCTCTCCGGCCATGGCGAACGAGACATCGCCGACGCCGAACGAAACGGATACTCAACAGTATCTGCCGCGCTCGCGCAGGACAATTATGCCGTCGCACCGCTGGTACTGGCGCAGCAGCCCGCAGTGCCGGACGACGCCACCGTAGTTGTGGTGGCTGGGCCACAAACCGACCTCCTGCCCGGGGAGGTCGAGGCCCTCGGTACCTACATGAATGGGGGTGGCAAGTTGCTCGTGCTCCTTGACCCGCCCCCGAGCACGGAGACGCCGACCCCAGACGGGTTACTCCAGCTCATCGGCGAATGGGGCGTCGAGGCGGGCACCGATATCGTCGTAGACGGCAGTGGGATGGGACAACTGTTTGGTGCGGACGCCTCGGTCCCGGTGGCGGCGGACTACCCGTTCCATCCGATCACCGAACAGTTCAGCCTGCTGACCGCGTATCCGCTCGCTCGGTCGATCAGCGCCAGCGCCGTGCCAGTCCCTGGCCGGATACCGCAGTCATTTATCCAAACCAGCCCGCAGAGTTGGGCTGAGGCAAATATCGATGCACTGACGGGCGGCGAAGTTGAACTCAACGAAGACGTCGGCGACCGGCCGGGCCCAATCGCCATCGGTGTGGCCGTGTCGGCGCCGGCACCGAATCCGGCGCCGCCCAACGACGCAGCGGCACCGCAGGCCAACCTGCTAGCGAACGCGGACGCTGGAGACCCAGCCGGGCCGGTGGACGATCCGGGTGATCCGCCCGAGTCCAGGCTCGTCGTGATTGGGGATTCCGATTTCGCAACGAACGGAGCGGTCGGCATCCAGGGCAACCGAGACATGTTCTTGAATGCGGTCAGCTGGTTGGCGCAGCAGGAGAACCTGATCGCTATTCGGCCTCGGGAACCGGACGACCGACGGCTCACGATCACCGCCGATCAGCAACGACGAGTGTTCTGGTTGTCGATCCTCTTCATTCCGGCCGCGGCACTCGGCGCCGGCGTCTATACCTGGTGGCGGAGACGTTGATGTTGATGGTGATGCGCGGGATACGTTCGACACTGGCTCTCGCTGTGGTGGCCGTCGGCCTCGGCGGTTACGCGTATCTCATCGAATCTGACCGGTCAACCGCACCGACGGCGGATCAGCTTATCCCGGTGTTCGATTTCGAATCGGACGACATCACCACCGTCACGGTCACCGCCGAAAACGGAAATCGGACGGTAGTGGACAAGGCGGATGCGCGCTGGCGTCTCATCGAACCGTTTGAGGGGAACGTGGATGTGACGGCGGTGGTCGGGCTCGCGTCGAGCGTCGCGACGCTCGAGATGCAGCGCGTCGTGGCGGAACCCGAGGACGACATAGCGCTGGCGACCTTTGGACTCGACGAGCCGCGGATCACCGTTGGCGTCGTAATCGCGAGCGGCACAGATGCCAGCTTGTTGATTGGGGCACGCACGCCGACCGGTGGTGACGTCTACGCGACGCTGGCAGGGTCGAACCGGGTGTTCTTGATGTCCGGCTACCTGGACGACACCTTCAACCAAAGCACCTTCGACCTCCGTGACAAGACCATCCTCGACTTCACCAACGATGAGGTGGAGGGCCTGGAGATCACGGGCGATGAGGTGGCGGTTCAGCTTCGGAAGACTGGCAATCGGTGGGCGCTCACCAGCCCCATTGCGGCGCTGGCCGACGCTGGGACCACCGACGGCGTCATCGGCCGCCTCGGCACCGGTCAGATCGCCTCCGTTGAGTCGGAGAGCACCGACGACCTGGCTCAGTACGGTCTCGCGCCCCCGCGGCTGAACGTCACGGTGCGCCTCACCGGGTCCACGGCGAGCCTGATCGTGGGCAGCGCGGCGGGGCCCGGTCGTATCTACGCACGGGACGAGGCCCGCGACCCGGTCTTCACCATCGACGAAACGCTGGTTGGCGAACTCGTCCGGAGCGCGGAAGCCTATCGCCGCAAGGACCTGTTCGGGTTCCGACCCTTCAATGCGGAATCGGTGTCTGTCGAACGTGGCGGCGACCTGTGGTCGTTCGACAAGAGCGAATCGACTGGCGAACCCACGATGTGGCGCATGCTCTCCCCTAGCCCGGGGGAAGTTGACGGTGCCGCGATGGAAGACCTGCTGGCCAAGCTGTCGAACCTGCGCGCCGAGTCGTTCGTCGACTCGCGCGACGGAACGGGGCTGACCACGCCGGTCGCCAGTCTGCGCGTCACGTTCAGTGACAGCGTCGAGGACATCATTGAAGAGCGGATCATCGTAGGCCGCCCTGATGGCGACGGCGCCGATGTGGCTGCCGTCTTCGCCGTCAATGGCGATGAACCTGGAGCCGCCCGCCTGAACCCGCAAGCCTGGGACGATGCCATGGAGGCCCTGGACGCGTTGGTCGACGCGCCAGGCACCACACCATAGTGGGCCGCCGACCGGTCTCCGCTCCTGGCTCAGTTGTCGGCTCCCTGCTCGCCCCTATTTTCGTCTGTCTGGCCCTCACCGCGTGCGCCACGACCAGGCCACCGCGCCCCCCCGGCGCCATCGAGACAACCCGGGATCTCGGCCCGAGTCCCCACCCCTTGGCGGCGGCGCTAGACGCGCTGCTCGACACGCCAGAGGCCAACGCGGCGCTCTGGGGGATATTCGTACGGTCGCTCGACTCCGGAGACGAGGTCTACGACCACCAGGGCGACCAGCTCATGCTGCCGGCCTCCACCATGAAGCTCGTCACGCTGGCCGTAGCGGCCGAACGGCTTGGGTGGGACTACCGCTATGAAACGGAAATACTCGCCTCCGCGCCGGTCGTGGACGGCGTGCTGCAGGGTGACCTGATCGTGCGCGGGAACGGTGACCCGAGCATCAACACCGGACGAGAGCCAGGAACACCGGTCTTCGACCGGTGGGCCGCGTCGCTCCGCGAGCACGGAATCAACGCCATCGCGGGACGCATCATCGGAGACGACGATCTGGTAGAGGAGGCATCGCCGGGCTACGGCTGGGCCTGGGACGATCTGGTGTACGGCTACGCAGCCCCCACCGGAGCGCTGCTGCACCGAGACAACATCGTGCGCGTGACGGTCCACTCAGCGAGTGTCGCTGGCGACGACACCGTGGTCGAAGTCTCCCCGCCGTACAGCGGCCTACGGGTGGTCAACCACGCCCACACGGACATGCAGTACGCTGAGGCGGAATTGACCCTCCATCGTGGGCTCGACGGAACGGTGGAGATCCGCGGCGGCATCCCCGCCAGTTCGTCTCCCGTCTCCCGACATGCCGCAGTCGCGAACCCGACGATCTTCTTCGCTCGCGGCTTGAAGCGGTCGCTTGAAGCGGCCGGGATCCAGGTATCCGGAGACGCCGTCGATGTAGACGATATCCGTGGCCGACTCATCGACGGGCCGCTACGACCACTTGCGCGCCACGACTCTCCACCGCTGTCGGCGCTGGCCACCACCCTGATGCAGTCCAGTCACAATTTGTACGCGGAGACGCTGCTCAGCACGTTGGACCAAAATAGGCGCCCCCGGACGGCAGACGCAGGGCGGGCTGCGGTTCGCGGCGTACTCGAGGGCTGGGGAATCGGTCCGTCCGACGTCATCGTCGCCGACGGGTCCGGGTTGTCGCGGTACAACTATGTGACAGCGCGCGCGCTGGTCGACGTGCTAGGCCGAATGCACGCCGACCCCAGGCACGCGAGTGCGTTCCCAGACACCTTGCCGGTCGCCGGCACAAGCGGCACGCTCGCGACGAGATTGGTCGGGACGGCGTCTGAGGGCAACGTCCGCGCGAAGACCGGATCTATGGCACACGTCCGAGCCTTGTCCGGGTATGTCACGGCCGACGACGGGGAGCAGTTGGCATTCGCGGTACTGGCTAACAATTTTCCCGATTCTGCAGATCCGATTCTGGCGGTCATCGACAGACTGGTCGATCGGCTTGCGCGGTCCACACCGTCCGAGCGCGGACGTTAGCCCCGACCCGCCGAACACCGACTGCCGCGCGCTCAGCGTTCGCTGCTCGCCGGGTTGCCGCCTCCCGCCCCGCCCACTCTCGCAGCGGCGGCAGACTCAAAGACGGACGACCCCGCCCCAAAGATCAGCCCAGGTCGGATAGAACCGCTCACTCGAATAAAGGTGCCGACCGTGTCTCCGGCCACCACCGTCAGCATCTGTCTGACCGCCAGCACCCGGTCAGACTCATCGAGCAGTTCAATGACATACGCGCCGGCGCTGAGCCCCTCGAAACGGAACTCGCCCACCTCCGTGCCGATGGTCTCGCCGACGACGTGCCCGTTGGCGAGGTCCCGAATCACCAAACGCGGGTACGGCACGTGCTGGTCCTTCTCAGTCCAGACGAACCCGACCACCCGGACGAACGAGACCATGCGCCGCGCCGAGTCGATACCGGAGGCATCCACGGCGTCGGCGAGCATCGACGCGTGCTGGGCAGGCGTCTGCTGCGGGCCGGAGCCCTGGCCCAGCGCTGCCCCTCCTCCAAGACCGACAAGAGCGGCGACCGTGAACGCCGCGATTCTGTGTCTATTCATGCGCGTACCCTTCCCGATGGCCTCTAATGAGTGTCCAAGGACGATGCCAACTTCTCGAAAAAGATATAACGCATTTATACGCTAGTACTTGCAGATATTTACCTGAACTGAGACCGAGCGCAGGTCATTGCACATCTGAAGGCCACCGTGACATTTTGGAACCAACCGGCCACCCGGCCCAGCCCAGAGTGTTATCGGTTCGGCTCGGCATTTACGATCACGGGATCATCGACGCCGGCCTCGGCGAATCCACGGGCGCGCAGCTGGCAGCTATCGCACCGGCCGCAGGGTCGTCCGTTCGGCGACGGGCGATAGCAGCTGTGGGTCAGCCCGTAGTCGAGCCCGAGGCTGTGGCCCCGTCGAATGATGTCGGACTTCGACAGATGGAGCAGGGGCGCCCGAACCTGCAGCCGCTCGCCCTCGATCCCAGCTTTGGTCGCCAGCCCGGCCAGACGCTCGAACGCGGCCACATACTCGGGTCGGCAGTCCGGATACCCCGAGTAATCCAGGGCGTTGACCCCAATCACCAGGTCGCGGGCCCCGATCACCTCCGCCCAACCCATGGCCAGAGACAGGAGAACGGTGTTGCGGGCCGGTACGTAGGTCGACGGAATCCCGACCCGGTCCGGCGGTTGATCGAGCTCCACCTCACCATCGCCAGTCAGCGCTGAACCACCAAACACGCGTAAATCAACCGCCAGTTCGACGTGACGCTCCACCCTGAGCGCGGCAGCGACTCGGCGCGCCGCTTCGAGCTCGTAGGCATGGATCTGCCCGTAGCGCACGGTCAAGGCGAACAGGCTGTAGCCTTCGGACCGCATCATCGCGGCAGCGGTGTAGGAATCGAGCCCCCCGCTGAGGAGCACGACAGCGCGTCTCGACGAACTCCCGGTCATCGGTGGGTCTGTCCTCACACGCCTCTGGTCTCCGGCGCCCAGAGGTACTTGTGGATCTGGAGCTGCACCCGCACCCGCAGCCGGTCCGCCAGTACCCATTCGGCCAGCGTCACCGGAGTGAGCACATCGTGCACCGGCGAGAAGAGGACCGCCGCGCATCGGGTCTCGAGGTCGTGACGGCGGGTCGTGTCTCGAGCGAACTCGTAGTCGACACGGTCGGCGATCACGAACTTCGCTTGGTCGCGGGCGGTCAGCACCGATAGGTTGTCCCAGAGATTCCGGTCGGACTCACCGCTTCCCGGGCACTTGACGTCCATGATCTTGACCACCGCCTCCGGTACTCGCGTCACGCTGACATGACCGCCAGTTTCCAACATCACCGTCGCGCCGGAGGACAACAAGCGTTCCATCAGCCCATAGACCCCTTCCTGCAACAACGGCTCACCACCCGTGATCTCCACCAGATCGCAGTCGTACGAAGCGACCTGATCGACGATCTGGTCCACCTCGAGTTTGCGCCCTTCATGAAACGCGTACGGCGTGTCGCACCAGACACAGCGCAAGTCGCATCCGGTCAGACGTACGAACACACACGGACGTCCAGCCTGGTCCGACTCACCCTGGATGGAATGGAAAATCTCGTTAATGGCCAGCATCGGTGACCCCGTGCCCATTCTACCTACTTGCCCACCTTGCCGACCCCGAGCCGCGGACACAGCGCCGCCACCGCGCACCGCCCGCAGGTCGGATAGAGCGGTTTACAGACATTCTGTCCCCAGGTCACGAGATAGAGGTTGATGAGCGGCCACCAGCGACGCGCGACCGCCCGATAGAGCGCGTGCTCGGTCTCTTCGGCGGTGCGGGTCCGCACCCAGCCGAGTCGGTTGGCGATTCGGTGCACGTGGGTATCGACACAGATATTGTCTTCGCTGCCCAGCGCGACGATGAGTGTCAGGTTCGCGGTTTTCCGACCGACTCCCGGAAGCGCCACCAGCTCCGCCATGGTGGTGGGCACCTGTCCATGGTGACGGTCATCCAGCAACCGACAGGTGGCCTTCACGTGGCGTGCTTTGTTCCTGTAGAAGCTCACCGGATAAATCAGCCGCTCGATCGTGCTGACCCGGAGCCGCCCCATCGCCGTCGGCGTGTCGGCCCGAGCGAACAGGCGAGTCGACGCCTCGAGCGTCACCGGGTCTCTCGTCTGCGCGGACAGCAGCGTCGCGATCAGCACCTTGAACGAGTCCGCTTGCTCGTCCTCCGCCATCTTGGAGACAACCGGCTGCTCCATCGGCCCGAGCGCCGCTTTCACACCTCGCATCACGGCACCGACCCGACGCCGCGGAGTGGCGGCCGCGGGCGAACGATCGGTCCGAGCGGCTCGTGGGGTCATCAGGAAAGACACTGGAGACAGAAACGGCGCGACCGGTCGATGACCCGACCGCTCGTGGCGGATGGCGAGCTCACCGCGTAACCGGGGTCAGGGCCGGCCGCCCGCTGAGCACGTCCACAACATTGCTGACCGCGAGCCCGGCCATGGCGGCTCGCGTCTCTCTGGTCGCGCTGCCGATGTGCGGGGTCAAGCAGACGTTCTCTCGCTGTTGCAAACCGGCGTGGACCTGAGGCTCCTCCTCGAAGACGTCGAGCCCGGCCCCCGCAATGAGGCGCTCTTCAAGCGCCCAGGACAGCGCCTCTTCATCCACGATTGCACCACGCGACGTGTTGATGAGACAGGCCGACCGCTTCATTCTGGCCAACGTGCGTCGGTTGATCAGATGTCTGGTGCTGTCGGTGAGCGGAAGATGGAGTGAGACCACGTCGGAGGTCAACAGTAGCTCGTCGAGCGACAGCACGGTGTCGCCCTCTCCAGAGTCTGCGTCGCGGCCGGCGCCCGACTTGGCGGCAAACACGGGACGCATACCGAACGCCGGCGCAATCGCCGCCACCGCCCGGCCAATGCGACCGGCGCCGACGATCCCCAGCTGCTTCCCCCGCAGCTCGCTCCCCAACATGAAATCGAACGTCCAGCCGGTCCACCCGCCACGCCGCACCACGCGGTCCGCCTCACCCACACGGCGGGTCACAGAGAGAATCAACGCCCAGGTCAGCTCGGCCGTTGCGCCGGTGAGGATATCCGGAGTGTTGGTCACCACTATTCCTCGCGCCGTCGCCGCCTCGACATCGATATTGTCAAAGCCAACGGCGACGGTCGCAATGACACGTAGCGACTCGGCCGCCGCGATCACCGCGGCATCGATGCGGTCGTTGAACATGCAGATGAGTCCATCCTTCCCCCGAACCCGCGCACAGATTGCGTCGTGCGTCAGATCGTCGGTCCCGGGGTGCAGATCGACTGCGCAGGACTGCGCCAGCTGATCGAGGACGGCGGCCGGCATCCGACGTGTGACCAGGACGGTCGGCTTGGTCTCAGTCATCTGCGGCGGGGCTGGCGAGAGATGCCATGGAGGTCCGTCGACCGGATTCACGACGCGGGATCGATGATCCCGACGATGGCCGCGTCCACCGGGGCCGCGCGTCGCCCGAGGGCCGTTCCGGCGGCACGCCCCTCCAGCACGAGCAACACCAACTCCCCGATTCCGGCGCCCACGCCATCGATGGCCAACTGGGTCGGCCCTGTCGCCTCACCCGCCTGGTCGACCGGCTGGGCAAGCAATAGCTTCGCTCCGTCAAGCTTGGGGTTCTTCCGGGTCGCCACGACCGTGCCGACCACGCGGGCCAGTCGCATCAGTTTCGGCCCTTCTTGGTGGCCCGGGCCGCGCGACGGCGCGCTCTGGGATGTCGGCCTGGCGACGCCACGGCACCCCCATCGGGATGCCAATGGTCGCAGATGCCCACCACGCTCGCGTCGGTTGGCACGACGGCCGGCAGAAACGGAAACGCTGCCTCGCGCCCGCGCACGAAGAACACTTCCTCGCCACGCCCGGCACCCACGGAGTCCACCGCCACCAGGGGGACGCCGACCGTCTCGCGTAGTGGTGAAAGCGGCTGCACGACCAGGAGTGTGCGCCCTTCCAACCCTGCATCCTTCGTGGTGGCGACGACAGTACCGATCACTCGAGCCAGCTGCATGAGATTGACTCAGGACGGGTCGTCGATCGAGAGCACATCGACGATGCCGATGATCGCCGCGTCGACCGGGCGATCAGATTGGCCGTCCGCCATCCGTGCGGAGCTGCCGCTGACCACGAGCACCGTTTCCGCCGCGCCCGCGTCCACGGTGTCAACGGCTACGATCGGGCCTCCGCGAGGCTCGCCATCAGGCAGGATCGGCTGAACGAGCAGTAATTTGCTCCCGACGAGTCGCTCATCCTTCCGGGTGGCCACGACGGTGCCTACCACTTTGCCGAGAATCATTGTGGGTTGCGTGCCTCAACAGTACGCTGATTGAGCCTGAGTCCGCGACGCACGGGGGGTGCCCCCTGAGCCCGACGGACAGGTGTCGTTTGCGCAGAAACCGGTTGAGGCGGTCGGGGCGGTCGGGGATGACCAGCCAGACCGTGTCACTTGCCGGTGCTCTTCCCTATCGGCAGCGCGTCTTCAACGTTGTCGTGGGGCCGCGGAATCACATGCACGGACACGAGCTCGCCCACCCGCCGCGCCGCCGCCGCCCCGGCGTCGGTCGCCGCCTTCACCGCTGCCACGTCGCCTCGCACGATGGTGGTCACAAACCCGGCGCCGATCTTCTCCCAGCCAACCAGGGTGACATTGGCGGCCTTGACCATCGCGTCCGACGCTTCGATCATCGCGACGAGACCCTTTGTCTCCACCATTCCGAGCGCCTCGCCCATGACCTACCTCCTGTGGTGTCCCACGCACCCGGTCGCACCGGGTTTGCTACACGGGACACTACCGCAACTGCTTCACGGCATCCGTGATCAGCGCCGTCAGTTCGCGGTATGTTAATCGAACTTCATCATCAAGACCTAGCGCCCCGGCCCGGGCCTCAGTCGCGGCGGCAACCAGCCGGGCATCGGGACTCGACGGGGCGTTCACTGTCTGGCACGTCACGTCAGCTCCCTCCTCCTGACCTGGCGGACACAACGGCGCTGGCGCGGTGATCCCGTAGCGATCACGCAGGTTTTGGAGCCTATCCACCTCTTCCCGTGACAGCACGCGCTCTCCGCCCAGCTGCCTCGCCACGAGACTGATGCGGGCAAAATGCTCCACCGTCTCCATTTTGTAATACGCGGCAAACAACTCCTGCGCCACAGTCAGGGCCCCGTGGTTGGCGAGCAGCAGGCCGTCGTGGGCGCTGATGTAGTGCCGAACCGCGTCGGCCAGCTCGGTGGTCGAGGGTGTCCCGTAGTCCGCAATCGGAATGCTGCCGAGGGTGGTGACCACCTCGGCGAGGACTGCCCGATCCAGAGGAATCCCAGCTACGGCGAATCCGGTTGCCGTCGGGGGGTGCGCGTGCACAACGGCCTTGATGTCTGGCCGCAATTCGTAGACCGCCAGATGCATCAGGATTTCGGACGACGCCTCGCGATCACCGGTCAGTTTTCGTCCGGCCATGTCAGTCGTGACCAACATGTCGGGGGTCATGAATCCCTTCGACACCCCGGTCGGCGTCATCAGCAGCCGGTCATCCTCGAGCCGGACGCTGATGTTGCCGTCGTTTGAGGCCACAAACCCGCGGTCGTACACACGCCGACCGACCTCGACGATCTCAGCGCGCAACCGCTCCTCAACCTGCATCACGCGCCTCCAGACGCCGCGCGGCGCCCCTGTTTGAAGTTGGCACGACAGTCTTCTGAGCAAAAGTAGTGGGTCTCGCCTTTGTACCCGAGCGTCATCGCCCGACTCCGGTCGATGTATGTCCCGCAGGCCGGATCACGCACCAGCGAGACCGCCTTCGCCGGGGGCGCCTGCGAGCGAGCCGGCCCGCCCTGCGCGAGCCCGGCCAGGAACTTCCAGGCGAGCCGCATCAGCACCATCACGACGAGAAATCGGACGATCCAGCCAAGCGCCATGAGTACGCCAGTTGTCTAGTGAACCGCGCGGAGACTCTCGAGCGCCTCGGTCGCCGCCAGCGCCTCGGAACTACCCGGCGCCACGCGCACCACCTCTTCCCAGGCGGCCATGGCGCCGTCGAGATCTCGGTTGCCAAAGGCGCGGACCATGCCGATACTCAAGAATGTTTTGGGATGCGTCGGATCGATCTCAAGTGACCGATCAAATTGCGCGAGCGCGCGATCGGTGTCCTCCAAATAGTAGTAGGCCAGGGCCAGGTCCGTGCTGACGTCGACAGCCTCGGGCTCAAGTGCGAGCACGGCCTCGTACCACGGGACCGCTTCCTCGAACCGTTGCGCATAAAAGTACAGATTGCCGAGGTCGATCCGCACTTGCACGTCCGACGGGGCCTGTTCGGCCGCCTGGCGCAAATCGGCGGCCCGAGTCTCGTCGACCGGCGGCACGGTCGGCGGGGACGGGATCTCAGCGGCAGGCGGCGCCGCCACCTCGGCGACAATCTCGGGCTCAACGGGACGTTGGGACCAAACAACCCACCCCATGAGTCCGGATGCGAAGAGAAGGGAGACGATGAGCGGCAGCGGTTCGATACGGGTCATGGTGGTACTGAGGTGGTCCCGAGATGGTCCCTAGCAGGGCTCTACGTACTGATCGATCATAGCAGCCCGTGGCGACCACGGCCTGTTTCGCGTGGAGCGCCTCGGCGCCACGCGGGCCCTCGTGGCTGGGCGGGACCAGAGGACCGCATCGGGGCGCCAGTCGCGTCAGCGGACCAGCGCGATCATCTCCCGCACCGCTCGTTCCAGTCCCACGAGCACCGCGCGCGAGATGATGCTGTGGCCGATGTTGAGCTCGACAATGTCCCCGATGGCCGCGATGGGCCCGACGTTGACATACGTCAGGCCATGCCCACCCAACACCTCGAGGCCGCCGTCGCGTGCCTGCCGGGCCGCTTGTTGCACCTTGGCGAGTTCCACGGCCCGCTGAGGCGCCGACGCGTCAGCGTACGGCCCGGTGTTGATTTCGATGGCCGTGGCGCCCGTTGAGGCCGCCGACGATACCTGCCCCGGAACCGCGTCGACAAAGATGCTGACGGAAATGCCCGCGTCTTGAAGCCGGCGCACTGCAGCATGCACAGAGGCCTGATGCGCGGCAACGTCAAGCCCACCCGTAGTGGTCACCTCGCCCGGTTCTTCCGGCACGAGGGTCACTAGGCCCGGCTTGAGGTCGCATGCAATGGACATCATCTCGTCGGTGGTCGCCATCTCGACGTTCAGGCGGGTTGCAACCACCTCGCGCAACATCCGGAGGTCCCGGTCCTGCATATGCCGGCGGTCACCGCGCAGATGCACCGTAATGCCGTCGGCGCCAGCCAGTTCCGCGAGCGCCGCCGCGGTGACCGGCTCCGGTTCGCGCGCGCGCCGCGCCTGCCGGACCGTCGCCACGTGGTCGATGTTGACACCTAGACGCATGATTTCTGCCCTAAGGACACTGTTCAGAGCCCGAGTTCGGTGTGCACCTGAGCCGCAATCTCGTCGGCGAGCCCTTGAATCACCGCCTGGTCCGGCCCCTCAATCATCACCCGCAGCAACGGTTCGGTACCGGAGTAGCGGACCAGCACCCGCCCAGCGTCGGCTAATTGCCGTTCCGCCTCGGTGACCAATCGCGACACCGCGGGCACGTCCGTGAGGGGGACCCGCTCCCGGACCCGCACATTCACCAACACCTGCGGCGCCTGTACCAGGTCGGCCGCCAACTCGGCCAACTCGCACCCGGTCTCGATGACCGCGCGCATGATGAGCATGGCCGTCGCCAGCCCGTCGCCGGTCGGCAGATGATCCCCGACAATGATGTGGCCAGACTGCTCACCACCCAGCCCCAGCCCCCGCCGTGTCATGTCGCTCCACACGGCCCGGTCTCCAACGGCACATCGGTGCATGGCGATCCCGTCGGCCCGCAACGCCTGCTCGAGACCGATATTACTCATCACGGTCGCCACAATTCCACGGTGCGGCAACCGACCGGCAGCGAGCAGTCGACGTGCCGCAATGAGTAGCACCGCGTCTCCGTCGACCAGAACGCCACGATGGTCCACGAACACGACCCGGTCGCCATCGCCGTCAAAGGCAGCGCCCAAGCGACACTCCTGCTTGACCACCACACGCGCCAAGTCTTCCGGATGGGTGGAGCCACACTCGAGGTTGATGTTGCGGCCATCCGGCTGGTCGTGCAGCACGATCGGATCGAGCCCCACGTCGCGACACGCCTGGGGCGCGAGGCTGCTGGTGGCCCCGTTGGCACAGTCAAGCGCCAGCCGAAAATCGGGCGGCACGACGAGACCCTCGAACAACGATGTGACCCGTGCGAGGTAGCCATCCGCCAGTCCGGCCGACTCCGCAGGCGGTTCACCCAGCGGAGGTACCGAGAAGGCGTCGTCGAACACGCAGGCGGCAAGACGGGATTCAACCGCGTCGTCCGCCTTCTCACCGGACCTCGTGAATACTTTGACGCCGTTGTCCCGGAACGGGTTGTGTGAGGCCGACACGACAATGCCCGCGTCGTAGGCGCCGTCACGCGTGACACAGGCCACGGCTGGGGTCGACAGCACCCCACCATCCGTCACCGTTGCGCCGGCGCCGACCAGACCACGCACCAAGTGGCCTGTAACCCACGGACCTGACTCACGGGTGTCCCGACCGAGACACACGCGGACCGGCGCGGCGTTGTCGCCCAGCGTGCGGGCGATCGCTACCGCCAAACGGATGAGTGTGCGCTCATCGAGCGGCGGCGTCCCAGGGGCCCCGCGCACTCCATCGGTTCCGAACAATGTCATAGGCATCACGGGTGGCACGTTCATCGTACGGTGACCTGCACCGTCGTCGGTTCGACCGCGACGGCCTGGAACGCCTGATCCGGGTCGGTCGTGACCGCCAAATTGTAAATGCCCGCAGCATGGCCGGCAAGATCGACGAACGCCGTCACGTCCGCGTTGTCGAGCTCACGCATCAGCTCCGACGGTCCGACCACCGTCACGGTCACCGACGCCGGCATCGCGGCCCCTACCAATCCGTCCGACAGGTTGCGTGTCACGACGGGAACCTCTGCGAGAGTCCGCTGAACCGGCGCTCGAACGATCTCCACGAGTACCCGGGTCACTTGCGGCGTCGCGAGACGCAGCAGCGGGTCGTCTACGCCGATGGTCACCGTCTCGGTCACCGGCACGGCCGCGCCGGTCACGTCGAGCGACTCGGTAATCACACGGGTCAGCGTTTCCAGGCGGCTCAGGGGACCCACGACCTCGACCATCGCGGGTTCGGCCGTCACCTCGCCGACGACGAACCCTTCGGCCGGCTCTCCCTCGACCACGGGGATCACGGGCACCAGCTTCGGCAGACCTAGAACCTCCAGTCGCAGCGACACCGTCGACGGAATGACCTGGGTCACCTCCACCCCAAGCGGGGCCTGAATGGGTCCGTCCGTCATGTCGAAGAGCCGCGCGCCAGGCCGTCCCGACCCCAAGTCGACGATCGCCTGCACATCGCCGACCTCAAGTCGGCGCAGGACACCGGACGCCCCACGTACTCGCACGTGAACCGTCTCAGGCGGATCGCCCAGTATCTCGACGGCGCCAGGGAGGTTCTCGAATTCTAGCGGCACGCGGAACCCGCGTTCTACGATCGGGTCTCCCGCCACAACAAATCGCAAGACCACCGCCAGGGCCACGGCGAGCACCTTCAACCACAGGCCGCGCGCGAACGGGACGGCCATCACGTGTCGAGTCCCTTCTTGTCGCGTTCAGCCGCCACAGGCTTGCGCTTCAACATCAGGGCCTCGAGTCGGTACCGAAGTTGGTCAGCATCCAGGTCGTGCTCCATCTGTCCGTTGAGCACAAGCGACAGTCGCCCCGTTTCTTCCGACACCACCAGGGCGATGGCGTCGGTCTCCTCGCTGAGTCCGATCGCGGCCCGGTGACGCGTCCCAAGGTCCTTGCTCACCCGCGGGTTCACCGTCAGGGGAAGAAAGCACGCTGCTGCCGCCACGCGATCCTGTTGGATGACCACAGCACCGTCGTGCATGGGCGAACTGGGCCTGAACACGGTCACGAGCAGGTCGTAGCTCACAGTGGCGTCGAGAGGAATCCCGCTTTCGACATAGTTACGCAGACCGATGTCCCGCTCGATGGCCACGATCGCCCCGATTCGCTGGTCCGCGAGCATCTGCAATGCGACCACAACTTCTTCGATCGTCTCGTCTGTGGTCTCCGCCCGGCTGAAGTATCTGAAGAACGGGGCCCGTCCGAAGTGCACCAGCGCGCGCCGAATATCACCCTGAAAGATGACGATGGCCGCAAAGACGATGTAACCGAACATGTCGCGGATCAGCCAGTTCAGTGTCTGCAACGGCGTGAACTGCGATGCGTAGTACAGCCCGATGACCACGCCGCCGCCGATGAGAATCTGCACCGTATGGGTACGCCGAACCACCTTCAACAACTCGTAGATCAGGACAGAGACGATGGCGATATCGAGCAGCCCCCAGAGGCCAACTCGGTCCAGCGCCAGTATGTCGGTCACTGTCTCGCTCATCCTTCCGTCTCAGTGCCCGAAGCACTCGTGTCCGGCCGGTGCGCCTGAATTCGGTCGGCCACCCGTACCACGCGAACCAGATCGGCCACCTCGTGCACGCGCACCAGGTGCGCACCATGCAGTACCGCCGCCGTGACGGCGGCCGCCGTCTCCCAGTCTCGCGCACGCGGCCCCGCATCGCCGTCGGTCGCCAGAAATGACTTGCGCGACGGGCCGACCAGAATCGGTCGATCCAACGAGACAAGATCTGCAAGAGAAGCCAGGGCCGCGTAACTGTGCTCCGCCCGCTTGGCAAACCCGAGCCCAGGGTCGACGATGATCTGTGTTCGCTCGACCCCCGCACCCACCGCCACGGCCACCTGGTCCGCGAGTTCACCCGCGACCTCGCGGCCGACGTTGCGGTACTCGGCGGCCTGATACATCTCGCGGGAGCGTCCACGGGTATGCATCAACACGAGCGCAGCGCCCCGCGAGGCGACCACCTCCGCCAACTCTGGGTCATACAGCAATCCGGACACATCGTTCACCATCGTGGCACCCAAATCGAGGGCGACACGCGCAACATCCGCCTTGTATGTATCGACCGACACCGGCACCCGGACTGCGCCCATGAGGCCACGCAGCACCGGCGCCACCCGCGCCAGTTCCTCGTCGGCCGGCAGCGCCGCGGCGCCCGGCCGCGTTGATTCGCCGCCGACGTCCAGCACATCCGCCCCGGCCGCTTCCAGTTCGAGCGCATGCGCCACGGCCCTCCCCGGATCCAGACACAACCCTCCGTCGGAGAACGAGTCGGGCGTGACGTTGACAATGCCCATCACCAGGGTCCGTTCCCCCAGTGTCAAGGGCGCCGCCCCGGGGAGCGGCACCGTGTAGCAACGCCTTGTACTCATGATCCTCCAGACGCAGTCGTGCCGCGATCACCGACGCGACGTGCCAGCGAAGCCGTCAGACCTGGGCAAGCCAGACGCGTGCGAAGATGGCACGCCCCGGGCGGCCACGAAGCCGCGGAAGTGAGGGCGTGGTCACGCCACGCCGCGCTTCGACAGCGCGGCGGCGCAAGCACTATTCCTGTGACAACGGCTTCGTCAGCGGCGACACCACCGTTGGCCGCTCCGTCTCGGGAATGGTGGGCGGGTCCAGTGGCTCGGGGGCGACCGGAAGGGCGTCGAGCGGCTGACCGGAGACGATCTGCTTGACCTGATCCCCTGAGAGCACCTCGCGCGTCAACAGCTCTTCAGCGATCTGAAGCAGTTCGGTCTTCTTGTCTTCGAGGATGGTCCGCGCGCGGCCGTAGTTCTCCGTCACGATCCGTCTGATCTCCTGATCGATCTGGTTCGCCGTCTCCTCGCTGTAATCCTGGTGCTGCTGGAAGTCGCGGCCGAGGAACACTTCTTCATCCTTTCGACCGAACGTCAGTGGCCCGACGGCCTTGCTCATGCCCCACTCGCAGACCATCTTGCGGGCTAGCTCCGTCACCCGGTCGAGGTCGTTCCCCGCGCCAGTGGTGATCGCGGCGTTCGTAATCTCCTCGGCAATCCGGCCACCAAGCAGCACCGCCACCTGATCGTGCAGATACGGCGTCGCGTAATTGTGCTTGTCGTCCAGCGGGATCTGCATCGTCACTCCCAGGGCCATACCCCGCGGAATAATCGTGACCTTGTGCACCGGATCGGAATGCTCAAGCACGACGCCCAGCAACGCGTGGCCGGCCTCATGCACCGCGGTGACCTGTTTTTCTTCGTCACTGATGATCATTGACCGACGCTCGGCCCCCATCATCACCTTGTCCTTGGCAAACTCGAAGTCCTGCATCATCACGGTCTTCTGGTTGTACCGCGCCGCATTGAGGGCGGCCTCGTTCACCAGGTTCGCAATGTCCGCGCCGCAAAAGCCTGACGTCCCACGCGCCAACACATGGATGTCGACGTCATCCGACAAAGGAATCTTGCGGGTATGGACGCCAAGGATGCCTTCCCGTCCACGGACATCCGGCCGACTCACCACGATCCGCCGGTCGAAACGGCCAGGCCGCAGGAGTGCCGGGTCGAGCACATCAGGTCGGTTGGTCGCCGACACCAGGATGACGCCCTCGTTCGACTCGAATCCGTCCATCTCCACCAGCAACTGGTTCAGGGTCTGCTCACGCTCATCATGCCCGCCGCCCAGACCGGCGCCGCGGTGACGGCCCACCGCGTCGATCTCGTCGATAAACACGATGCAGGGCGCGTTCTTCTTGCCCTGTTCGAACAGATCGCGGACACGGGAGGCCCCGACCCCGACGAACATCTCGACAAAGTCCGAACCGCTGATGGAAAAGAACGGCACGTTCGCCTCACCAGCGACCGCACGGGCCAGCAGGGTCTTGCCGGTGCCGGGCGCGCCCATCAGCAGCACACCCTTCGGGATCCGCCCGCCTAGCTTCTGGTATTTCTGCGGCTCTCTGAGGAAATCAATGATCTCCTGCAGCTCCTCTTTGGCCTCCTCGACCCCGGCCACGTCCTTGAAGGTGACCTTCTTCTGAGTGCTCGTCGACAGCTTGGCTCGGCTCTTGCCGAAGGAGAGCGCCTTGTTGCCGCCGCTCTGCATCTGCCGCATGAAGAACACCCAGAACCCGACGATGAGCAACAACGGGGCCCACGTGGAGAGCAACACGGCCCAAGGGCTCGCGGTCGCCGCCTTCGCCTCCACGACGACGTCACGTTCGAGCAGCTTGTTGGCCAGCCCCTCGTATTGTGGCGGCGCGTAGGTGCTGAAACGTTCGCCACTCGAGGCGGTGCCAATGATCTCGTTGCCGCTCAGCTCGACCCGATCCACCACGCCGGTCTCGACCCACCGGATGAACTCGCTAAAGTCCACCGGGGTCTCACCGGGTCGGAACTGGGACGAAACGCTCCAGATGAGCGCCACCGCGACCACCAGAACCATCCAGAACAGCAGACTGCGCGTCGTCGAATTCACAACTGGTCCTCCAAAGGTCTGACCGTCAAGATTATCATGCTTGCTGTCGCCTCTCGTGGTCTCGCCTCCGTGACCCGAAAGTCCTCGCTCAGCCCGAGCCCGACGACCCACATCACGCGATCTCTGGCATCTACCACCACCGGCACCCGATGACGACGGGGGCGCTCGACTTTCCGGTCCACGAAGAGATCCTGCAGCTTCTTCCGGTGCCCGTTGAGACCGACGGGGCGATACCAATCGCCAGGGCGCCAATTGCGCACACGGAGCGGACCGGCCTGCATCTGTACCGACACCGTCAGCTCGGGTGTGGCATCGCCAACGGCGATCGCAGCCGCTGCGTGCGAGCCGCCCCGCCTGGAGTCGCCCCCCCGCTCGGCGCGCAGCGTGACCGCGGCCTCCGGCACGGCAACCTCACCGGGCACGTCGAGCTGGTACTCGAAGGGCCTTCCCAACTCGCGCGCGGTGCCGCGGCCCGCGCGACGCGCGACGTACATCACACGCCCCCGGCGCTCCGCGCGCACCCCGGGCAAATCAATACGCGCTATGGAGCCGGCGGCCATCGCCCGCACGCGCTCCACATGGGCGAACCCACAGGCTCGGTCGGATAGATCCGCCAGCAGGCGGCGCACCACCCGCCTCGACAGCGCGGGATGCAGCGCGGCCAGGCCGTCGGCGTCGACCGTGACGCCGTGTTCATCTGTTTTGACGAGCGTCGCGTGTGATTCGTGCGCAGCCCGGTCGAGCCATTCGTCGTCCGCGCGGGCGATCTCCGCCTCGCGAGCCAGGGCTTCCACGACCCGAGGCGCATACCGACCAAGGTGGGGGAGCAGATCATGCCGGACGCGATTGCGTGACACCTGCTGGTCCTGATTCGACGCATCCTCCCGAAATGACACCCCTCTGAAGGTCAGATATTCGCGCAACTCGACTCGTCGCACCTGCAGCAGTGGTCGGACGACCCGCCCCCGACGTGGCCGCATCGCCGACAAACCGGCGGCACCGGCACCGCGCAGCAGTCGCAGCAGATACGTTTCCGCCTGATCATCCAGGGTATGCCCAAGCGCAACATGCGTCGCGCCAAGGCGACCAGCGGCCCGATCGAAAAAAGCGTGCCGTGCCAGATGGCCAGCGTGCTCGAGCGAAATGCGCTCTGTCTGGGCGATCGCGGCGACATCGATCGACTCCACGATGCCGGGCAACCCGACGCGACTCGCCAGTTCGTCACAAAAGCGCGCGTCGGCGTCCGAGGCCTGTCCGCGCAACTGATGATTCAGATGCGCCAGACCCACCACCGCGAACCGTGCGTGCTCCGTCAACTCGGTGAGCAGGCACCAGAGCGCGACCGAGTCCCCGCCGCCGGACACGGCAACTGCCACCCGCGCGCCGTCTGGAATGAGGTCCTCGCGGCTGAGAAATGTGAGCACCCGCTCAGCTAGTGCATGCATCGATCGCATCGGCGCTGCTACGCGCCGAACCTCGCTCACCGCGCCGTGGAGGGTCCTGGACGTCGTGCCGTCGCGGAGACGGAGTCGGGCAGGCCCGCGGTGAGGCAACCCGGGCAGACGACGCCGCTCGGGTCAGGCCTGACCGCTGTCTGAGACAAGACACCGGCGGGTCGTGCTCAGGTGCACGTGCGTGCGAACCCCGGTCACGCCCGCGGTGAGGTAATGGTGCCGGTGCAGGGACTTGAACCCCGGACAACGCGGATATGAGCCGCGTGCTCTAACCAACTGAGCTACACCGGCGTGCGAGTGACGCGTCCTCTGGGGCATCGGCTTTTGGCACATCAGGCCGAGTTTCCCGTCGACGGGCACGCGTATCGTGGACGCGTCAGCCCGACCGCACCGCCAGTGGCGGCCGTCGAACCAACGGGCACGGGTCATTGTATCAACTCTGTCACTTCGAATCAGAAGTGGTGACCGCTCCCCCGTCAGAGGAGCAACATGGCGTCGCCATAGCTGTAGAACCGGTACCCGCGCCGAACCGCCTCGCGATAGGCCGCCAGCACACGCGCCTGCCCCCCGAGAGCGCTCACCAGCATGAGTAGCGACGACCGAGGAAGATGGAAGTTGGTAAACAGCGCCCCGACGGCCTGGAATGGCAGCCCCGGATACAGATACAGGTCGCTGACCCCGGGACCCGCACGAAGCCGCCCCCCCCCCACGCGGACCGCTGTTTCCAACGCGCGCGTCGTCGTGGTACCGACGGCCACGACACGCCGACCGGTCTCAAGGGCTCGATTGACGGCAGCGGCCGTCTCCGGCGGCACGTCGTACGACTCTGCATCGACAAGGTGGTCCTCTACACGATCGACACGAATCGGCTTGAACGTGCCATACCCGACATGCAGCGTGACCCGAACCACGTCGACGCCTCGGTCCGCGCACCGACGCAGCATCGCATCCGTGAGATGCAGGCCGGCGGTCGGAGCCGCCACTGATCCGCGCACCGACGCGTAGACCGTCTGATAGCGCTCGCGGTCCACCGGGCGATCAGGACGGCGTATGTACGGGGGCAGCGGGACATGACCGAGCGCATCGATCAGGTTGTCGAC
>CAWWAF010000056.1:0-24353 GCA_963934795.1 uncultured bacterium
ACGCAAGAAGGCGCTGTGGGCCTCGGCCCCGGCGGTTGCGGCTTGTGCGATAGCCCCCGTGAGACCCGCTTGCGTGACTGTGGCCGTGCCCCGTGACGCGAGGCCGGCGACGGTGGGTGGCCTCGAGCCGTCGATAGGTACGTCGACGGGGAGGGAACCGGGGGCGATCGATCCAGGCGCTGCGCGTGGCGCCGGTGGCGACGGTAGCCGGGGTCGCGGCGGCTTTCGCCCTGTTGGCACGATCACGTGTGTTGTGTTGGACGTGGCGGCGCGGCTGGGCTTGGTCGTGTCAGGTTGCCCGTCGCCAACCGCGGTCGTCGCGTCGGCATACAGTCGTCCGAAATCCGGCAGCGCCCGTTGGACGTACAGAGACGCGAGCAAACGCAGGACGGAGGTGACATCGTCTTCCCCCTTGACGCATGCTGACTGGGCCAGGTGAGGACGTGTGTGAAGCACCTTGCCGATCATCCGCGAACACGATGCTTGTGGGCCGGCCTCGACAAAGACCCGGACGCCGTCGGCGTACGCCTGCTCAATGGTCGCGGCGAAGTCGATAGTGGTGACGGCCTGCGCCACAATCGCGTCAGCGGCAGATTCGCGATTGACCTCGTAGCGGCTGGCATGCGCCGCGCTGTAGAAACGTACGCCGTCGACCGCCTGTGTCGGCAGCAGGTGGAGTTGGCGATACGCCTCTGCGGCGGACTGGGCGACCGCACAATGGACGGTGGATGCGCCGGGAAGATCGATCGCCTCGCATTGCAGTGAGGTGATGACGTCCGCAACCGCGCCGGCCTGGCCGCCAATCACACATTCATCGGTGGTGTTGATGATCTGGAGGTAGACGCGCTCGACGTCGGTGAGGACCTCTCGCACGAGGCGCGCCGGCCGATTCACGACGACGCTACGCCAATTCACGGTGTCGTCTGGCGCGAGGTTCCAGGCCGCGCGTGCGGCGTCGCACCGACCGACCAGCCCTGTCTGGAACAACGACGATCGGCGGAGACGCTCGTACATCTCGTCCCGCGCACTCCACGCGCGCATGGCAAACAGGGCCGTGGATTCTCCCAGGCTGTACCCGATGGCCGCCGCAGGTTGAAGCCCCAGTCCGCGGAGCAGGTCGCTCATGACGACGCCATGCGCGACCTGACCCAGCAACATGGCCAGAAAGTCTCGGTCGAGCGCGTCGTCGGCTGTTCGCTGCCAGCCGTCGGACCAATCGTGCCGGCGCGGGGTCAGCAGTCGTGGCAACAGCTGGCTGTGCAGATGCGCGGTCTCCGCATCCAAATTGCGAAGCACCTCCGGCCAGTGGACCCCTACCCCAGCACCCATCCCCACATAGTGGGCGCCAGACCCGGGAAACACGAAGGCGACTTCGCCGCGCGCGTCCAGAGGGCTGGGTGTATAGAAGACCCCCTCGCGGCCGTCCATGGGGGCGGCCGGTTCGGTGAGCAGGCCGCGCTCGCCCACAGCGATGGCACGCTGGAGATCGGCGCGCCCGGTGGCGTGGAGCGCCAATCCGAGGCTGTCGTCGTGCGACCTCGGCGGCTGCATGACGTGCCACCGCCGCGCCAGGGCTTCGATGCCGTGTGCGGGGCCGTCCTGCGTGTCGGTGACGAGCTCCCGCAACGCCGCCAGACCGGCCTGAAGCGTCTCGGGGTCGCGCCCAGACACCCCGAAGAGGGCCTGGTCTCGGCTCCCAAGCGGTTGTCGGCGATCCGCGACGTGGGAGGCGGAAGGGCGTCTCACGCCTTCGAGGACGACGTGCGCACTGCCACCGTCGCAGGTCATCACACTGACACCGGCGTGCCGGGGGCCATCACTGCGGTCGCGCAGCCACGCCTCGGACCGAATGGGCATATAGAAAGGCCCGCGGCTCCACGCGTCCGGGGTCGTTGGTTCTCGGAATCCTGATAGCGCTGGAATCAATTCCTGGTACAGGCAGAGCGCGGTCTTGACTACTGACACGAGGCCGGCCGCGGCTCCGGTGTGCCCGATGGTCGGCTTCGCTGACCCGATGGCGCACATCGGGCGGGCTTCCGAGTGGTGGCGATCTCCGAAAAACGCGGTCAGGGCCTCTGTTTCGATCGCGTCCTCATCGGGGTCGCCGCTCCCGTGCGCCTCCAGGTAACTCACCCGCTCCGGCGCCAACCCCGCTTGGGCATAGGCTCGTTCGAGCGCGCGCGTGTAGGTGTCGACGGGGGAGCGCGAGTGGTTCCCGCCGGCGATCCCAAGCCCCTGGATGACGGCATAGACCCGGTCGCCGGCCTCGATGGCGTCCGGGAGACGCTTGAGCACCAGGGTGGCCGCACCCTCACCCACAACGGTGCCGTCGGCCGCGATATCGAACGGGTGCACTTCGCCACGTGGCGAATAGCGATGCACCGCATGGGCGGCCAGCATCGCGCGCATGTCACCCGGAAGATCGACTGCGCCCACGACGACCCGGTCCATCTCGTGCCGTCGGAGCGCTGACAGTCCGACATCCAAGGCGCGAATCCCTGACGCCTCTTCGGCCGAGATGGCGAAGCTGGCTCCGCCAAACGCGAACTCCCGCGCGATACGGCTGGCGATGATGTTGCCGAGGGCTCCAAGCACCCGACCGGGAGTCAACGCAGGGCCAGACTCTCCACGAAGGGTGGAGACCCAATCGTCCAACGCCTCGTCGTCGAGCTGGAGATCGAGCGAGTGGGCCCATTGGCGGGCGAGATCGAGCAGCGCCCACCGGTGATGGAAATTCGTGGTGTTGAGATCGAGCCCCATGCCGATGATCACACCGGTGCGGAGGTTGGCTCGTGGCATGGGCGCCCCCGCGTCCTCCAGCGCGCGTGCCACCGACTGGAGCATGAGCAACTGCTGCGGCAAGGTCTCCGGAATCTCGTTGGGCGGCAAGCGGAAGGTGCCGACCTCCACAGACGCCGCGTCGACGTAGGCGCCGGGTGGCGGGCGATCACCCCAGACCGTCCGTGCGATGTCCTCGTGTCCCCACCATCGTGTTGTTGGCCAGGGTGCGATCGCCGAGTCCCCTCCAAGCACCGCTTCCTGAAACGCCTGGAGCGAGCTGAGGCGCCCCACGTGCGTGTCCATGCCGACAATGGCGACCGGTCCCGTTGCCTCGCTCGGCGTGGGCGACCGCCGGGGCGCCGCCGGCGCGCCGCGTGGCGACTCGTCCTCTTCTTCGACGAGGAGATGGGCGTTGATGCCGCCGAAGCCGAAGCCACTGACGGCGGCCCGACGGGGCGTGCCTGGGCTGCGACGCTCCCAGGGTTCCACGTCCATTTGCACACGAAAGGGGCTCGCGGGGGCCTGGGAGAGGGCCGGAGTGATCCGCCCGGGTTCGAGGTTGGCCGAGGGAGGTAAGGCGCCGTCACTTAGGGCGAGCAGGGTCTTGATCAGTCCGGCGGCTCCCGCTGCCGTCAGCAGATGCCCGATGTTCGACTTGACCGAGCCGATTGCGCACTGGCCGCCGCGCCACGCCTGAGGGCCCGGTGTCTCGTGCCACAGGCGGTGCAAGCTTTCGAGCTCGACGGCGTCGCCGAGCGGTGTTCCGGTTCCGTGGCATTCGATGAGATCGACGTCGGTGGGGGCCCACCCGGCTTGGCGGTACGCCTCCCGCATGGCTCTGAGCTGTCCCTCGGAATTGGCCGCCAGTAGGCTGCCCGCGACGTCGTTGGATAGCCCGATTCCACGGATCACACCGTGGATCGTGTCGCCGTCACGGCGCGCGTCCTCAAGTCGCTTCAGCACCACGATACCGGCGCCCTCGCCGACGACCAGCCCGTCGGCGTCGGCACCGAATGGCCGACAGACACCTGACGCGGCCAGCGCGCGGAGCTGGCAGAACCCCATTTGTGTGTAGAGGCTCTCGGGTCGCGATACGCCGCCGGCGAGCATCGCATCGGCGCGCCCGCTCTGGAGCTCGTCGCAGGCGAGCTTTATCGCGACGAGACTGGACGCGCATGCCGCATCGAGGGTGCAGCTACCGCCACCGAGTCCGAGTGCGTGCGCGAGCAGACTGGCAGGGCGCCCAGTGACTCGGGCGTTGAGTGGCGACGACAGCGCTGCCGGGCGGGCCGGCGTACCTAGCAGCGCGTGTTCGAATGCGCTGCCCAATACTTCGCTGGTGATGGCTGACGCCCCGTCCGTCGGCAAGGCGATCGCGGCCAGGGTGACCCCAACCCGTTCGCGGTCCAATTGGCGGGTGTTGGCGTCTAAGAACGCTTGTCGGCCGACGTGTAGGACGAGCTCGTACAGTGGATCCAACCCGTCGAGCGTGTCGGCGTCCAGGTTCAGGCCAGCCGCGTCGAAGACAAAGTCTTCGATGAAGCAGGCCCGAGTGGAATAGACGGTGTCCGCTACGAGGTCCGGGCGATATGCGTCACGGGGGGCCAGCACCCATCGCCCGGGTGGCGCCGAACGTGATGCATCGTGGCGAGTCTGGATGTGACGCTGGAAGGTGTCGAGATCGGGGGCCTGCGGAAACAACCCGCCGAGTCCGACCACCGCAATCGGAGCGAGGTCCGTCATCGAACGTCAGAGCCGCGCGCACCGCCAGAGTGGGCCACCAGTGGTCGGAAGGCGTCACGCAGCGACGGATCCACCGTCCACGCGTACCCTTCCATGCGTGCCAGGACGGTACCAGTGGCATCGAGGAAGGTGATGTCGCCGGTTACCCGCTGGGGGCTGTGCCCTCGCACCTCCAGGATGGCGACGACGCCGTCGGCGGGGAAGTCTGTCGTGTACTGCTCGTACCGCGCACCGAATGTCGGGAGCGAGACAGATCCGAGTGCCTTGTGGCACCACAGGATGCCCATTTGGAGTCCGGCATCGACGATGAGTGGGTCACCCAACCACGCGGAACGGAGTGGATCGTCCATCCACTCGGACGGCTCCGGGGCCGTCCGAACGTGCGCGACGAGGCCGTCGGGGGAGTAGCCGTCGATGCGTTCGATGCCATGAAAATGCGGGCCGTGGAACAGCACCTCACGATAGGCGGCGTCCACGCTGTATCCGTAGTTCTGGGCATCGATTCCGTCTGGCCGGGTATACAGCGGTGGTGCAGGCAAGCTCGAGTACAGGACGGCGCAGGCCCGTGCGTGGGCGATCTGGTCCTCTTCGGGGCCGCTGCGCAACTCGACGTCAACCTCAAAGGACTCGTCGCGACGGCGAATCTTGGAGACCACTACCCGCAACTCACGAGGGCCGTTGTTCAGAATCACACCCTTGAGCACGCGGAATTCCGCAAAGCCTCCCAGAAGCAGTCCCGGGTTGTCGTGCAACGCTCCGTGGGCGAGCCACTCTTGCATGATGGCCACTGGCAGCACGGGGTACCCGTCGATGACATGGGAATTGAGAAAGGCGTGGCGGTCAATGTCCAAGCGGCGCTCGAACACCGGGGCCAGCGCTGTCTGTGCCGCCGTGACGGGGCGTCTGGGACGACCGGCATCGTCGCCCGGAGGCTCAAGTAGCACGTCCCCGATGACGACCTCGGTGGCGCCCGCGCCGTCGTACGCCAGCTCGTCGAGCAGGCTTCGCGCGCCCGCCTCCAGGGGGATGACCCCGACCCCGGCCCGGGCGAAGTCTCGCTTGAGCGCCGGGGTGACCATGCCGCCGTCCCAGGGGCCCCAGTCGATGGCGACCACGCGGCACGACGGCCGCTCTGAGGCTTGGCGGTGGGCCACTTTGTTGAGTACTTCGTTGGCCATGGCGTAGTCGACCTGCCCTTGTCGACCGAACCGTCCGCTGACCGACGAGAACAGGGCCAGAAAGGCCAGCTCGTCCACCGCGACGGCCTCGAGGAGGTGTCGCAGACCAGCGACCTTGGTGTCGAACACACGCGCGAACTGTTCGACCGTTTTGTCGTCGATCCACCGATCTTCAAGCACACCCGCGGCGTGGATGAGTCCTCTGATCTGGCCCAGATTCTGTCGAATGTCGGCCAGCGTCGCGATAACCGCCGCCCCATCGCGAACGTCGACCGAGCGATAGACCGCGTGGCTTCCGGCACGTGTAATGCGCTCGATAGTCTCGGCCACCTCGCGGTTGGCGATGTGCCGTCGGTACGTCGTTTCCAGTTCGGTCGGCGTAGGCGACTCCGAGCCGGCGAACCCATGTTCAAGCAAGGCCCGCTTCATACCCGCCTCGCCGATGACACCGTCGAGCCATGCCGGTTCCGGCGACGGCGCAGCGGAACGGCCCAGGAGCACGAGCGTTGGCTGGCTCTCCGCTGCGAGGGCGCAGGCCACGGCCGCCGTCACGCCTCGCGCGCCGCCCGTGAGCACGATGACGTCGTCGGGGCCGCACGGTGAGGGTCCGGATGTAATGGACGTCGGCGTCAGTTCGAGACCGCGCCGACCACTGTGGTCCAGGCCGATTTCCAGCGGTCCGTCCGCGGCCAGTTCGCCGACGATGGCCGCCGCGACCGAGTCGTGGTCCCGCCAACTCCTGGCGACGTCCAGGGCCTTACAGCGGAGCGCCGGCCATTCCTGCGCTACGGTCTTCGTCAAGCCAGCGAGGCCGCCCTGGACCGCGTCGAATTCACCGCCGGTCACGCCGAAGGCGCCATCCATGCGAGAGACGGTTGCGAAGAGGGCGCCGCCGCCGGCGGCCGCCTCGCGTAGCATCGGGCCGACTTGCTTTGTGAGGGCGAAGGCTTGCTTGAGCCGTGCCTCGGACGTCGCGCTCCAGTTGGACGCCGTCGACGAGTCGGGAGAGCCCAACACGATGAGCCCCCCGATACGGGCCGTGGCATGGCCTCCGTCGTCACCGTCGACCGGTACGACATGGGCTGTCCGGCCCTGCGCGGCGAACTGGTCGCACAGCGCTTGCGGCAAGCCCGTTCCGTCGTCGACGATCCAGACCTCGCGCCCAACCGCTAGCTCGATTCGACCCGCGTCCGAGCGTGTCGCCAACTCGATGGCGCTCAACACCCGACGGATAGGCGAAGCGACCGCCGCCGGATCGGGGTCGGCTGGCGCCGGTGCGTCCGGCGCGACGTCCGGGGGAGCAACCGGCGCGTTGGCGTCCGCCACGCCCGTCGCCCCGTCGTTCGCCCGCATGTACTCAATGATGTTCCGGAGTGTGCGGAGGCTGCCGACATAGGCGGAATCGACCGCCGCCATGTCGGGAAGACGGGTCTGCAACGCGGCGAGAATTTCCAGGCGCTTGATGGAATCGATGCCGAGGTCGGCCTCGAGGTCCATATCAACGTCGAGCATTTCGATCGGGTAGCCCGTCAGCTCGGCCACGACCTCCAACAAAGTTCCCTCGGCGTGCGTCCCGTCGCTCGCGACAGCGGCGGTGGCTACCGTCGGTGCCGCCGGCTCGTCCGTGGCATGCTGCTCGGGCTGGCCGGCCTGATCGGTCCGCCCAGTGCGTTCGTCCTCTATCGGTGCGGCTGATGCAGCGGGGGCAGACAACGCAGGGCTTGGCGCCGGCGCAGCAGGGGCACTGGGTCGCGATCCCAATGTCGCACTGGCCTGGGCCTGTCGCGGGCCAGACGTCGGCCGGGGGACCACACCCAGACCGCCCTCCACGAGCCGTTGCTGACCCTCCATGACTAGCTGGATGGTCTTGTGCGCCGATTCCTGCCCCTCGAGAAACCGTAGATGCGCTTCGGCCGTCTGTTGCTGAAGCACCTGCATCGCCCGCAGCCCCTCCTGGACGACCTCGAGCACGCCGGCGGCCTGTGACGGCCCTGGGGCGGCTGGTGAGGTCGACGCGGTTGGGGTGGTCGGCGCAGTTGGGGTGGCGCGCTGTTCGGGCCTGGGGGCCGCGTCTGTCGCTGCCGTGACGGCGGTATTGCCGCCTGCATTGCCGGTACTCATGTCGTTGGCGTGGTTGCTCACGTCGGGGTGTCCAGAGGTTTCCGAGCCTGTCGCAATCGGCGGCCTCTCGGAATCGTGCGGCCGTGGTGATCGGTAGTTCGTTCCCAGAAGCGGAACGGCCATTCTGAGCTGACGAGGTTCGCGCGAATTGGGTTCCCAGGCGGTGAGGTCGACGGGATGACCCAGCGCCGCAAGTTGGGCGAGCAACCGAGCCAGATCGGTCACGCCGGACCCGCGCCCAGAGGACCCATCGAGCGCGGCGACCTGATACTGTCGGTCGCCCAGTGTGGCGCGCACGAGGCTCGTCAGCACGGTGCCGGGTCCGACCTCGACAAACGTGCGCGCCCCTGCGGCGTAGAGGTGCTCGAGTTCGTCGACAAAATTGACAGGACTCACGAGCTGTTGGGCCAACGTGTCGCGTACTGTCCGTACATCGTCGCCGTAGGGTTGTGCGGTGCAGTTCGCGTAGACCGGCACGGTCCCAGCGGCGAAGTCAATGAGATCGAGGTCGCGCCGGAACGGCTCAACCATGTCTTCCATCAACGGACTGTGGAACGCGGCCGATACCTGCAGGGGGGTGGTACGCCACCCGCGGCCCGTGCACGCCTGGACCGCGGCAGCGATCGCGTCGCGGGTTCCAGACAGCACCCCTTGAGACGGGCTGTTCCGGTTGGCGAGTACGGCGTCACTGCCGTCATCGACGAGCAGTTGGTCGAGCTCTGTGAGAGGCGCCTGCACGGCCACCATCGTGCCGAGGTCGTCGGCGCCAGCCGCCATCAACTGACCACGCAACGTCGAGAGCCGTCGCAGGTCTTCGTCGTCGATTCGGTCCGCCGCGCGCAGGGCGACAAGCTCTCCGTAGCTGTGGCCAGCCGTATAGTCAGGGTGCACCCCGAATCTGTGCAGGACACGCAGCATCGCCAGACTCACCGCGCCGATGGCCGGCTGGGCGACTTCGGTCTCAGTCAGGGCCGCCTGCTGCCTGGCTCGGGCTTCGTCGTCAAAGACCGGAACAGGAAAGATGTGGTGGCTCAACGGCTCTGCACCGTCCGCCACCGCAGCCGCGTCCGCCTCGGCGACCGCCTCACGTGCTTCGGGGAACACGCAGGTCACGTCCCGGCCCATGCCGACATACTGGCTGGCTTGCCCGGGAAACAGGAAGGCGATCGTCCCCGAGGGCGGGGTGGCACCGAAGAACATGCCTGGCGCGCTCCAGGCCCGTTGGTGGCCGTTCGCCTCGAGCGCCGCGGTGGCGTCCTCCGCCAATGTCGCGAGTGCCGTTCCCGGGGCCACGATGAGCGTGAGGCGTAGCGTGTGCTCGGATGAGAAGTGCTTCCGGGATTCCAAGGCGCGGTAGGCCAGGGCGTCAGCGGGCGGCGCCTCGGCGAGGAACAGACGCCAGGTGTTCAGGCTGTCGCGCAGCGAGTCAATGTCGTCTGCGGACAGCGCGATAATCTGCGTCGAGCCGTCCCACGCCACAGGTTCGTCCTGACCGACGTACTCCTCGAGCACCGCATGGAAGTTGCTGCCGCCAAAGCCGAACGCGCTAACGCTCGACCGCCGGGGATGGCCGTTCTGGCCGAGCCAGGGTCGGGTCTGGGTGTTGAGATAGAACGGGCTGCTGTCGATCTCGAGGCGCGGATTCGGCTCGGTGACTTTGATGGTCGCCGGTAACACCTTGTGGTGCAGCGCCAAGGCGGCCTTAATCAGTCCTGCGGCGCCGGCTGCGGCCTTGGTGTGCCCGATTTGCGACTTGACCGACCCGAGCGCGCACCAGCGAGCATCGGATGCTGCGGAGGAGTAGACCGTACGCAGTGCGTCGAATTCCACCGCGTCGCCCACCTTCGTGCCAGTCCCGTGGGCCTCTACCAGTTGTACCGTGCTCGGGTCGACGCCGCTGACGGCGTAGGCGTCTCGGAGCGCCCGGGTCTGTCCCGACGCTCTCGGCGCGTAGATGCTCTGCGAGCGGCCGTCGCTGGAGGTCCCAATGCCGCGGATCACAGAATAGATGCGGTCGCCGTCGCGTTCGGCGTCCGCGAGACGCTTCAGCACGACCATGCCGAGACCCTCGCCGATCACCGTGCCGTCGGCATCCTTGGCGAACGGCCTGGTATCGCCCGTGGACGACAGGGCCTGGGTCTTGCTGAAGCACATGAACATGAAGACGTCGTTGAGCGCGTCGACGCCACCGGACAGCACCATGTCGGTTCGGCCGCTCGCCAGCTCCAGCATGGCCAGATGGATGGCGCCCAGCGAGCTCGCGCACGCCGCGTCGACCACGCAGTTCGTGCCTCTGAGATCCAGCCGGTTCGCAATGCGGCCGGCCACCACGTTGCCGAGGAGCCCAGGAAACGAATTCTCCTGCCACGCGACGTAGTCGTCGGCGATGCGCCCGATGATCGCCTCTGCGACGCTGTCAGCGACACCCGCCTCGCGCATCGCCCGACGCCATTTCGGGTGTCCCAGTCGCGCCCCGAGCGGGATAACAAGCTCTAGGGTGCCCGTGACACCGAGAATGACGCTGGTGCGCGTTCGGTCGAACTCGCTGTCCTGGCCGTAGCCTGCGTCCTCGAGCGCGGCCTTCGCCACGACGAGTCCGAGCAACTGCGCGGTATCTGTGGCCTCAAGGACCGCTGGAGGAATCCCGAACTCGGTGGGATCGAAGTCTGTCGGTTGAAGGAAGGCGCCGCGGCGGCAGTAGGTCAGATCCGCCTGGCCAGGTTCCGGGTGGAAGTAGTCGTCAAGTGACCAGTGGGTCTCGGGGACGTCGGTCACGCTGTCTTCCGACGTCCGAATGAGACGCCAGTAGTCCTTGAGTCCCTGAGCACGGGGAAACAGGCACCCCATGCCGACAATGGCGATGGGGCTCTGCGTGGCCGTCGTGTTGTCTCCCGGTGGCGCCAACAGCCGTCGTCCTCATTCGTATGCAACAAGGGCGGCAAGTTCCGCCCGGTCGCGTGGCAGGAAGCGTCGTGCCGCTCGTGGCAATGACACTCCCTGCGCCCGTAGCCATCCCACCCGTGCAAGCGCGGCTGCACCGACGAGCAGGTTCATCCCCAGCGTTACCACGTCACGTCGGTCGGAGGTCTCAAGGAACGAGCCTCGCGCCCACTCGTTGAACGCGCCCATCGCCGGTCCGCACCAGATCTGATAGTCGCCTTTACGCGATGCCTCACCCGAATTCGCCCAGCGGGACGCTTGCCCCAGATACGACCGGAAGACGAGCGCCATGCGGTGCTTGGGGTCGCTCTCCGCCCGGGCGACTTGCGCCGGGTCGCGGACCGAAAAGTACGCTCGTGTGCTCGCCCAAGCCTCGGCCAGCGTCGACCGAAAATAGTCTCGTTCGAGCACCTGGCGCGTCGCGGCAGGAATCTCGTCCAGCGACGCGTGCGTACGGTACAAACGGTACAGGTTGCGGGCCCGAACCGCAAACATCGTACCCCACTTGAGCACTTGAACCTGTACGCCCATTTCAAACATGTCCGCGGCCGGGGCCATGGTCACGTCGGCTTGGCTCGAGCGGGCAAGCATGTCGCGCACCACCGGCGATGTGCCGGCCTCCACGCAAGACTGATTGATCGTGCCGGTCAGCACGAATGCCGCTCCCATTGCAAAAGCCGCGGCGGCCGACTCCGGGGTCGAGATCCCGCCTGCGGCGCCTACTCGCAGTGGGGCCTGGTAGTCGTGCCGCGTCTGCATCTCGTCAGCGAGCGCCAGCATGGTCGGGACCAGCGAGATCGCCGGCTGGTTGTCGGTGTGGCCGCCGGAATCGGCCTCCGCCGTCAGGTCCTGGGCGACCGGAATCTCGGCCGCCATCGTGGCCTGGTCGGCGGTGATGTGTCCTTCGTCGACAAGCGTCCGCAGTAATTCCGTCGGAGGTGGTGCTAAAAATTGGCGGGCCACCTCGACCCGAGACACCTTCGCAATGACCTTGTTTGGCGTCCGCACCGCGCCGGTCGCATCGCGAAAGATCCCGGCTACCCGGTATCGAATCAACGGGAGGGTCAGCGTGAGATACGCGGCCGCGCTGACGAGATGGACGCCGCGGCGGAGATAGAGGGCGACGACCGCGCTTTCGCTCTGCGGTTCGGCGGGCGTGTGGATCAGATTGAATCCGTAGGGGCGGTCGCCCACATTGCGCTGAATCCGGTCGATGGCCGTTTCGATGCGTTCGGGCGAGAGCCCCGCCGCGCCGAAGAAACCGACCATGCCGGCTTTGGCCATGGCCTCCACGACCGCCTCGGACCCCACCCCGTTGGCCATCGCCCCCGCGACATAGGGGTACGTGAGGCCGTGGGCCGCACAGAACCCGGGATCACCCAACTGGTCAGGCCGTAGGGCCGGCGCATAGCCCACGAGGCGCCTGGCGCCTGCCGTGGGCGAACTGTCAGCCTCCAAGGTGGCCGTGCCGCCGCGGGCCACACCGAGCGACCCGTCCAGGTCAACAAGCCGAACTGGTGTGGCTACGTGATGAACGGCGTGCGCGACGGCGTCATCGCCCGTTTCGGGCAGACGGATGCCATCAGGGGTCCACCAGCCGACGACCGACTCGCGATCGGGCTGTATCCGAAGGAGTGATGCCTTTGCTTGCACGTCGCACGGGCTCCCACCCGCGTTCTGTTGTCTGTCCGCGACCTCAGCCGTCGGACACATACTATTTCGAGGGACTTGCGGTTTGCTCCGCGTGGGTCCCGTGCACATCCCTACGACTGGAGCATGACCGGCAATTGAAAGACGGTGCTCTCCTCGGCGGTCACGCATGGTTCCACTTCCGTGACGCCGAGTTCCTCCAGCCGATCCACCACGTTCTGCACCACCGAGCTTGGCGTGCTGGCACCGCCGGTGACCCCCACCCGGGTGACCCCGTCGAGCCAACTCGCGCGTACGTCCTCGTGGCTATTGATCAGATGACTGGCGATGCCGCGTACCTCTCCGATTTCGGCCAACCGAGCGGCATTGCTCGAGTTCTCCGACCCCACGACGAGGAGCAGCCCGATTCCGCCCTCGCACATCGCCTTGACCGCATTTTGCCGGTTTTGTGTGGCATAGCAGATATCGTCGCCTGGCGGCAGCTCCAGATGGACAAAACGCGCCCGGAGCGCGTCGACCACGTGCTGCGTATCATCCATGCTCAAGGTGGTCTGTGTCAGCACCATGAGCTTGTCATGCTCGGGAATCACCGCTGTACGAGCCTGTTCGACGTTCTCGATCAACGTGGTGTGGTCCGGGGAGTGTCCCATCGTCCCTTCCACTTCCTCGTGGCCAGCGTGCCCAACAAAGAGGATGTGATAGCCCTCTTCGACGAACCGTTCCACCTCGACGTGGACTTTACTGACCAGTGGGCACGTCGCATCGATCACCCGCAGTGACCGTCGGTCGGCCTCTGCGTGTACGGCAGGGCCGACCCCGTGGGCGCTGAACACCACGAGAGCACCTTCAGGGACCTCGCTCAGTTCGTCGACGAATTCGGCGCCGCGTTCGCGGAGCCAACCGACAACGTGCCGATTGTGGACAATTTCCTTGCGCACGTAGACCGGCGCCCCGAATCGCTCCAGCGCCAACTCGACGATTTGAATGGCTCGGTCGACACCGGCGCAGTAGCACCGTGGATTTGCCAGCAACAGTTTCATAACCGACGCCTGTTCCTCACTCCCAATAGCTGTCCCTCTGCCGCAGGGCGCCGAAGCCGTGCCTCTTACAAGGATACCCTCGGAGGCTAGCATCCCCAGCGGCTTTTCGTGGTGGAGCCGACGAGTCAAAACCGAAAAAGGCGGTTCACCTTCACGACCAGGGCCCGGTTTTCGAGCTCTGGAAAGTGGGGACCGAGCGTGTCCCGCAGGTCGGTGTAGACGACGAACAGTTCGCTTCCCGGTTGGTATTCCCACCGCAACCGGATATTGGTCGAGAGCGACGCGGCGCTTGAATTGTATTGCAGAAGGGCGCTGACGAAGGCTCGTGGGTTGACTGTGAACGTGGCGCGACTGGTGACGAGGGCCGTCGTGAATCGTCCGGCTGGCACGTCGACCCGGTTGATCTCCACGCTCGGCTCCACTGAGAGCTGCGGGGACAGACCAATGCGACCGCGGCTGAAGCCGGCGCTGGTCCTGGTGCCGCCGAAGAAGCTGCCATGCGAGGCGGAGAGAGCGCCGGAGACCTGGCGCTGGGACCCAAAGGCGTACGACGCGCGGGTGTCCGTGAACGTATACCCGGCGACAGGGATGACCACGCCGGTGGCGATGTCGAACGGGTCAGCCAGGAACTCATAGTTGTGCGAGGTTTCGACCAGGAATTGGTCGCTGTTCTCCAACTCGGCTCCGAACGCGCCGCTCGCAATGCGTGTCTCGACCCGTCCGGCCACGTTGGTGATGTAGTCGAAACTGCCTTCCCAGCGCAGTTTCCGCACCGCGGCGATGCTGGCCGGACGCGGACTGAAACGGGCCGACGCGAAACTGCGCTGGAAGTCCGTTCGCCGGAGGAAGCCAACCTCGGGATTGAAGTGCTCTTCGACCACGAGCCGCTCGACCTGCAGTCCGTAGCGGTCGCCGTTGTAGTCGAATTGTCCGCGGTAGCTCGTGTCGTCACCATCGCGGTCGGGCGTCTCAGTGCGGGCGATGTAGGTGTTGAGGGCGACGTTGTCGTAGAACGCGAATGTGGCGTCGGCGCCGTACATCTGATTGGACCCGTCGCCCGAGACGGCGACCGAGCGATGCGTAGCCAAGACGCCGATACTGCTGCGCCTCAAGATGTCGCGTTTGACCCGAACCACACCGAAGTTGGTGGGTCGGGTCGCTGAGGCTCCCTCGGTGCCGGTGCGGATGTCCAGCAGTCCGATGTTGTACGCGCCGACCTTGCCCGTGAGCCGTCCGCCCGCCTCGATCGGAACGGGGAGTCCGGCGTCCAGCCCGATGCGCCGGCTGAAGAACAGGATCGGTGTGTTGCTCGCGCCTCCACCAGAGCCGCCGACCCGCAGACCGCCAGGTCCGCCTCCACTGAAGCCCCGGCCGCCCCCGAAGTCGAAGATGCCCTGTCCCTCAAGGAAGAACTCCCGTTTTTCGGGAAAGAACAGACTGAACCGTGTGAGGTTGACCTGCTGCTCGTCGACCTCGACTTGCGCGAAATCGGTGTTGTAGGTGAAGTCCGCGGTCAGTCCCTGGGTGACGGCGTATTTGACGTCGAATCCCGCGTCGCCGCCGAGCGCGTTGGGAACGGGTGGAGTCGCCAGCCGGTCCGTGGTCACATCCGCAATGACATAGGGCTTGAACTCAATGTTGCCGCCGCTCGACGGCGCCTCGACTCCGACTAGTGTCCCCGCGACCGCCAATCGCATGATACCGGCCAAACCGTACGCCCTGGGGACTGCCGTGAGGTAGGAAATCTCGTTCTTCCATTTGACAATGCGTCGCAGGTTGACGCCCCACGTCTGCTCGGACCCGGGGCTGAACCGGATCGTCTTGAAGGGGATGGCGATTTCGACCGTCCAGCCCTCCTCGAATCGCCCCGTTCTGACGTCCCACACCCCGTTCCAGTCGCGGTTCATGTTTCCCGCGGTGATCTGTCCGTCGAACTTCCCGGCCAGCGGATTGGTGTGGAAGAGGTACGCGTTGCGGCGGTCGTAGAACGTGTCCAGGACGACCGCGAAGTTCTCATTTAAAAAGATGCCCAGGTTGTCCCGCCGCATCTCGTTCGCCACCATCCGATCCGGCTGCGAGTCCCAGCACCGAGCCGCAATGTAGATCGTGTCGTCGTCGAAGAAGATCCAGGTGTCGGTGCGTTCGGTCGCCGGCGCGGCTTCGGTCGGTTCTTGTTGGATGAAGTCACTGACGGCCGCGGTGGCGGCATAGGCCGCCTCGTCGAGTCGTCCGTCCAGGACGATGGGCGTGTCAACGCGCGTGGCGCGCATGGTGGCCTGCCCTTGGGCGTTGCGCGCCACCATGGTCGGGAACTCCGGGGGCGGTGGTCCGTCGATGGTCGTGCGCGGGACCAGCGCGAATCCGGCGGCGCGCGAGGCCCCGTCAGTGGACCGGGGCTGCGCGGACGACGATGCGTCGGTATTGGTTTGCGGCGGCAGCGTGGGGTCGCGTCGCACGGTGTCAGCGGGAATGCGGACACGCTCGACTCCTGTCGCCGCGGCGAGTTGCGCGGCGAGCTGGTCCTGTAGCGCAAACAGATCATCGAATTCGCCGTCGACGAGCGCCGAGCCGAGGACCCGACCAGAGTCGCTGTCGGTCAACAGTGCTGTGATGCGGAGCCGGGAACCGATCCGCTCGTGCGTGCCTTGCGCGATCCGCTCGGCGCCCCGTTCCTCCGCCGTCAGGACCGACCCCACACGGGTTCCGTTGCCAAGCGCCGCCGCGAGGCTCTCGGCGATACCCGCCCCGATCCAGTCGTCTTCAGGTGCGCCGCCGACGTTGGTGAACGTGACCACGACCAGTGTCGGCGCGGGGCCTGTTCGGGCAGAGGACTGAGCCGAGACCTCGCCGCTGGAGACGGAGAGGGCCAACGCCAGGGCGGTCACGATGCTACCGGTCGTCAATTGGGTCAAGGTCGCTCGGACTCTATGCGGTGGGTTCGGCGGAGAAGCGGCGTTACCGTGCCGCGGGGGGGGGGCGACGTTGCGAATCAGCCCCTGGGAACGAACGCGAGAAACCGGCGGGGGTTGTCGACAAGAATCTTGCGGATCGCCTCTTCGGGTACACCCGCGAACCGGAGTTTGGGCACGAACTGCATGAGCACGGAGGCCCAGCCGTGGCCGTAGTACCGATTGAACTGGCGTTCGTTGCCCTGATCAGACGAGAGCAGGATGTGGTCTTCGAGGCCCGCCTCAAGGAGGTCCTGGACCATCCGCACCTTGTCGTGGGCTGGAATGTCGGACCGGCCCATTTCGTGGCCCAACGTGTCGAGTCCGATGAACGCGCCGCGTCGTGCCACCTCTTTGTGTGTCCCGAGCGGGTCGTGCTCCGGTTTGATCGTCGCCATGTGCCCGATGACGACGTGCGAGAAGTCAACACCTTGGTCGCCGATGACGTCCATTTGGTCCATGGCACAACTCGGGCAGCTCTCATGCGGCGTGTGTGTGAAGATTGGCAAGCCGGTCCGCACATGGGCGCGTGCGACGGCGCGGTGCACTTTGCGCTCGTCGGGCCGCATCTCAAGGGAAGACGCGATTTCTCCGAACGCACCCCAGCCCTGCGTCCCGGCGTCGCCGACGAGCTCTTCGACCAGGTCGTCCTCTGACATCTCCGCGACGCGCACGGGATAGATCGAAAAGCCGATGTCTTCGAAGTAGCCACCAGCCATCACGATGCGGACGTCGCTGCGTGAGGCGATGGCGCTCAGATTCTGCACCTGTTCGGCGGTGCGGCGACCGGTGGCGGCGTCGACAATGCACCCGAGCCCGTTGAACGCGCACTCACGCAGTTCGTTCACGGCGAGGTCGATGTCTGCCCGACCGACATGCTCATGAAACAGCGTCGCGCCGTTGGCGAGGGCGGTCGGTGCCAGGTCGCCCTGCAGCGTTCGAATAACGGCACCGGTCGGGAAGGCCGGTGGTTCGGCGCTGGTAAAGCGTTGCTGCGCCTGGAGCGGGACCTCGGCTGCACCGGCCACCACCCCGCCGGCGGCGGTTCCCAGCAGGGTCAGAGCTTCTCGGCGGGTGTAACGCGTGTTGTTGGTTGGGTTCGTCATGGCTGGTCCTCGCATGTGTCAGTGCATAGTATGGTCCGAGAGTCCGTTGCGTGAACGGATTCGGCCTGATGATGGCTTGTGCTGCGGCATGAGGCCCTGGGCAAGAGGAGACACATGCCGGACGCTGAGTTGAGTTTCGGAGACGTGGTGGACCTGCGCCCCGTGCCGGTGGATGACGACGGCAATCTGTTTATCTCTCTAGTGATTCACGACTGGGACGTCGTGACCCAGCGGGGCATCGACACCGTCGTCGACCTGGAGAGGGGACTGGATGTCGGTGTTCCCACGGCGCCGAACGAGTGCCTCTATCTGTATTTCCCTATCTTCGACGAGGCTCTCCCCAATCTCAACAAGTTGCACGGTGTGGCGTCGTTGTGCGCGTCGCTCGTTCGCCGCCGCCACCGAGTGCTGTCGCATTGCGGCATGGGACTGAATCGGTCAGCGCTGGTGGCCGGCCTGACCTTGCACAAACTGGGCATGTCGGGCCCCGATGTGGTCACGCGGCTGCGGGCAAAACGACCCGGCGCACTGTTCAATACGCAATTCGCTACGTTTCTCGAGGAATTATAGTCAGGTCTCTGGTCAGGGTGGCCCGGGCGCGAAGCGGGAGAGGGTGCTGTGAGAAAGCGATATTGGAGCCCCCGTCGAGCCGTCCAGGCACTCAGTGAGCGGGATCCCCGCTTTGCGGCGCTGGTGGCTCAGGTCGGCTATCCGTCCGTCGAACTGCGCGACTCCACGTTCGAGGCGATTGCCCGGGCCATCGCCTACCAGCAGTTGGCCGGTGCGGCGGCGGGTGCAATTTGGGGACGCGTGCTGGCGCTGTTCCCTGACGGAGGCGAGCTCGACCCCGCGGTGTTCCTTCGCAAACGGGACACGACCTACCGCAAGGCTGGTCTGTCAGGCGCGAAGACCAAAAGCATCAAGGATCTCGCGCGTCATGTGACCCGCGGCGATCTTGATCCGTCGATGTTCACCGACCAATCCAATGAGGAGATCACGCAGGCACTGACTCAGGTGTGGGGCATCGGCGAGTGGAGCGCTCAGATGCATCTCATGTTCTCGCTGGGTCGACTCGACGTCTGGCCGGTGCTGGACCTCGGCGTCCGAAACGGATGGGCCAAGTTTCAACGGTGCGTGCCGCCGACGGCCAAGGGACTTGTCCCGCTCGGCGACGGCTACCGGCCATACCGCTCGGTGTTGGCGTGGTACATGTGGCGGGTGCATGACGTCGACGACTGGGTGTGACATTCGGTGAGGAACTGACGCAGGGCGCCGCACAGGGGGCAATGCCTGCGAAACGCAGGGGTTAAGCCAACAGCCCGAAGATCCCACTGGTGTGAATGAAGAGCGGGCGCGGTCCGAACCGGTCCGGGTCATGCAGCAAAGGGCGAAACGCCTTGCCGGTGTACACCGGGTCGAGAATAAGCCCGCTGGCCCGGCACGGTGGTCTGGACACGCCGTGGCGGTTCGCGGGGAGCACTGGGCAATGGTTTGCCGAGGGGCGGCTGTTTCTCGACATGTTGGACATGATCGACAACAACTACCTGGGCGTCACTGGTCTGCGCATGCTGTGGAAGGATAACCCGCCGGCAGACAGCGGGAACACGACGCGGTCGAGATAGCCGGGGAACCGCGACCGTTCGTGACACTGGGAATCAGGTGCGAGGCGAGTGGTGGCCGGCGCCAGTGCGCCGGTCGCGACGCGGCCTAGAATCTGAACAGTCGGGTGAACTTGACGACGAAAGCCCGATTCTCGAGCATGGGAAAGCCTCGCGGTGTGGTCAATGCCGTGTCACGCTGATCGTTGTAGACGACGAACAGTTCGCTACCCGGTTGATACTCCCAGCGGAGGCGGAGGTTGGTGCTCAGCGTGTTCCGGGTGGAGTTGTACTGCAGCAGTCCACCCAGGAACATCCGCGGAGTGAAGGTGTACGTGACCCGGGCCGTGGCCAGTTTTGCCGTGAATTGGCCCTGCGGGAGTTCGACCCGGTTGACCGATACGCTGGGTTCGAACGAGAACTGCGGCGTGATTCCGATCCGGCCTCTGTTGTAACCAACGGTGGTGATGGTCCCGCCGAAGAAGTCGCCATGTTGGAGCGACAGCGTGCCGGCCACGCGCCGTTGTGCCCCCATCTGGTAGGACACGAAGTAGTCTTGAAAGTCGTAGCCACCGATCGGGATCGCGATGTCTCCAGTAATCTGGAACGGATCGAACAGGAATTCATAGCGCCGCTGCACATCCGCGACAAACCGATCGCTGTTCTCGAACTCCGTCTCGAAGCTGCCCCGCGTGATCCGCGTTTCGATCTGGCCGGCGACGGTCTCGATGTAATCGAGGCTGCCGCCGAATTTGAATTGCCGTACGAGCGCCATCGATGGCCTTGGGCCGAATTGTCCCTGTGCGAACGTACGTCTGAAGTCGGTGCGACGGAGAAAACCGACTTCCGGGTTGAAATTCCCACCCACGAGCAGATGTTCGACGCCGACGGCATACAGGTCGCCGTTGTAGACGAACTTGCCCTGGTAACTGTCGTTGTTCTCGTCCAGCGCCCCATCGTCGGTAGGCGTGTGGGTGCGGGCGTAATACGCACTCAAGTTGACGTTGTCGTAGAACGAGAATGCGCTGTCTACGCCAAAGGCCTGATTCGACTCCTCGCCTGCGACGGAGACCGAGCGGCTGGTAAAGATGCCGCCGATGCTGCTTCGTCGGAGAATATCGCGTTTGACCCGGAGCACTGTGAAGTTGGTGCCTCGGATGCCTGAGTCGGAGATGCTGTCGACTTGGACGTCGTCGGTTTGAATATTGAGGGCTCCGACGTTGAGGTCTCCAACCTTTCCGGTCAGGCGGCCGCCGGCGAGAATCGGTACGCTGTTGCCTGATTCCAGACCGATCCGGCGACTGAAGAAGACGGTCGGGACATTGCCGCCGCCGGCTCCGCCGGAGCCAGGACGCCCACCCCCGCCAGGCGCACCGATACCACCGAAACTAACGCTACGACCAAAATCGAACGTGCCACGCCCCTCCAGAAAGAACTCGCGCTTTTCCGGAAAGAACAGGCTGAATCGGGTCAGGTTGACCTGTTGTTCGTCGACCTCGACCTGAGCGAAGTCGGTGTTGTAGGTGAAGTCGGCCGCGAGGTTCTGGGTCACGCCGTACTTGACGTCGAATCCGAAGTCGCCGGCCCCCTGGTTGTTCACCGGTGGGTCCACGGTGCGGTCCGTCGCGCTCGACCCGATCACGTAGGGTTTGATTTCGAATGTCCGGTTCCCGGCCGGCACCTCGATGCCGGTGAGCGTGCCGGCGACCGAGAGACGAAACAGACCGGGCCCGCCGGAGATGGGTACGGGGGTGAGATACGAGTATTCGTTCTTGTGGTAAATCCTGCGAGAGAGCTGAATGCCCCACACCTGGGCGCTGCCCGGTCGATACCGTAACGACTTGAACGGAATCCGCATTTCGACGGACCAGCCGCCGTCGAACCGTCCGGTGCGGGGGTACCAGACGGGGTTCCAGTCGATGTTGGGGTTGCCTTCGTCCGTGAGCTGGAAGTCGATGAACCCGCCGATCGGATTGACCACGAACGCATACCCGTTGCGCCGGTCGTAATAGGTGTCCAGTGCGACGCTGAAGTTTTCATTGTTGATGAGCTGGAATGAATCCCGTTGCATCTCGTTGGCGACCCATTCCGACTCGGGTGCCTCGTCCCAAAGTCGGGCCGAGACGTAGATGTTTTGCGCGTCGAAGAACACCCAGGCCTCGGTTTTCTCCGTCGTCGGCGCGCCCTCGTCGGGAAGCTGCTGAATGAACCCGTCGACTGGAATGACCGTGGAGTAGACGGCCTCGTCCAGGGACCCATCCACGTCGATAGGAGCGTCAAGCCGCACCGCGCGGATGGTGGCATCTCCCGACGCGTTCCGATTGATTGTGGCCGGCGCCACCGGTGCTGGAGGTCCATCAATTAGGGACCCGGCGAGCGCCAGCCCCGCGCGACCGTCCGGGACTGGCGCTTCTGGAGTGACGGACGGAGGCACGGTCCTCACCTGAGTAGAGGTCGATGGGAACCGCGCGAGCAGACCCGCAGATAGCTCGTCTTGCAGCGCAAACAAATCGTCAGCCTGACCGTCGACTTGCACGCTGTGGATGCTCGCGCCGGACGCCGTGTCGATGATTCGGGCCGTGATGCGGAGGCTGCCTCCAAGTCGCTGGTAGCCTCCCCGGATCGTCCATCCTGGTTGCGCCAGTTCGTTGCTGGAAGATTCAACCGGGGGGAGGACGACCATGCCGTCCTCGATGAGGTCGGCGGCAAGCGTCTCTGCGATGCCAGAACCTATCCATTCGTCGGCGGCCGAACTGCTGATATTCGTGAACCGTTCTACGGTGACCGAACGGCTGACGGGTTCCGCTGTCTGTTGCGGTTGCTCCGGGGCCTCGCCGAATCCCGTGCGTCCAGCGATGGGCTGGGCTGGGGCCGCCGCGGCAGTGAAAAAGGGAAGGAGGAAGGAGACTGCAACAATAGCGATACGCATGCGCACGCCGATAATACGTGCGGCACAGGTGTTTCGTGTACCGGAAAGACCCAGACGGTCGATTTCGGTGGCGACGCGGAGGGTCGGTGTACCATGTCCGGAGTCCCGCTGATCGCCCCCTGATTGGGTGCGGCGGATGCACGCGGGGGGAGGGCCATCATGTCGAAGTCAATCGTCATTCTGTGTGTAGCGTGCCTGACGCTCGCTGCCGTTAGTTCGGTTGTGCTGTGGGGACAGCCGGCCGCCAGCGATGGCCCCCGATATGAAAACCAGACCAACCTCGTGCGTCCGGACGACTACCGGGAGTGGACATTTCTCAGCTCGGGTCTGGCGATGGCCTACAACGAGGACACGCCGGTCGGGGGGGACACGAGGCCCCAGCTGTTTCAGAATGTGTTCGTTAATCCGTCGTCCTATCGAGGCTTCATGGAGACCGGCGTGTGGCCTGATGGGACCACGTTCGTGTTGGAGTTTCGACAGGCGGCGACTGACGTTGAGATCAGCCGTACGGGACGCTTCCAGACCGATCGGGTGATGCTTGAGGCGGAGGTGAAGGACTCCCGGTTCCCCGACGGCTGGGCGTTCTTCAATTTTGGCCAGGACGATGCACTCGCTGACGTCGCTGAGCCGCTGAGCGGGCAACAAGTGGCACGCTGCATCGAGTGTCACACCGAGCACACGGCGGTCGAACGCACCTTCGTGCAGTTCTACCCGACCCTATTGGAGGTCGCCCGCCAAAAGGGCACCGTCAAGCCCGGCTTCTAGAACCGGGCGCGGCCGTGGGATGCCAGGGGAGTCGGCGTCGAGTCGGTGGGGGCCGCTAGAGACCGATCATCGGGGTGAAGGTCACGTCACCCGCGGCGGTGTCGCCAGGTTCCAGCACGATGGTCCCCGTGTCGGTGCGGCCTTGGTCGGCGAGATTGAACCCGTCGATGCAGTTGGTGACCGGTTCCGCACAGAAGAAGTCTCGTCCGTCCGGGGTATAGATGACGAGACAGGAATACAGCGGGTCAGACACGATCTCGAGCCCCGCGTCCCACTCTGGCCACTCGACCCGCGCGCGTCCTTCGAACCCGAGGAAGTTGTTGTCCAGGACGGTCTCATCTGGACTGAGGCCGGCCGCAGTTAACCCGAGGCCTGCGGGACCCGCGACCAACTCCGTCGGCATGGCATTCGCATCCGTTCGCCACATCTGACCGACTGCGGCTCGGAAACGGACCCGTGGCGTGCGGACGTAGTACGGGTGCACCCCGAATCCGACGGGCATCGGTTCCGTTGACTCGTTCGTGACCGCGAAGCGGATCGTGAGTCGCTCAGCGGTCAGGTCGAAGTGCTGCTCCGCACGATAGTCCCAGGGCCAGGCGTCGGCGACATGCTGGTATTCAAGCGTGAGCCCGGTCGCGGCCTGCGAGACCACGGCCCAGGCCCGGCGCCAGCCGTGCCCATGGAGCGCGTGTGGCGCGGGCGGTGCGCTTGCTGGCAATTGAATGGTTCGGCCTCGGAACCGAAAGGCCGCGTTCCGTATCCGGTTTGAGAACGGCACAAGTGGGAAGCTGGACGTCGACCCGGCGGACCGGGTTCGTACGGCCTCGGGCAATGCCGGGCGCATCCACTCAAACGTCTGGCCGTTGCGCACCGAAGCGTAGCGGGTGATGGACCCGCCAGCGGCCGGCGAGACACGGAGGACGGTTGGGCCGGCCTGTAGCTCCACGGTGCCGGTGGGCAGTTGAGGCATGGCCCTATCTTAAGGCCTCAGGGCGCCGCTCAGCGGAATGCTCGGCAGTCCACCTGATCCCCACCGCCGCCGGGACCCGGTCCTCGCACGGCGCCGGTGACACCAGCGTGGATGCTCAGAGAGACGGCAGAGTTCGAGAGTGCGATCACCCCCGCGACCAGGAGCAATCGGCAGGCGGCGCGACATACGTGCTGCCACGGTTGTGGAAACCGGAGCGGGCTGTGAACGGCTGCGAGCATGCCTCCTCCATTCGGGTTCAACCCTCCGGGATGTCGCAAGGGTCGTGCCGAATGCAGTTCTTGTTCTATTCCGCCTCGGATAGTGTCCGTAGGCTCCGCGCTTCGCTCGCGGTAGGGCTTGTCCGAAACAGGCTGTGTTCGACGGGTCACGTTGTCCGTGCGGCGCCCCGCCCGTGGCGCCGCCTGGTGTCGACCCAACGGTCCGAAATGCGCGGCGCCGCCCTGCCAGCGATTTCGGCGTTACAGGAGGCCGTGCTCCTGAAGGAATGCCCTGATGGTTCGGTAGATCCGGACGTTCTCGTCGCGGCTGAACCCGCCGTGTCCGCCGTCCGGGATCGTGACGAG
>CAWWAF010000057.1:0-24210 GCA_963934795.1 uncultured bacterium
GGGCCGTGGCGCCACGGACGGCTCCGGCGCAGAGGGCGGCACCGGCGTCTCCTCGGCTTCGGGGGTCCCGGACGGTGAGTCCATCATGGTGTCGCTGGTTCCGTATCGTCAGCACTCACAACAACGAGTACTGTCGCGGCCTCGACCGTGTCATCCACCGCGACGCGCACCTCACTGACGACTCCATCGATGGGCGACGCCAGCGCGTTCTCCATCTTCATCGCTTCGACGGCGACCACCCGCTGGCCGCGGGTCACGACATCTCCCGGCTCGACCGAGACGCGCACCACTCGCCCCGGCATGGGCGCGACAATCGCGTGGTCTCCGGAGGCACCCGACGCCGCAGCGTCCCGCCCCCGACGTCCGTCACCAACCCGCACGGTGACTTCCCGACCATCAAGCCCGATCCGCACGTCGCCAGACGCCAAGACGTGGCACGCCACCTCGCGGCTTGCCCAGGGTCCGACTGGCATGGTCAGCGACAACCCACCGGCTCGAGGCACGGCATCAACAACATAGCGCGCGTCGTCCCAACTCACCATGACCTGCGAGGAATCGCCGGCGACCGGCTCAACCGTCACCTGCCGGAGCGAGCCAGCGATCTCCACCTGCAGCCGCAGCACGCGGCGCTGTATTGGCGCCTGTGAGACCGTCGTCATTGGCCCACGCCCTCGAGACGGGCAGCGTGTCGCCACGGCTGCGACGCGGCCGCCGTCGTCGCCGGCGTCTGGGGAGCGGACAGATACGCGTGCATCGCCGCCGCAACCACCGCGATGTCTGTCTGTTCCGCCGTCAGTTCGGAAAATGACTCGCCTGCGCGCGCAGCCAGCACCCCGTCGAGAAAACTCGTATCGAACGCGCCATCCTTGAAGCGGTCCTGCTCCAGGACCCAGAGCAGGGCAGGAATGACGGTCGTAATACCCGTGATCTGATATTCGTGTAATGCCCGACGCATGCGGGCGATCGCACCGGCACGATCGGGAGCCCAGACACTCACCTTGGAGATCATCGAGTCATAAAAAACGGGGACATCGAACCCAGCTTCGACCCCGCTGTCGTCTCGGACACCCGGCCCGGACGGACCGCGCAGTGCGGTAATGCGCCCTGGCGAAGGGATGAAGCCAGCGTCTGGGTCCTCGGCGTAGACGCGACACTCGATCGCGTGTCCGTCCGGACGGAGCGCGCGTTCCGGGTCGACTGTCAGCGGTTCGCCTCTGGCGATCCGGATCTGCCACTCCACCAGGTCGATGCCGGTCACAAGTTCGGTCACCGGATGTTCCACCTGCAACCGTGTGTTCATCTCGAGGAAGTAGAAACGACCCTCCGCGTCGAGCAAGAACTCCAACGTACCCGCACTCGCGTAGGACACGGCCGCCGAGAGCGCCACTGCCGCTTCTGCCAGCGCGACTCGAATCGCCGGGGTGACCGCAAGTGACGGCGACTCCTCGATCACCTTCTGATGACGCCGCTGAATAGAACACTCGCGTTCGACAAACGGGACCACCACGCCATGCCCATCGCCCAGCACCTGTACTTCCACGTGCCGCGCCGACTCGACCAACCGCTCGAAGTAGACGGCTGACTCGCCAAATGCGGCGCCCGCCTCGGAGCGTGCCGCAGCCACCGCCGCAACCACTCCGTCGTGGTCGTCCACCCGACGCATGCCGCGACCGCCACCACCAGCGACGGCTTTGATGAACAACGGGTATCCGACCTCGTCGGCGCGGTCACACAACGCCTCGTCGGTCAGCGACTCTGGTAGCGTCTCCGTGCCGGGCACCACCGGAACACCGGCCGCGATGGCGGCTCGTCGCGCGGCCGTCTTGCCGCCCATCGTGTCGATGACCTCTGGAGATGGCCCGATAAAGGTGAGCCCGGCGTCGGCGCAGGCCCGCGCAAAGCCCGCGTTCTCAGCGAGGAACCCGTACCCAGGGTGCACGGCGGTCGCGCCCGTGACGCGGGCCGCCTCGATCACCCGCTCGATGTGCAAGTAACTCTCGGCCGCTGGACTGGGCCCGAGGGCCACCGCCTGGTCGGCCAGTCCGACATGGAGCGCTGTTCGGTCACACGCGGAATAGACCGCGACCGACGGCACGCCCATCTCTCGACAGGCCCGCAGAATGCGGACAGCGATTTCACCTCTGTTGGCGACGAGGATCTTCACGGCTGGATATGACCTCTGCCAGGCGGATGCGAGGGGCAAGGCATCCGGCGTCAGGACGGCGCGATCTCTCTATTATTCTAACACTTAAGGACACGCGCCAGACCCTGGCCGTCGACACACATGGCTGATACAGTTCGAATAGGACAGGTCGCGACCAGCATGCTCGGCTCGGCGGCCGTCATCGAGGACGGCGACAGCGGCGTCGAGGCTCCTGTGCCCAACGCTAGTCGGCCGCACTGACTCGTGACGTAGGCCACTCGACGCGAGTCGAACGCCATCGGGCGCGCCCCTAGTGCGGGTCGTTACAGCGGGATGTTCCCGTGCTTTTTCGGAGGGTTCTTTGCGCGCTTCCCTTCGAGGCTCCGCAACGCGGTAATCAGCTTCGCCCTGGTCTGACTGGGCTGAATCACTTCGTCGATATAGCCGCGACTGGCCGCAACGAACGGGTTCGCCAACTTTTCCTTGAACTCGGCGACCTTCTCAGCTCGCATCTGCACCGGATCAGCGGTCGCCTCGAGTTCGCGGCGATAGAGAATGTTCACCGCGCCCTCGGGGCCCATGACGGCAATCTCGGCCGTCGGCCACGCGAAATTCACATCGGTGCGAATGTGCTTGCTCGCCATGACGCAGTAGGCGCCGCCGTAGGCCTTCCGGGTGATCACCGTCACCTTCGGCACGGTGGCTTCTGCAAACGCAAAGAGCAATTTCGCCCCATGCCGGATGATGCCGCCGAACTCCTGCTGAGTGCCAGGGAGAAAGCCCGGCACATCTTCGAGGGTCACGAGCGGAATATTGAAGGCGTCGCAGAAGCGCACGAATCGGGCCGCTTTGACCGAGGCATCAATATCGAGCGTGCCGGCAAGATGGGCCGGCTGGTTGGCGACAATGCCAACCGATTGGCCGCCGAGCCGTGCCAAGCCGATCAAGATATTCTTCGCAAAGTGCTCGTGCACTTCAAGCCAGTCGCCCTGGTCGACGATGCCGCGGATGACGTCGCGCATGTCATACGGCTGGTTCGGGTTGTCCGGCACCAGATCGTTCAGCGCTGGCACTGCCCGGTCAACCGGATCGGTGTCCGCGCCCCGCGGGGCGTCGTCGAGATTGTTGGCCGGTAGATAGCCCAGCAGCGTGCGAATCAGCGCCAGGCATGCCTGGTCGTCTGGCACGACGAAGTGAGCGACCCCGCTCTTGGCGTTGTGGGTCATCGCCCCGCCAAGCTCTTCCTTCGTGACGTCCTCAAGCGTGACGGTCTTGATGACCTCCGGTCCGGTGATGAACATGTAGCTCGTCTTGTCGACCATCACCGTGAAGTCGGTGATGGCCGGCGAGTACACGGCCCCTCCGGCGCATGGCCCCATAATGGCGGAAATCTGGGGCACGACCCCAGACGCCAGAGTGTTGCGCAAGAAGATGTCGGCGTAGCCGCCCAGCGACAACACGCCCTCCTGAATCCGTGCGCCCCCTGAATCGTTGAGCCCGATGACCGGAAGTCCGGACTCCATCGACCGATCCATAATTTTGACGATCTTGGCGGCGTTGGTTTCTGACAGCGACCCGCCAAACACCGTGAAGTCCTGCGCGAAGGCGTACACCAACCGGCCTTCCACCCGACCGCGGCCGGCCACCACGCCATCTCCCGGCACGACCTGATCGGCCATCCCGAAATCACGACATCGGTGCGTGACGAGCTTGTCCACTTCCTGGAACGTACCGGGGTCGAAGAACAGATCGATTCGCTCACGGGCGGTGAGCTTCCCGGCGGCATGCTGACGCTCCAGACGCGCTGCACCGCCGCCCAGTTCAGCCTCGCGCTCGAATGCCTCGAGCTGTTTTCGCGTGTCCATACTTGCCAGTGCTCAGGAGAGCTCGTCAGCCTTGAGGCTGCTGGGCCTTGGCCCAATCGGCGAGAAACTTCTCGAGGCCGATATCGGTGAGCGGATGGTTGAAGAGGGCGTCGATCGCGTTCGGTGGGCAGGTACACACGTCGGCGCCGAGCCGGGCAGATTCAATGAAGTGCATCGGCCCGCGAATGCTGGCCACCAGCACCTCAGTCGGAAACTGGAAGTTCTCGAAGATCTCGACGCACTGCCGAATCAGGTCCATGCCCGGCGTGCCGATGTCATCGAGTCGCCCGACGAACGGGCTGACGAATGTGGCGCCCACCTTGGCGGCCAGCACCGCTTGCGCCGCAGAGAAAATCAGGGTGACGTTGACCCGGATGTCTTCGCTGGTCAACGCGTGACACGCTTGGACGCCGGTCTTGCCAAACGGTACTTTGACCACGATATGGGGATCGATGGCGGCCAGTTCGCGGCCCTCGCTCAGCATCCCTTCGTAGTCGGTGGCCACCACTTCGGCGCTCACCGGGCCCTGCACCAGCTCACAAATACGTTTCAGGACGGCCCGCGGGTCATCGCCCACCTTCGCCAGCAACGACGGATTGGTGGTCACCCCGTCCACGATGCCCAACGGCGTCAGCGCCGCAATTTCGTCAAACTTGGCCGAATCGACAAACAGTTTCATTGCTCACTCCTCGTAGGGCGGGGACCGCCGCAGCCGGAACGACCTCAGAGCGATCGCACCCGGGCGGCCGTCACGTCGTTGACCAACTCGCCAACCCCTTCAATCGCGACGACCACCTGGTCGCCGGGTACGAGAGGCCCCACGCCGGGGGGCGTCCCGGTCGAAATGATGTCGCCTGGCAACAGGGTCATGACCCGCGTCACGAACTCGATCAACTCCCGTATCGAGAAGATCAGTTCTCGCGTGCTCGATTGTTGGCGCGTCTCACCGTTGACGCGTGACCCAACGCCAATGGCCTTATCGATGTCGCCCGACACGACACAGGGCCCGACCGGCGCAAACGTGTCAAAACCCTTGGCCCGCGTGTACTGCACGTCGCGCCGTTGCAGGTCGCGGTCGGTCACATCGTTGACACAGGTCAGACCCAGCACGTAATCGTGGGCGTCTGCAGCCAAGACGTGACGGGCGGTCTTGCCGATCACGACCCCCACCTCCGCCTCATAGTCGACCCGCCCAGCCCCAGGCGGGATGACAATGGCGGAGCCGGTCCCAATGACCGCGGTGGAGGGCTTCAAAAAGATGAGCGGCTCGTCCGGCAGCGTCTTGTTCATCTCCGCCGCATGGTCCTTGTAGTTCAAGCCGACGGCGACGATCTTCGACGGCAGGACCGGCGCCAGGAGACGGGGCGTGTCGGTCTCGAGCCCGGCGCCCACGGTGTGCTCGCCATATGGATCGCCGGCCAGGAGACGCCAGCCGTCGTGCCGCCGCACCGCGTAGCGCGGCGTGCCGTCGTGGTCAATGCGGTAGAGCGGGTCCATAGCGTGGTTCGCGTAATCCCAAGACGATGCTAACGCGCCGTCGCGTTCACGGTCTCCGAGGCGGGGCTGAGGTTGGGCGGATCCGCGTCGTCGACCGCCTGCACGGCGTACACATACGCGACCCCTGGCACTGCCGTGCCGTCCAAGTAGGTGCCCTCCCCCATCGGCTCCACGGTAAGCGGCAGCAGTGTCTCACCTGGCGCGACGCCGCGCAACACCATGTACCCGACCAGGTCATCCTCCTCGTTCGGTTGCCAGCTGAGACTGACGGCGCCAGCCGTCCCAACCGCGTTCAGACCGGTCGGCGCCGCTGGCGCGAACGTATCAAGAAAGGTGACACAGGTGGGCGGAGACAGCGGACTGCGAACGTCGAGGCCCGACACAACATCCAACGTGAGGACCGCGTAACAGTGCTCAACCCCGAATTCGACCCGCTTGTCCACATAGGTTGGGACCGTCAGGGGAAGCGGATTGAGTGACTGGGGCATGGCGGGCGAGCCCTCCCCAGGATCGACGAGCTCGAACAGCTCATATCGCGAGGCTGGCGGCCATTCGACGATCGGTGTCGAGGCGAGCGGCGGCACGAGCGGGACGGCCGGCACGGTCGGGGTCGCCGTGTCCGCACCGTCGACACCCGGCGCGGTCGGGGCCGCCGTGTCCGCGCCGCCAACGCCGGGCACAATCGACGGAGGCGGCACCAGGGGTGGAGGAACCGCCTGACCCGGGTCGGCCAGCGGCGATGGCGGCGACCCGGCGAGGGGACCCAACCCGGGCGTTGCGGTGATCTGGACGGCGCGCCGCACACCGACGGGAAGCGCCCAGGCCACCGTCGCCACTTCTTCGTCGTAGGTAACGACGAGCTCTGACGGCGCGAACGGCGGCGTCACGAGCGGCACCGCGATACGTAGCGCGGGCTCAGATTCGTTGCCGTCACTCGACACCCCGACCACCGCGTACCGACGCTCGAGCGGCCCGGGCAACGGCGGCGTCATCAACGGGACCTTGACCGGCTTCTGTGGTCCGGCGTCCTCTTTCTCTTCGGCTTCATCCCGCTCTCGTCGACGACGCTCTTCTTCCCACGGGTCAACCGGGACCAGCAGCGCCGCCGTGATCGTCTCAGAGAACGTGACCGGGAATCCCTGTCGCGGACGGAGATCGACCGGCACTGGCTCCTCCGAGGTCTCCGCTGGCTCCTCCGACGCGCTCGGCTCGGGGGGCGGCGCCACCTCGATCGTGGTCACCAGCATGGCGTCCTCTTCGAACTCCTCGAGATCCAGCGCACGGTCGGCCGGAAGGTGCGGCTGGACCGTCATCGCATAGATGTCGACGCGTTCCAGATCGGCCGGTTGAGTCCCGTCTTGATTCCGGAGGGGCAGCGTGAACCCAATGACCACGTCGTCGCCGATCCGCTGGACCCGAAGATCCGTCATCGGCGCCGGCACCCGAACGAACGGCGCCTCGGGGGGCCCCTTCTTGCCACACGCAACCTGGATCAAAATCGCGACGCCAATCAACAGCACGGTGGAACGGGGAACCCGGCCCCGCCTCGCTGCGTGCCGCTTTCGGCCGGCCCAACGCCGGTCTGTGAGCGACACGGGACTGTCTGGACGGACGGCTGACACGATCACAGGATGTAGCGGGAAAGGTCTTCGTTGCTGACGATGTCGGCCAACATCAGGTCGACATAGGCCGCATCGATCACGATCGTCTTCTCGTCGAGATCCGGTGCATTGAACGAAATCTCGTCCAGCAACTTTTCCATGATGGTGTGCAGACGACGAGCACCGATATTTTCTGAACGCTCGTTGACCAAGGTGGCGAACTCAGCCAACCGATTCACCGCATCCGATTCGAATGTCAGCGTGACGCCCTCGGTGTCGAGCAGCGCCGTGTACTGCTTGACGAGCGAGCCGCGCGGCTCCGTCAAAATCCGCACGAAGTCCGCCGTCTCCAGCGCGTCCAGCTCGACGCGAATTGGAAAACGTCCCTGCAATTCAGGAATGAGATCGGACGGTTTCGCGACGTGAAACGCGCCGGCCGCGATGAACAGGATATGGTCGGTGCGGACCATGCCGTGCTTGGTATTGACGGTCGTGCCTTCGACGATCGGCAGAATATCGCGCTGGACCCCCTCGCGGCTCACGTCTGGACCCTGACCGCCCTCTCGACCAGTCACCTTGTCGATCTCGTCGATAAAGATGATGCCAGCCTGTTCGACACGCTCCACCGCGTCTTTTCTCACGCTGTCGGTATCGACCAGTTTCTGCTCTTCTTCCAGCACAAGGTGGTCAAGCGCCTCGGGCACCTTGACCCGCCTCTTCCGTGATCGCCCTTGAAACAGACCCGGCAACATGTCTTTGACGTTGATGTCGATTTCCTCTACCGAGTTACCGGAAATCACCTCCAGCGACGGGAAGCCTTTCTGAGGCACCTCGACGTCTACTTCACGCTCGTCCAAGCGCCCTTCGTCCAACTGCGTCCGCAATCGCGCGCGCGTGCGCTCGTGGTGGTCAGTGGCGGGTCCCGGGTCGTTGTCTTTGACGGAGGGCGGCAGTGGAGGCAACAGCAGGTCGAGCAGTCGCGATTCGGCGTTCTCCCGAGCTTTCAAGCGAACCGAGATCAGCCGTTCCTCGCGCAGCATCTCCACGGCGAGCTCCACCAGGTCCCGCACCATTGATTCGACATCACGCCCGACGTAGCCGACCTCCGTGAACTTGGAGGCTTCGACCTTGATGAACGGAGACTGGGCCAAGCGGGCCAGCCGACGGGCGATCTCCGTCTTTCCGACCCCGGTGGGGCCGATCATGAGAATGTTCTTCGGCGCGACCTCTTCGGCAAGATCCGGAGACAGTTGCTGGCGCCGCATGCGGTTCCGCAGGGCGATAGCGACGGCACGCTTCGCCCTCCCCTGGGAGATGACGTACTTGTCGAGCTCCGCGACGATTTCTCTCGGCGTCAGGGCTTCGATGGACGGCTCGGCTGAACCGGCCGCGGCGGAGGACCTGAGGGCGTCGGCCGACTCCGGAAGATAGATGGGCATGGTGGCTGGACGGACGCTCAGTCGGAAAGGCAGGCCGCCGGCATAGTCGCGTCGAACCGCCTGCTACAACGATTCGATCGTGACACTGGCGTTCGTGTAAATGCAAATGGACGCCGCGATGCCCATGGCGTGCTCCGCCACCGCCCTCGCATCCAGCTCGGTATGTTGCGCCAGGGCTTTCGCGGCGGACAACGCATACGCGCCACCGGAACCGATGGCCGCGATACCGTCGTCCGGTTCAATGAGGTCGCCGGTGCCAGACAGCAGAAAGGTCGCGTCGGCGTCCATGACCAGCAGCATCGCTTCAAGCCGCCGCAATACGCGATCGGTGCGCCAGTCCTTCGCCAATTCGACCGCGGAACGCTCGAGGTTTCCGCGATACTGCTCGAGCTTGGACTCGAACCGTGAGCACAACGCGAACGAGTCAGCGGCAGAACCGGCAAAGCCGGCCAAAATCTTGTCGTTGTAGAGGCGGCGGATCTTCTTGGCTCCGGCCTTCACCACGGTGTCGCCGAAGGTGACTTGCCCGTCGCCGGCCATGACCGCGGTGCCATTGTGACGCACGGACAGAACGGTCGTGCTTCTAATCATCTGTCGAGCGTACCACGACGGGTGCGCTGCCAGCGTGACGCGGATGAGACCAACCAACCACCTGACCAAGCGCGGTTGGGGGTCGAACGGAACGAGCGCGCTCCGAACGTGGGCACCCGCTTCGAGCTCTCACCGATCAGCTCGCACGAGACCGTCGCATGAGCGCATAGACCGGGAGGCCGGCCAGGATCACGAGGACGCCAGCGCCGGATGTAGCGGGACTGCGCCACAGCGCGTTCATCACGATCAAGGCGCTGGCGACGGCGAACACAAACGGGGCGACTGGATAACCCCATGCCCGAAACGGCCGAGGCTCATCAGGATGCCGGCGACGCAGCACGAACAGCGACGCCACCGCGATTCCCGCAAACAGGACGATCGCAAAGCCGGTGTACTCGACGAGCTGCTCGAAGCGTCCCGTGAGCACGAGGAGACTGGCCCAGGCTCCTTGCGCCGCGATGGCCAGCGACGGGGTCCGGTATTTCGGATCGAGTCGCGCGGCGAACGCCGGGAACTGGCCGTCGCGCGCCATCGCGTAGTACACGCGAGGCCCCGCCAGCACCATCGCGCTGATGCTCGCCGCGATCATCACCACCGAGGCGGCGGCAAACGGTCCAGCCGTGCCTGATCCGAACAGCCGTTCGGCCGCGGCGTCGACGACCCGCACATCAACCGTCGCGAACTCCGCCACAGGAAGGGCGTAGACGTAGAGCGCGTTGAGCAGCAGATAGATCACCACCACCGCGACCGTGCCAAGACCGAGTGCCAACGGTACGTTGCGACCAGGGTCTCGCATCTCTTCGGCGACATAGGCGGCCGCATTCCACCCGGAGTAGCTGAACATCACTGGAATGAGCGCCAGCACCCAGAGGGCCGGCGACACGGTCCCGCTGGCTCCAAAGTGCGCAATGTCGCCGTCACCGAGTCCGAAACCGAGCGCCACGAAGCCGACCAACAGCGCAACTTTGGCGCCAGCCAGCAGATTTTGCACGATGCGCCCCGGCCCGAGGCCAAACATGTGGACGGTCGAGAGCAGGGCGATCACCGCGATGGCCACCAGCACCTGTGGCGACACCACCATCTGGAACGGACCCAACGGGAGGGTGAGGAACGGCGTGGCGTCCCCGGCCGCCGGCACAAAACGGCTCAGATAGCTGGCGAGACCCACGGCGCTGGCAGCGATCGCACCACTGAATCCGGCAATAAACGACGTCCAACCGGTCAAGAATCCGGCCAACGGACCAAAGGCCTCGCGCAGGTAGACGTACTCGCCGCCGGCGCGTGGTCTCAACGCGGCCAACTCCGCGTAGGCCATCGCCCCGGCAAAGGCCAGCGCGCCGCCAGATGCCCACACCGCGAGCATTGCCCATGGATGGGTCACCGACTGCGCGACAAACGCCGGCAACAGAAAGATGCCGCCGCCGATGACATTGGACACCACAATGGCCGCGCCATCGAGTGGCCCGAGACGACGGTCGAGTTGAACCGGGGAAGCTGGCCGAGGAGAGACGGTGGAAGAAGCCACGCCGGCTGGAGGGTCTCGACGCTACTGCACCAGGAGCTGGCGGTCGACATCGACGGTGTCGACGAGCGCCCATTGCTGCGAACGGTGCTTGATGTAGAGATCCATTTCCACGTCGACGAAATCAGTGTGCCCAAGCATCTCAGCCTGGGGCTGCTCGCCGGTGTACCCCCGGCTCGAATCGAGCCGCAGCATCTGCGTGGCCTCGCCAGCCGGGATCCCGTCGGTGCCGGCCACTCTCACGAACTTTGTGCCCCAGCCTTCGATTTCACCCGCGCGACGAAACACCGCGTTGATCTGCAGATAACCCAACTCCTGCGCCGTCTCGTTTTCGAGGCGAAACGACACCGACGGCACGATCTTGTTGCGTCCAAGGGAGTCGAGGCCGGCGTCAAACCAGCCGCTGGAGAGTTGGGTCACCTCCAGCGCGGCCGGCACGTCCACCGCGGACGTGCAGCCAGCCACGACGACAATGCCGCAGCACAGAGCGAGATGCAAGGCGCGATTCATAGGCATATGGTAACCCTAGTTGTCACATCTCTGAGGACGGAACATTCCAGCCCACCTGGCAGTCCAGCTGCCGCGCCAACTCAGCGTGACAACAGTGCGCGGACCGACTCCAGCAGCTGTTGGCGGGTGAGTTCGCCGTCGGCGCTACCCATCCGCGCCAACGTCCGCTCCAGGTCGACCAGGTCGGCCTGACGGCGGTTGATCTGCTGCTGCTCGAGCTGCTCCAACCCGTTGACGAGCGCCCGCTGCTGGCGCTGCTCGCTCTCACGCACCATCTGACGCACACCCTGCATCATGCCGTCACCGGCCGCCCCACCAACGCCCAGCGCGGACTCCGCCCGGCGAGGCTCCCTTCCCGATGGTCGACCGTCGGTATCGACCGGCGTGCCGCGGACAGCCTGAGAGTCAGAACGCGGCTCGTCAGAGGTGGCCACCAATTCCGGCTCAGACACCGAATCGACGCCACGTGTCGCGGGCGAGCTCATCGTCTCGGTCCAGCCGATCCGCACAACCATGCCGCCCTGGTTGAACTGCACCTGCGGTTTCGCGACGACAGCCCCGGTGACCAGCACCAACACGGCGGCCGCGGCCAGTCCCCAGCCAGGCGCCCGGCCGAGTAGACCCCAGCCGAACCGGGGAGCTGGCGCAACAGCCCCGTGTTGCGGCTCGTCGCCGTCAGGTGAGACAACGCGAAACCCAATCGCGGCCGGGGGCGGATTCCACGTCTCGAGGGTGTCGCGCACCTCCCGCAGCCCACCAATCTCGTCGGCGCACTGCGCACAGCCACGCGCGTGGGTCTCGATGCGTCGGCGGGTGTCGTCGTCAGCCTCGCCATAGAGGTAGTCGACCAAAGCGTCCTGTTCAATGCAGCTGATTTCGGTCATCGGTCTAAATTCACCACTTTGCGATGGCTTCTCGCCATCAGTGACGCCGTCGGAACCGCGCTGAGAGTGGCCGTCCCGTGCACGCCCTTTCGCCGCAACTGCTTGCGCAGCACACTGAGCCCCTGATAGAGCCGAGTCTTGACCGTGCTCAGCGGGCTGTCTTGCAGATCGGCAATTTCCTGAAACGTGAGCCCGTGGTACTCCTTGAGCACAATAGTCGTGCGCTGATCTTCGGACAGCGTGGCCATCGCGTCGGTCATCAACCGCCCGAGATCGCGTCGCACCGTGCGGGCTTCGGCGGTCTCGACCGTCAGGTCTGGCAGTGGTGCTTCCCCGTCAGCGTCGAGCGGCGTCATGACCGCAGACCGGCGCTCCTTCCGGATCCAGTCCCGACATAAATTCAGGGCGATGCGATACAGCCACGACGAGAACTTCGCTTGCCCTTTAAAGCCCTTGATGCCACGGAACGCACGTAAGAACGTCTCCTGACAGACGTCTCTGGCTTCCTCTTCGCGTCCGAGCACCCGATAGGCCAAGGCATAGATCTGGCGCTCCCAGCGCCGGACGAGTTCATTAAAGCTCTCCGAATCGCCGGTAATCGCGAGCGCAACGAGCTCTTCGTCAGTTCTCTGCATGCCGAACGCCGTCGTGTGCACCCCGCCCATTGTCTTGGGTCACTGAACTACGCATGTGCTGATCCGTGCCTGTGTCGCGGCGCGCCCGACGCCTACGGACAAACGCCCCACACCAGTGATTAGACGCCGGCGGGTCCGAAGTGGCCGGTCGAAAATGTCGGCTCACGCCAGCGCCCCATTTCCCCACCCCGCCATCGTGTGCGGCTGATCGTGTCCTGCCCACCCAGGCCACCCTGCAGCGCACGCCACCCGTCGTCCTGGGGGACGCGAAAATGGGCCAAACAGTGGTACTCTAGAGCACTTTCACACGGTCGCGCCGCTATGATTGACGAAACATTTCTGACCACCGACGAGGTTCTCGAATATCTGCAGGTCAATCTGCGGACCGTGTATCGATTGATCAAGGCTGGAAAAATCCCTGCCGTCCGCGTCGGACGACAGTGGCGTTTCCGAAAAGCTGATATCGACGCCTGGCTCGAACGCGAGCGTTCCCACAGCATTCCGGTTCCAACCCCCTCGTCCCCGAGCATCTCGGCCGAGCCAAGGCCCGAAGGGCCACCACGGGTACGCGTGGTGGACGACGAGGCAAGCATTCGCGACCTGCTGGCGAAAACGCTCGCCTTGGCAGATTACGAGGTCGAATTGGCACCGAACGGCCAGGTCGCGCTGGAGCGGATGCGGCTCAGTCGCTACGACCTGCTCATTACCGACCTGCAGATGCCGGGCATGGATGGCCTCACGGTCATTGAGGAAGCGTGACGGTTGAACGCCGACCTGTCGGTCATCATCATCACCGGGTTCTCGACCGAAGCCAGTGCGATCGAGGCCGCCAATCTTGGCGTCTCCGGGTATCTCACCAAACCGTTCAAGGTGCCCAAGGTCTTGGCGGTGGCGGCACGGGCGCTGGGCGAGTAGTGTCGGCGCCGGCCTCCCCCGCTCAGCTGACCGCACGACCACCCATCAGGACTTCCAACTAGCTCACTCCGGGCATGCTCCAACTCTCGTCCCTCACGAAGGGCTACGGCGACCGTCTGCTCTTCGAGAACGTCAACTGGCAAATCGCTGCCGGCGACCGTGTCGGACTGTGCGGTCCAAATGGGGCTGGCAAGACCACGCTCCTGCGCATGGTGGCGGGCCTTGACGATGCCGACAGCGGCAACGTGATTAAGCAGGCGGCGATCACGGTCGGGTATCTCCCGCAGGACGGATTACGTCACTCAGGCCGAACGCTCCTGGACGAGGTCAGCACCGCGTTTCAACCGCTCCTGACGGTGAAGCAGGCGATGCACGAGATCGAGGAGCAGCTCGCGGACCAGCAGCGATCGCCCGAGGAGCAGGAGGCGATGCTTGAGCGCTACAGCGACCTGCAGCACCGCTTTCGAGATGAAGACGGCTACACGATAGATCTTCGAGTGGCTGGCGTCCTGGCCGGCCTCGGGTTCACCCCTGAGCAATACGCCCAACCGACCGACACCTTCTCCGGCGGCTGGCAGATGCGGATCGCGCTCGCGACGCTCATTCTGCGACAGCCGCACGTCCTGCTCCTGGACGAACCGACAAATCATCTCGACCTTGAGGCCCGCAACTGGCTTGAGGACTTTCTCGGCGACTATCCCTACGCGCTCATCCTGGTGTCCCATGACCGGTATTTCATGGACCGGGTCGTCACCCGAATCGCCGAGGTGGGGTTGCGGACCTTGACGCCGTACAACGGCAGCTATTCCGAGTATCTGGTCGCCCGGGAAGCTCGGATTGCGGCCCTGCTGGAGCAAAAACGCCGGCAGGATGAGGAAATCACGCGCGTACGGTTGTTTATCGACCGATTCCGCTATCAGGCGACGAAAGCCGCCCAGGTGCAGAGCCGGGTCAAGATGCTCGACAAGATCGTGCCCATCGAGGTACCGGTCGCCCGGAAGCGGGTGCACTTCTCGTTCCCTGACTGCCGGCGCAGCGGGCGCATCGCGCTGGAATTGCGCGGAGTGCGGAAGGCCTACGAGACCGCGGTCGTGCTCGACGGGGTCGACGCGCACATTGAACGAGGCGACCGGATAGCCATCGTCGGACCGAACGGGGCTGGAAAGTCGACACTGATGCGCATGTTGTCCGGGACTGAGGCGCCCGACACCGGCGAGCGGATAGAGGGCCACAACCTGGTCGCGCAGTACTTCGCGCAGGACGAGGCGACGCGCCTGAATCCGAAGCTCACGGTGTACGACACCCTCGGCACCAGTTCATCGACCGACATGGTCCCGTCTATCCGCAACATCCTCGGCGGGTTCCTGTTCTCGGGCGACGACATTCACAAGCCCGTCGGGGTCCTATCCGGCGGCGAGCGCACCAGGCTTGCCGTGGCTCGGATGCTGCTGCAGCCCTCCAACACGCTGATGCTGGACGAGCCCACGAATCACCTCGACATCGACTCGACGAACGTGCTGCTGGATGCACTCAAGGCCTTCCAGGGCACGCTCATTTTCGTGTCACATGACCGATACTTCGTGGAACAGTTGGCGACGTCCATCATCGAAGTGGGCCACGGCGAAGCCAGCCGCTATCCGGGCACCTACGAGGAGTTCCGGTGGAGCAAGAACCAGCGCGCGGCGAAGCCGCCGGCGAGCCCGCGGACACCTTCCGCTGCAAAGGCTGCGACCGCACGCAGCGCAGCCAGCGCACCCAACGCACCCAGCGGCAAGTCCACGCGCGATGAGCAGCGTCGACGAAACCAGCACGATCGTCGCCAGCAGCGAGCACAATCAGCCAAGCTCAAGCGTATCGACGACCTGGAGCGCCGTATCGCCGACCGCGAGAGGGACATTCAGGATGTTGAGGGCGCCATGGCCGCACCGGGGTTCTACGACGACCGTGACGCAGCGCAGCCCGTGATCACCCGCTACGAAAAGTTGATGTGGGAAGTAGGAGACCTCATGGGGCAATGGGAAGCGCTGCAGGAGTCAGCGTCCTAAGGCGCACCAACAACGCGCCCGTTCTCTCAACACCGGCCGCCGCGGTGGGACCAAGACTGGTCCACATACAAATCTGAAAGCGCCCGGCTCGCATGATGGGCCCGGCCGTTGCGCGCCACCAGCCTATTAAGGCCAGCCGGGCCACCCGATAACAAAATCGTCGTCCCGTCCATCGAGACGAGTGTCCGAACCAGATTCGGCAATACAGCCGATCCGCCGTCGGACACGGGGCACCAGCTGAGGGACCGGTACGTTCGTCTACCACGTGGACCACCGAATGGTTGACCGAGAAGCGTTCTATCGCAATGTCGTCCACAGCCTTCGCAACGGCGTCATTGCCGTCTGGCGCGACGGCTCCATCGCGGTCGTGAACGACGCCGCCTACCGCATTTTGGGGATGGAGGCGTCGCCGAGCGACATCGGTCGGCCGTTTGCTGAGGTGTTGGGTCGGGATCATGATCTGACAGACGTGCTCTCACTGGCGTTCACCGACGCCGCGCTCCCGAATCGGGCCGAACTCCGCCTGCGGTCATCGGGAAAGGCGATCGGCTACACCTTGTCCCGGATTGCCGAGCCGGACGGCCCCGTCTCAGGGGCGGCGTTGCTGTTCAGGGATCTCACGCGCGTTGAAGAACTCGAAGAGCGCGAACTACTGCGAGACCGCCTGGCGGCCCTTGGCGAAATGGCGGCCGCGGTCGCCCACGAAGTCAAGAACCCGCTCGCCGGTATCCAGGTCGTGGCGGGAGTCCTCCAAAGGCAGCTACCGGAGTCGCCGGACGCCCACGGATTGCTGACGGAGATTATTGACGGCGCGAAGATGGCGAACCAGATCGTCGTCCAGTTCCTTGAATTCGTCCGCCCGGTGAGCTTACAGGTCGAGCCGGTCTCGATCGCCACGGTGGTCGGCGACGCCACCGTCACGGTCCGCAAACTACCGGGTGCCGACCGGACGACGATCGTCGTAGACCGAGACCGGGGCCTCCCGCTGTTGCAGGCGGACGGTTTATTGCTGCGTCAACTCTTCACGAACCTGCTCACGAACGCGGTCGAGGCGATGGCGGACGGCGGACATGTCTGGTTGACCTCCGACTACGCGGCGGCCGACAACTCCGCGGAACCGGGCGAACAGCCGGAGTACGTCGGTCACGTAACGGTCGAGGTCGCCGATGACGGCCCCGGTATCCCGGCCGAAGTCACCGAGCAGCTTTTTAGCCCCTTCTTTACGACCAAGCCACGAGGGTCGGGTCTCGGGCTCGCCATCGTTCGCAAGATCGTCCACGCCCACGACGGCCGCATTGACGTTGGTCCACGGGACGGGGGCGGGACACGGTTCCGAGTCCTATTGCCGGTACCACGTGCCACAGACCCAACCGCCGAGCCGGTGCCGGCCCCCCGCACCGCAGGGAGACTGCATGTCTAAGGAACGGATCCTCATCGCTGACGACCACGACTCATTGCGGCGCGGCATCGCACGCGCATTGAGCGAAAACGGCCACGACGTCGAAGAAGCGGACAGCGGAAACGCCGCCATCGAACAGCTGCACAGGGGACAGTTCGATGTTGTCGTGTGCGATCTCAAGATGGGCGGCAGCGACGGCATGGAGGTGCTTCGCACGGCGAAGGCACTCCAGCCGACGATCACGGTCATTCTGATGACCGCATTCGGGTCGGTCCCGACCGCGGTCGAAGCGATGCAGATCGGTGCGGTCGACTACGTGCAGAAGCCCTTCGAGATCGAGGAGATGGAGCTCAAGATCGACAAGGCTCTTGAGGTTCGGTGGCTGAAGCACGAAATCGACTATCTGCGTCACACCCAACCGGACATCTACGACTTCGACCGCATCGTCGGCGCAAGCGGGGCATTGCAGCGTGTACTGAACATCGTGCGCAAGGTCGCGAAGACCAATACAACCGTCCTGATTCGCGGAGAAACAGGCACGGGCAAAGAGCTCATTGCCGCCGCACTGCATCAAAATTCACCACGCGCAAACCGGAACTTCGTACGGGTCAACTGCGCGGCCCTGCAATAAAACCTGCTCGAGTCCGAACTGTTCGGACACGAGAAGGGTGCGTTCACGAGCGCCGACCGAAAGCGGATCGGTCGGTTCGAACAAGCGGACCAGGGCAGTCTGTTCCTCGATGAGGTCGGGGATATGAGCGCGAACACGCAGGCCAAGATCCTGCGAGTGCTGCAGGAACAGGAATTCGAGCGCCTCGGAGGCACTCGCACCATACGGGTGGACGTGCGAGTCATCACCGCGACCAACCGGAACCTAATCGAAAATGGTGGCGACCGGTGAGTTTCGCGAGGACCTCTACTACCGGCTGAACGTGATGTCGGTCGAAATGCCGCCGCTTCGTGATCGCAAGGAAGACATCGGCGCGCTCGCCAAGACCTTTATCCGACGGTTCTCGGGCGACCTCCGCAAGAAGATGGTCGGACTCGATCCGTCCGCGGAGAAATTGCTCCAACGCTACAACTGGCCAGGGAACATACGTGAGCTGGAAAATGCGATCGAACGCGCCGTCCTGCTTGCCGAGGGCAATATCATCACCAAAGAGGACTTGCGCCTCGGTGAGCTGTCTCCCACCCTCGACGGGTCAGAGGTGGCCGCCGCGGTCAAGATCCCACCGACCGGCATCGCGCTTGAAGAGATCGAGCGACAAGCGGTGACGGAAGCGCTGACGATGTCCAACTGGGTCCAGAAAGACGCGGCGGAACTGTTGCAGATCACCCCACGCGTCATGAACTACAAGAGCAAGACGCTCGGGATCGATTTACCGCGTCCGCGGCGCGCGATGGCGGCGCGCCTCTGACCACGGGCGGCTAGGCTCGGGGGTGGCTCTTCTTGTAGAGGGCCATCAGCTGGGCGGTGCTGACGTGGGTGTAGCGCTGGGTCGTGGTAAGCCGCGCGTGTCCCAGGAGCTCCTGGATCGCACGAAGGTCGGCCCCGCGTTCGAGCATGTGGGTCGCGAACGAGTGCCGCAGCGCATGCGGACTGATGCCCATCCGCGCACTCGTCGCTGACACGTATCGGCGCACCAAGCGGTCGACGCTCCTGGTCGACAAACGTCCCCCCCGGTAATTGAGGAACAAGGGCGCGTCGGTCGCCCGCTCCGGAGCGCATTGCACCAGCGTCTCTCGGTCGCCAAGATAGGCCCGCAGCGCGTCACCCGCATTCCGATGAAATGGCAGGATGCGCTCCTTCCCGCCCTTCCCCAGCACACGAACCAAGCGGCTCCCCAGGTTAACGTCCTCCAGGTCCAATCCGACCAGTTCGCTCAAACGAAGTCCAGAGGCGTAGAACAATTCGAGAATCGCCCGGTCGCGTCGTCCCAGGGGCGTCGTTGCGTCGGGTCCAGCCAGCAACGCTTCCACCTCCGGTATCTCAAGCCGCGCTGGCACTTTGAGCTCCTGCTTGGGTGTCGCCACCAGCGCACCTGGCTCCTGGTCGATCTGCTGCTCGCGGCGGAGATAGCGACCGAACGACCGAATGGCGGCCAGCCGCCGGGCTGACGAGGCTCGACTGTTCCCCCGATCGTAGAGCACGGCCATGAATCCGCGAATGGCATGGTGATCCACCTCACGAGGCGTGATCTGGTCGGCCGGACGCTCAAGGTGCTGCTCCAGAAAACTCAGGAACTGCCGCAGGTCACTCTCGTAGGCGCACACGGTGCGCGCCGAGGCATTGCGGTTGAGCCGCAGATATTCAAGAAAGCAGCGCAGGTGCGTGTGCATAGGCGGTGCTGACTGGTGGTAGTGTCGCCCGCCACTCGTCGATGCGGGCGAGCGCGTGTTCGGCCACGGCCCGGCGTCGGTCGGCCCGACGCCGCGGCGCGCCCTCTGGCACAGGAATCAGACCAAATGCAATGTTCGACGGCTGGTAGTTGCTCGGGTTCGCGTGCGACACATAGTGACCCAGGGCCCCGATGGCCGTCTCGCGTGGCGGAGCCTGAGGCAGATCGCCCCGGGCGAGTGCGGCTGCGTTGAGGCCGGCGATCAACCCGCTCGCCGCCGATTCCACGTACCCTTCGACCCCGGAGATCTGACCGGCAAACAACACGGACGGATCCTGTGTGCACTGCCAGGTTGGACGCAATGCGGTGGGGCCGTTGATATAAGTGTTGCGATGAATCATGCCAAAACGAACGAACTCTGCGTGCTCCAATCCCGGTATCAAGCGCAACACCCGCTTCTGCTCGCCCCACTTGAGCTGCGTCTGAAACCCCACCAGGCTGAAGTGGTCGCCGGCCAGCGTGTCCTGACGCAACTGCACGACGGCGTACGGGCGACGTCCGGTCTTGGGGTCGACAAGCCCGACCGGCTTCATGGGACCAAACCGCAGCGTATCCTCGCCGCGACGGGCCATCACCTCGATCGGCAGGCACCCTTCGAAAAAGCGCTCGCGATCGATCTCATGGACGGTCGCCAGCTCGGCTCCGACCAGCGCCTGAAAAAAGCGCCGATACTCGTCGGCCGTCATCGGACAATTGAGATAGTCGCCGTCCCCCTGGGCGCCGACCGCGCATCTGACGCCCGGGTGTTCGTCGTCTAGTTCGACCGCGGGGCTGTCGCGCCCCCAGCGCGAGGCCCGGAACACAATGTCCTCGTCGATACTGTCCGCCAGCACGATGGGGCTGATCGCATCGTAAAAGTAGAGATGCTCGCGCCCCACGAGGGTGGACACCGCCTCGGACAAGCTGGGTGACGTCAACGGACCGGTGGCCACGATGACTGGCTCTCGCACATCGCCCGCTCGTGCGAGATCCGGCACTTCCGTGCGCTTGATGGTGACCTGCGGCGCCTCGTCCAAGGCCGCGGTGATCACCTGGGCGAAGCGCACCCGATCGACCGCCAAGGCGCCGCCGGCCGGCACACGGGTCGCATCGGCGGCCCTCATCACGAGCGAGTCCAACCGCCGCATCTCAGCCTTCAGCAGACCAACGGCGTTCTCGATTTTGTCGGCGCGAAAGGAATTGCTACAGACCAGCTCGGCGAGCTGGTCTGTGTGATGCACCGGCGTGGGCCGCTCGGGGCGCATCTCGTACAGGGTGACGGACACGCCGCGGGAGGCAGCCTGCCAGGCGGCCTCGCTCCCTGCCAGGCCGCCGCCAATGATGTGAATCATGCCTCAGGCCGACGCGGCTTCCTCGGTCCGCTCATAGTCGCAGTCCTCGTTGTCGCACAGCACCTGATGCCCCCACCGCTTTGTAATCTTCTCCACGAGATACGGTGCGCTACATTTCGGACACACCTCGGCCAACGGGCGGTTCCAGAGCGTGAAATCGCACTTCGGGTAATTGTCGCACCCGTAAAAGGCGCGGCCCCGCTTCGATTTACGCTCAACGACATCGCCCCCGTCCTTCGGACAGACCACCCCCGTGGACTTGAGCTTGACGTATTTGCACGCCGGGTAGTTGCTGCACGCCGTGAACTCGCCAAAACGCCCCTGCTTGACCACCAAGTTCGACTCGCACTTGGGGCATTTCTCGTCGAGCATCTGGTCAGGCTTGGCCGCGGTGAGCCCGCCTTTCGTCTCGATCAGTTTTCTCGTCGTTTTGCACTCCGGGTACGCTGAGCAGGCCAGGAACTGGCCGAAACGGCCCCGTTTGACCAGCATCGGCTTCCCGCAGTTTTCACACGCGTCCGGCTCCTCGTCCGCGGCCGGCTGATCGGCCTGCTCGACCTCACGCGTGTTCGAGCAGTCCGGATACGCACTGCACGCCAGGAAGACCCCGAATTTCCCAACCTTGACGACCATCGGCGAGCTGCACTTGTCGCACACCTCCTCGCTGGGAAGCCCTCCGATCTTGATGTTCGGCATTGACTCGGCAGCTTGCCCGAGATCGGAGCTGAACTTCTTATAGAAGGTGTCGAGCATGGTGCGATAGTCGGCCTCACCGCCTTCAATCTTGTCGAGCTGATCTTCGAGGCTCCGCGTGTAGTCGACCGCCAGGATGTCCTGAAAACTCTCGGCCAGCAGGTCAATCACCAGCCGACCGAGGCGGGTGGGACGGAACCGTGCGTCAACCTTCTCGGCGTATTCGCGCGTCTGGAGCACTCCGATGATCGACGCGTAAGTACTGGGTCGACCGATCCCGTTCTCCTCCAGCTCTTTGACCAGCGTCGCCTCGCTGAAACGGGGCGGCGGCTGGGTGAATTTTTGCTGCGGATCGAGCGTGCGAAGCTCGAGGCGGTCTCCTTCGTTGAGCGCCGGGAGCAGGTCCGACGTTGCCCCATCGTCGGCCTCAGGCGCGGCGTCCGAGGGAGTCCCGGTTGCATCTCCCTCGCTAGGGGTCTCAGCCTGATAGAGGGACAGCCACCCGGCAAACCGCTGGACCGAACCCTTCGTGCGAAGGAGATAGTCTCCCGCGCTGACCTCCACCGTCGTGTCGTCGAACAGGGCGGGAGCCATTTGCGACGCGACAAACCGGTTCCAGATCAGTCGATAGAGCGAGTACTGATCGCGCGTCAGGTGGGGACGCACGGTCTCAGGGTCGTATTGCATCCCCGTCGGCCGGATGGCTTCGTGGGCATCCTGGGCGTCCGCTTTCTTGCGGAAATACCGTGGCTTTTCCGGTACGAATGCGTCTCCGTGGCTCTCGGCGATATAGGCGCGCACGTCGGTGATCGCCTGGTCGGCCACCCGGGGAGAGTCCGTCCGCATGTATGTAATCAGACCGACGGCCCCCTCATCAGGGAGTTCGATGCCCTCATACAGTTGCTGGGCGACCATCATCGTCTTCTTGACGGGGAATCGCGCGGTCTGCTGCAGCTTGCTGGTGATGAACGGCGGCGGCGCCTGCTTCTTGCGCTCCTTCTTGGCCACCGCGCTGACCACAAAACTGGCACCCTCGAGGTCCGACACCACCTGCTTCGCCTCGGCCTCGTTGGTGACCTTCAGCGCCTGCTTGCCGCGCTTGACGACTTTCGCATCGAACTCGGGCGGCACCTGGCCGGCGAGTCTCGCGAAGAGATGCCAGTATTCCTCAGAGACGAACTTCTCGATCTCGTTCTCTCGGTCGCAGACCAGCTTGAGAGCGACCGACTGCACCCGGCCGGCACTGAGCCCCCGTCTGACTTTGTCCCACAGCAATGGACTCAGTTTGTATCCGACCAAGCGGTCGAGTACCCTCCGCGCCTGCTGGGCATCGACCATCTTGAGATCGATGTCGCGCTCTTCTTTGAGAGCCTGCAGCACCGCGGTCTTCGTGATTTCGTTGAAAAATAGACGCCCGACCTTCCGGCCCTTCCCCAATTCGTTGGCAAGATGCCATCCGATGGCCTCGCCTTCCCGATCAGGGTCAGTCGCGACGTAAATCTGGTCGACCCCTTTGGCGGCGTCTCGCAGCTCCTTGATCACCTTCTTACGAGCCGGGATCGCCTCGTAGTCCGGGACGAATCCTTCATCAATATCGACACCGAGCTTGCTCTTTGGCAGATCTCGGATGTGACCCATCGAGGCGACAACTTTAAAGTCTCGCCCGAGGTACTTGTTGATGGTCTTCGCCTTAGCCGGCGATTCCACGACAACCAGTGCCTTTGGCATATGCCCTACCCTCTATTTGAGGCAACCATGTGGTGTACGGATGACGTATGTCAGCCTCACCGGCGTTCGAGATCTACCCTACCACCCTTCCGAACCAGCGCAGCACAGCGCTCGGCGCGGTCTCCGCTCACCGCAACGTTCTCCACCGCGCGGCCGTTGGGACAGCCCGCCCCGCCCGATCAGCAGCCCACGCGGGTCGCTCGACGAAAGCGCCCCCCAGCAACACGAGCCAGGCGCCCATCAAGCTCGAGTGACAGCAAATGGGGCAACAGTCGGGGCCCGTCGAGCCCAGACAGCGCTATCAGCTCGTCAAGATCGTAGCTGTCCCCGGGAGCCAACTGCCGCAGCAATGGGTCCAGCGGCGTCGGTGGCGTCCGCTCCGCAGACGGGGCCGGCCCGATCTCTTCTAAGATATCGTCCACACGCTCCACAAGCTTTGCCCCATCTTTGATCAGGGCGTGTGCGCCGCGGTTTCGCCCGGACAACGCGTTCCCCGGAACCGCCATCACTTCGCGACCCTGCTCCAGCGCCAAACGCGCGGTGATCAGCGAGCCGCTTCGTTCCGCCGCCTCCACGACCACGACGGCTCGTGACAATCCGCTGATGATGCGATTCCGCATTGGAAAATACGCCGGCCGAGGGCCCGTGCCCGGTGGCAACTCGCTGACAACGGCGCCGCGGCGTGTGACGTCGGCCACCAGTCCAATGTGCTCGGGAGGGTACACGATGTCCACGCTTGAGCCCATGACGGCCACGGTACATCCGTCTACCGCCAGCGCCCCTTGATGAGCAGAGGCGTCGATGCCCCGGGCCAGGCCGCTCACCACTGTGACGCCGCGAGCGGCCAACGCGGATCCCAGCTCTCGTCCCATCTCACGGGCGTATGCAGAGCCCGCGCGGGAGCCGACGACGGCCACCGCGGGCGTCCGAAGCGCCTCGACCTGGCCGCGTATCCACAACACCGGCGGCGGGTCTGCAATGGCCGCCAGTAGCGTGGGGTAGCGCGTGTCGTA